>CAJFNF010000004.1 GCA_904394215.1 uncultured Faecalibacterium sp.
TGTTCATCGGCGCCTCCCCCGGATCCACCGGCGGCGGTATCAAGACCAGCACCTTCTTCGTCCTGCTGCAGGGCATCAAGTCCGCCGCCACCAACCGGGCTGAAAAAGCCTTCCACTACTCCATCCCTTCCGGGGCCTTCCGCAAGGCCGCCGTCATTGCCTTCATCGCCGTGACGGTGGTGCTCACCGGCACCTGGCTGCTGCTGGTCTTTGACCCTGAGCTGCAGCTGGTGGATGCCCTGTTTGAGATGACCAGCGCCTTCGGCACCGTGGGCCTGTCCACCGGCATTACCACCAGCCTGAGCGTGCCGTCCAAGCTGGTCTCGATTCTGATCATGTACATCGGCCGCCTCGGCCCCCTGACCATCGCCTCGGTCTGGTACTTCAACAAGGGCGAGCGCATCCGCTATCCCGAGGGCAACATCGCCATCGGCTGACAGGAGGAACAATATGTTTGGCAAATCCAAGAAAGCAAAAGCTTCCTATGGCATCGTAGGCCTGGGCCGGTTCGGCCTGGCCCTGGCCATCGAGCTGGCCGAAGCCGGCGAGGACCTGGTGGTCCTGGACCAGGACGAGGAAAAAGTCCGGGTCATGCGGGACTACACCGAGAGCGCCTATGTGGTCAAGGCCCTGGACAAAAAGACCCTGGAGGAAACCGGCATCCAGAACTGTGATGTGGCTGTGGTCTGCATCGGCGAAAAGATGGACGTGTCCATCCTGACCACCCTGCACCTGGTGAGCCTGGGCATCCCCACCGTCATCGCCAAGGCCGCCAGCGAGGAGCAGGGCCAGGTGCTGCGGAAGCTGGGGGCCCAGGTGGTGTACCCCGAGCACGACATGGCCATCCGCCTGGCCCACCGGCTGGAAACCACAGGCATGCTGGACTTTGTCCAGCTCAGCGAACGGGTCAGCATCTCCAAGCTGGAAGTGCCCCCCAAGATGATCGGCCGCACCGTCGTGGACGTCAACCTCCGGGGCCGCTTCGGGCTGAACATCATCGCCATCGAAAACGGCGGCAAGGTCAACGAGACCGTCGGCCCCAACACCACCTTCCAGGAGGGGGACATCCTCTTTGTGTCGGGCAACAAGAACGCTGCCAACGACCTGATCGAATGGCTGGAAAACCAGTGAGTTTTCTCCATTCCTAATCCATAAAGCAGCAGCCCGCCCGCCGGCAGATGCCGGCAGGCGGGCTGTTTTTGCGTTTGTCAGTTTTTTTAGAAGAAGGACACCTGGCTGCTCTCGGGCAGGCTGCCCAGGGCGCCGATCTGGCGCAGGCGGTCGATCACCGCACTGGTGACCCCCGAGGCCTGCTGCAGCTCCTCCACCGAGAGGTAGTCCTCCCCGTGGATGGTGACGTTTTCCAGGGCCAGGGCTGCGCTGGCGCCCAGGCCCTTCAGGGCCGCAAATGGCAGGCGGACCTTGCCGTCCTCCAGCACATACTTGACGCCCCGGCTCTTGCCGATCTGGATGGGAAGGAACTCGTACCCCCGCATCAGCATCTCGTTCACCAGCTGGAGCGAGACCAGCAGGTCTTCGTCCTTGGCGTTCTTTTCCTCTTTCAGCCGGCGGCTCACCTCGTTCATGTGGGCCCGGGCCACATCGGCCCCGCCCACGGCGGCGTCGTAGTCGATGTCGTCGCCCCGGACCGTGAAGTAGACCGCATAGAAGGCCTGGGGGTAGTAGATCTTGTACCACATCAGCCGGATGGCGCTCATCAGATAGGCCACCGCGTGGGCCTTGGGGAACATATACTTGATCTTGCGGCAGGACTCGATGTACCAGTCGGGGACGTCGTGTTCCCGCATGGCCTCCTCCCAGCCGGGCTGGAAGCCCCCCTTGGCCACCTTGCCCTTTCGGACCGCCTCCATGATGTCGAAGGACATCTTGGGTTCCAGGCCCTTGCGGATCAGGTACAGCATGATGCTGTCACGGCAGCCGATGACCTCGGCGATGGTGCAGGTGCCGTTGCGGATCAGCTCATCGGCGTTGTTGGTCCAGACGTCGGTGCCGTGGGACAGGCCCGAGATCTGGATCAGCTCCGAGAAGTTCTTGGGCTTTGCCTCCACCAGCATCTGGCGGACAAAGTTGGTGCCCATCTCGGGGATGCCGAAGGTGCCGGTCTGGCTGTCGATCTGGTCGGGGGTGACCCCCAGGGCCTCGGGGCTGGTCAGCAGGCTGTAGACCTTGGGGTCGTTCATGGGGATGCTGTCCACCGGCACCCCGGTGTACTCCTCAAAGTACTTGTAGAAGGTGGGCATATCGTGGCCCAGCTCGTCCAGTTTCAGCAGGGTGTCGTGGAGGTACTTGAATTCAAAGTGGGTGGTCAGCAGGCCGCCGGCCACGTCGTCGGCGGGGTGCTGGATGGGGCAGAAATCGTAAATCTCGCTGGTGGCAGGCACAACCACCATGCCGCCGGGGTGCTGGCCGGTGGTCCGCTTGACCCCGGTACAGCCCAGGGTCAGACGGTTTTCCTCGGCGTGGTTCACCGTCATCCCCCGCTCTTCCAGGTAGCGCTTGACGTAGCCGTAGGCGGTCTTGTCCTGGATACCCGAGACGGTGCCCGCCTTGAAGACGTTCTCCTTGCCGAACAGCTCCTCGGTGTACCGGTGGACGCTGCTCTGGTATTCGCCCGAGAAGTTCAGGTCGATATCCGGCTCCTTGTCGCCGTAGAAGCCCAGGAAGGTCTCGAAGGGGATGTCGTGGCCGTCCACCAGCATGGGGGTTCCGCAGACCGGGCAGTTCTTGTCGGGCAGGTCGAAGCCGTCCTCCACGCTGCCGTCGGTGATGAACTCGCTGTGCTTGCACTTGGGGCAGCGGTAGTGGGGGGGCAGGCTGTTGACCTCCGAAATCCCCGAGAAGTGAGCCACAGCCGAGGAGCCGACCGAACCACGGCTGCCCACCTGGTAGCCGCCGGCGTTGGAGTAGGCCACCAGCTTGACGGCGATGACGTACAGCACCGCGTAGCCGTGGCCGCAGATGGAGTCCAGCTCCTTCTGCAGCCGCTCCCGCACCAGGTCGGGCAGGGGGTCGCCATAGTCTTCCTTGGCCTTTTTCCAGGTGGCCTCCCGCAGCTGCTCCTCCGCACCCTCAATGCTGGGGGGATAGGTGCCCCGGGGGATGGCCCGGACGGTGTTGTCGATGAGGGCCGCGATCTTGTTGGGGTTGGTGATGACAATCTCCCTGGCCTTTTCGGGGGGCAGGTAGTCGAACTGGGCCAGCATGTCCTCGGTGGTGCGGTAGTACAAAGGCGGCTGATGGTCGGCATCCTTGAAGCCGGCCGCCGCCTGCATCACGGTGCGGTAGATGGCGTCCTCCGGCTCCTGGAAGTGGACGTCGCCGGTGGCGATCACCGGCTTGTGGAGATCCTCCCCCAGCTGGATCACCGTCCGGTTGAAGTCCTTCACCTTCTCGATGCTGTCCACCCGGCCCTCCCGGACCATATAGGCGTTGTTGCCCAGGGGCTGGACTTCCAGGATGTCGTAGTAGGCGGCGATCTTTTTCAGTTCCTCGTAGGGGCGCTGCTCCACAATGGCCCGGTACAGCTCGCCGGCCTCGCAGGCCGAGGTCACCAGCAGGCCCTCCCGGTACTGGTTCAGCAGGCTCCGGGGCACCCGGGGCTTTTTGAAAAAGTAGTCCAGATGGGCCTTGCTGACAATCTTGTACAGGTTCTTCAGGCCCGACTGGTTTTTCACCAGCAGGATGATGTGGTAGTATTTTTTCTTCAGCACCTCCCGGTTGCCCCCCAGGCCGGTGTTGATCTGGCCGATGTCGGTGATCTGCTTTTCTTCCAGATCCCGCAGCATGACGCAGAAAATCCGGCCCAGGGCCCCGGCGTCCTCGCAGGCCCGGTGGGCCTCGTAGTCGGGCAGTTCCAGGTGCTTGTTGATGGTGCCCTGCTTGTAGTTGTGGAGGCCGGGGTACATGGTCTGGGCCATGGTCAGGGTGTCGATGTAGGTGGCGTCAAACTTGATGCCGGTGCGCCGGGCCGCCGCCCGCAAAAAGCGGATGTCGAAGCCGTTGGCGTTGTGGGCCACCAGCACCCGGCCCCCGGCAAAGTCCAGGAAGGCCTGGAGGGCCTCCCCCTCTTTGGGGGCGTCGGCCACCATCTCGTTGGTGATGCCGGTGAGCTCGGTGATCTTGGGGGTGATGGACTTGGGGGGCTTGACAAAGGTGTCGAACTCATCCACCACTTCCCCGTTGCGCACCAGCACTGCGCCGATCTCGGTGAGGTATTCGCAGCCGGGGTCCAGTCCGGTGGTCTCGGTGTCAAAGACGCAGAACTCCCCTTCCAGGGGCTGGTCCTGGGTGCCATAGACACAGGGGACCATATCGTCCACAAAGTAGGCCTCGCAGCCGTAGATCAGCTTGAAATCGGGGTCGGACTTGTGGATGTCGTCGGCGGCCAGCATGGCCTCGGGGTAGCCCTGGCAGACGCCGTGGTCGGTGATGGCGATGGCGGGGTGGCCCATCTTGTGGGCCAGCCGCACAATGCCGCCGGGGTCGCAGAAGCCGTCCAGGGCCGACAGCTTGGTGTGGAGGTGGAGCTCCACCCGCTTTTCGGGGGCATGGTCCTCCCGGTGCTTCCGCTCCACAATCAAAACGTCGTAGGGGTAGACGATGTAGTCGTGCTCGTATTTGTCATAGGCGCAGTCCCCCCGCACCAGCAGGGTGGTACCGTTCTTGATACCTTCCCACTTGGAGCAGTCCTCCCCCTCCTGGGCCCGGACCTTCAGGTTGATGGAGCCGGTATAGTCGGTGATGGAGACGCTGTAAATCTTGCGGAAGTTGCCCTTGACCTCGGTGGCAAAGACGTCGCCCCAGATCATGCACTTGCCGCCCTCGCCTCCCAGGTCCTTCAGGGGGGTCAGATCCTTGGGCTTGAACATCTTGCCGTGGAAGATCTGGACCGGCTTGTCGGTGAGGTCCACCCCATCCACCTGGATGGAAGGCCCGGTGCGCTTGGCCTCGAACTGGACCACCGGCGGGGCCGCCTTTTCTTCCAGCTTTTTTTCCAGCTCCCGGCGCTCGGCCTCCCCGGCCGCCGACACCAGGTGGACGGCGGGCCGCTGGCCGGTGTGGTTTTCCACCCGGTCGGCCAGCAGCTTCTCAAAACCCAGGTCCTGCAGGAAACCGGTGCCGTTGCGGACCCCCACCGTGATGGTGGTGCCCTCCACAGACAGGGTGCACCGGTCCAGAAAGCCGTTGATGGGGATGCCGTCCCGCTTCATCTCTTCAAAAAGATCCTGCAGGGTGGCCTCGGTGAGGCTGGCGTAGGGATAGCAGTTGTGGATCAGCAGCTCAAAGCCCTCGTAATCGGGCTGAAGAGACGCCAAAAGCCGCGCACACAGGCCTTTGTCCAGCGGCGCGGCACTCTGCAGGGTAAAAATAACCTTTTGCTCGGCCCGCAGCATCAGGGCGTGCTCCACAATCACCTTGCCGAAACAGGCGGCAAAGTCGGGGTCGGCCATGAACTGGGGCCACAGCTGGGATACCAGTGGTTTCAATGGGGTTCTCCTTTATAGCAGCTTTTTTCAAGGCAGACAAAGTCGGTGTCATACAGCCGGGCCTGGCCCACAGGGGAAAAGTGCAGCCCGGCATAAGCCCGGAGGGCCCGGCGGTTGTCCCGGGCCACCAGGATGCGGCAGCCCCGGCAGCCCATGGCTGCCAGGCGGCTTATGGCGTCTTCCAGCAGGCGCCCGCCCATCCCCTGGCCTTCCCAGGCGGGGACCACCAGCAGCCGCACCACCTCCCCCGCCGGCTCCAGAGCCCGGTCCCAGCAGGTCAGGGCGGCGGTGTCAGGGTCGTCAAAGTCCAGGGCGTAGGCCCCCACCAGGGCCCCCTCCTCCGTCCGGGCGCAGAACAGCCTGCCTGCGGCCTGGTCGGCGGCCAGGGTGGCCCCGTCGGGATACCATTCGTCCCAGGGGCAGTCGGGGCGGGCGGCGGCGTTCCGGTAAAAGGGCAGCAGCGCAGCCAGGTCGTCCGCCGAGGCCGCCCTTGTCAAAATCTCAGTCACAGCTTGTAAATCTCCTCCATGAACTGGTCCAGGATGTCATCCCCCACCAGTTTGCGCACCGGCTGGCCGTGGATGAACAGCAGGGCCTCATCCTTGCCGCCGGCGATGCCGATGTCGGCCTCCCGGGCCTCCCCGGGGCCGTTGACCACACAGCCCATCACCGCCACCTTGATGGGCTTTTTGTAGCCCTGGAGCCGGCGCTCCACCTCATTGGCGATCTCGGTGCAGGGGTACTGGGTGCGGCCGCAGGTGGGGCAGGTGATCACTTCGGGGCCCGCCACCGGGAACCCCACCGCCCGCAGGATGTTGTAGCCGGCCTCCACTTCCTTTTCGGGGTCGGCGGCCAGGGACACCCGGATGGTGTCGCCGATGCCTTCCAGCAGCAGCCCGCCGATGCCCATGCCCGACTTCAGCAGGCCCATCTGGTAGGTGCCCGCCTCGGTGACCCCCACGTGGAGGGGGTAGTCGGTGACCGCCGACAGCTGCCGGTAGGCCTCCATCATCCGGGGCACATTGGAGCTCTTGATGGAGATCACAATGTTGTCGAAATCAAACTTTTCCAGCAGCCGGACGTGGTACAAAGCGCTCTCCACCATGGCCTCGGGCACCGGGGCGCCGTACTTGGCCAGGATGTGCTTTTCCAGGCTGCCGCCGTTGACCCCGATCCGGATGGGGATGTTCCCGGCCTGGCAGGCCCGGACCACTTCCTTCACCCGGCTGTCGTCCCCGATGTTGCCGGGGTTGATGCGGATTTTGTCCACACCCACCGCCGCGCAGGCCAGGGCCGCCCGGTAGTCAAAGTGGATATCCGCCACAATGGGGATGTTCACCGCCCGTTTCACCGCCTCGATGCATTTGGCATCCTCGGGGGTGGGGCAGGTCACCCGCAGAATCTGGCAGCCCGCCGCCTCGCACCGTTTGGCCTGGGCCACGTTCCCCTCGATGTCCTGGATGGGGACATTGAGCATGGTCTGGACCGCGATGGGGTTGGAACCGCCGATGGTCACATTTCCGATTTTTACTTCACGCTTGGGCTGGCGCATGGTCGTAAACCTCCTGTATTCCATCAGGCACCGGTGATTAAACGCAGTACATCGTTGTAAGTGGCAAAGATCATCAAGCCGAACAGCAGGATGAAGGTGGCCAGGGTCAGGCTCTCCTGGACCCGCTCGGACACAGGCCGGCGGATCACCGCCTCCACCGCCAAAAACACCAGCCGCCCGCCGTCCAGGGCCGGCACCGGCAGCAGGTTGAACACACCCAGGTTGACGGTGATCAGCACCAGCAGTTCCAGCACATCGGTGAGGCCGTAGCTGGCCGCCTGGCTGATGGCCGATACAATCCCCACCGGGCCCGAGAGGTTGTTGATGCTCTCCCTTCCCCGCAGCAGGTCCACCAGGGAGGTGAAGAAGATCCGGCTGTAGTACAGCTCGCTGTTGAAGGTCTCTTTCAGCACGTTGGCGGGGGTCTTTTCCAGGGCGTAGACGGTGAAGCCGATGTTCATTCGGGTATTGCCGCCCTCATCGGTATAGGTGTCGAACTGCACCCCCGGCAGCTGGACCAGCCTGCCGTCCCGGCGGACGGTGAAGTCGGCCCGGGTATTCTGGGTGCGGACCAGCTCATACAGGATGTCGTTGGCAATGAAGCACCGGCGGCCGTTCACCGCCACAATCTCGTCCCCTGCCTGCAGCCCCGTCTGGCCGCAGAGGGCCCCGTCGGCAATGCTGTAGATCACCCGGCTGGCAATGGGGTCGGACCGCAGGGCGATCAGCCCCAGCAGCACCGCAAACCCCAGCACAAAGTTCATCAGGGGGCCGGCGGCCATCACGATGGCCCGCTTCCAGATGGCGGCCTCGGGGAAGGGGATCCCGGTGCGCTGCTCGGGGGGGATGGGGTTCCAGGATTCCAGGCCGTCCTCTTCCTCCGCCTCGCCGGCCCCGCCGGCGGCGTCCCGTTCCCGCTGGGCTGCGTTGGATTCAGGGCTGCCCTCCCCCTCCATGGCCACATAGCCGCCGATGGGCAGAAGCCGGAGGGTGTACTGGGTGCTCCCCACGATTTTCTTGAACAGGGCCGGGCCCATCCCGATGGAATACTCGTTCACCTGGATGCCCGACAGCTTGGCGGCCGAAAAATGCCCGAACTCATGGATGGCAATCACCGCGCCGAAAATCAGCACGGCGGCCACAAAAGTGATGATGACTGACATAGGTTTCCCTCTCGGACGGCGCCCCGCGCCGCCTGCCCCCGGTCAGGGGCCCGTTGTTACAGGTGGCTGTGGACGAAGGCCCGGGCCATCCGGTCGCACTCGTACACATCCGCCAGGGTATAGCTGCCGCCAAAGCTGTCGCTGTCCACCACGGCCTCCACCAGGCGGCCGATGTCCAGAAAGCCGATCTTGTCTTCCAGGAACAGCTTCACCGCCTCTTCGTTGGCACCGTTGGCAGCGCAGGGGCCCAGGCCCCCCTTGGCAATGGCCTTCTTGCAGGCGGCCAGGCAACGGAAGGTCTCCTCGTCGGCCACATCAAAGGTCAGCACCTTCAGGGCGGTGAAGTCCAGCTCGGGGGCCACCGGCCCGCCCCGCCGGGGCCAGGTCAGAGCGTACTGGATGGGGATCCGCATATCCGGCACCCCCATCTGGGCGATGATGGAATGGTCGCTGAACTGGACCGCCGAGTGGATGATGCTCTGGCGCTGGACCACAATCTGGATCTTCTCGGGGGGCAGGCCGAACAGCCACACCGCCTCGATCAGTTCCAGGCCTTTGTTCATCAGGGTGGCGCTGTCGATGGTGATCTTGGCCCCCATGCTCCAGTTGGGGTGCTTGAGGGCGTCCTCCTTCTTTTTATCCCGCAGTTGGTCGGCCTTCATCCCGAAGAAGGGGCCGCCGGAAGCGGTCAGCAGGATTTTGGTCAGGGACTTGGCGCTCTCCTTGTCCTGGAGGCACTGGAAGATGGCCGAGTGCTCGCTGTCCACCGGCAGCAGCTTGACGCCGTGCTTTTCCACCGCCTGGGTCACCAGGTGGCCGCCGGTGACCAGGCTCTCCTTGTTGGCCAGGGCCAGGTCGTGGCCGCTCTCGATGGCGCTGAGGGAAGCCCCCAGGCCCGCAATCCCCACCACGCTGTTCAGCACCACGTCGGCGCCCTCCATGGCGGCCAGCTGCCGCAGGCCCTCGGGGCCCCGCAGCAGCCGGGGCGCACCGGCACGGCCCGCCAGGGCGGCGTCCAGCGTCCGGGCCGCCTCCGGGTCGGTCATGCACACCGTTTTGGGGTGGAATTCTTCGATCTGCTGCAGCATCTGGTCCACGTGGCGGTGGGCCGACAGGCCGAACACCTCATAGCCTTCCGCCCGGACCACATCCAGGCTCTGGGTGCCGATGGAGCCGGTGGAGCCCAGCAGTGTGATTTTCTTTGCCATAGGAGTGTCTCCCCTCTCTCAACAACTCAGCGGTAGAACACCGCAGTGATGGCCATGGACACAAAGGGCGCAATGAACATCACGCTGTCAAACCGGTCCAGGATGCCGCCGTGGCCCGGGAAAATGGTGCCGTAGTCCTTGATGCCGCACTGGCGCTTGACCACGCTGGCGAACAGGTCGCCGTAGATCCCCAGCACTGCGGCCACCACCCCCAGCAGGGCGATGATCAGGTACATGGACACCCCGATGTTGCTGCGGGTAAAGGCCTCGGTGCGGTCAGCCACCACCGAGTACACCACCGTGATGATCACGCCGAACAGCATGGTGCCCAGCACCCCGCCGACGGCGCCTTCCACCGTCTTTTTGGGGCTGACCTTGGGGCACAGCTTGTGTTTGCCGAAGGCGCGGCCTGCAAAATAGGCGCAGGTGTCCCCGCCCCAGGCAAAGCAGAGGATCAGCAGGATGAAGAAGATGGCGTCGTAGCTGTACTGTTCCACCGGCAGCAGCACCTTCAGGTGGATCAGGGAATAAAAGCAGAATACAATAATCCCCGAGAACATCAGCAGACCGCTGGCCTTCTGGTAGCTGACGCTGCCGTTGCGCACCACCAGGTAGATGCAGTAGAACAGGATCAGCGCAAAAGACGCTGCCATTACGGTGCCCCGCACCTTCTGGTAGCTGGACAGCATCACCAGCAGGGTATAGGGCACCTGGACTGCATACAGCAGCCAATCCTTCTTGTCAAAGCCCAGGGCGGCATAGACCTCGTGCATCCCGATCAGGGCCACAGCCGCCACCACCAGGTTGAACACCATGGTGTTGAAGGTCAGCATCACCACAACCAGGACTGCTATGCCCACCAGGGCCGTAATCACACGTGTTTTCATCGTTTCTCCTTACTTCGCGGGTTTCTCCCCTCAGATGCCGCCGAACCGGCGGGAGCGCCGGTTGTACTCCTCAATGGCGGCATCCAGGTCGGCCGGGGTGAAGTCGGGCCACAGGACGTCCATCTCCACCAGCTCGGAATAGGCGGCCTGCCACAGCATGAAGTTGGACAGCCGTTTTTCTCCGCTGGGCCGCAGGATCAGATCCGGGTCCCGCTGGCCGGCAGTGTACATCCGGCCGGCCATCATTTCCTCGGTGATGGCCTCGGGGTCCAGTTTGCCTTCCGCTGCCTCCCGGGCCAGGGCCCGGGCTGCCCGGACAATCTCCTGGCGGCCGCCATAGTTGACGGCGATGTTCAGCACCATGCCGGTGCGGCCTGCGGTGTCCGCCTCAATCTCGTCCATCAGCTTCTGGTACCGGGGCTCCAGGGCCGTCCGGTCCCCCAGAAACACGATCCGGTTGTTCCGGCTTTTGTAATCAAAGGCCCTGATCAGGTATTCCCCGAACAGCTTCATAATAGCCCCCACTTCCTCGGGGGGGCGCTTCCAGTTTTCGGTGGAAAAAGCATAGAAGTAGACCGACGCCAGCCCCAGCTGGTCGCAGTAATCGGCGATCTGCTGGAACACCTCGGCCCCTTTTTTGTGGCCGGCGGTGCGGGGCAGGCCCCGCTTTTTGGCCCAGCGGCCATTGCCGTCCATGATGATTCCCACCGACAGCCCCCGTGCAAAGGTGTCAGGATGCTGCGGCATTGTTTTTACCTCCTGTCTCGGCCGGAAACGCCCCGGCCGGTTATCGCAAAAAGTGCCGCGCACCTCCCAGCGCACGGCACCTCCTGTTTCCTGGATGATGGCGGATCAGACCGACATAATCTCCTTCTGCTTTTCTTCCACGGCCTTGTCGACCAGCTTGATGAATTTATCGGTGACCTTCTGGACATCCTCTTCCATGGTCTTCTGGGTGTCCTCGGTCAGCTCGCCGGCCTTCTTCATGGCCTTGGCCTTATCCATAGCGTCGCGGCGGACGTTGCGGATGGCCACCTTGGCCTCCTCGCCCATCTTGGACACGTCCTTGGCCAGCTGGCGGCGGCGCTCCTCGTTGGGTGCAGGGAAGTTCAGGCGGATGGTCTGGCCGTCGTCAATGGGGTTGATGCCCACGTCGCTGGCCTGGATGGCCTTGCTGATGGGACGCAGCAGGGAGCGGTCCCAGGGGGTGATGGTCAGGGTGCGGGCCTCGCTGACAGCCACCGAAGCCACCTGCTGGATGGGGGTGGGGGTGCCGTAGTATTCCACCGTCACCTTATCCAGCACGGCAGGATTGGCCCGGCCGGCACGGACAGCGGCCAGCTCCCGGTCCAGATGCTCCACCGCGCTTTTCATCTTGTCCTCAAACACCTTGGTATTGCTGCTCATAGTCATCTATCTCCTGTTCGTTATCGTATCCTGCCGGGCTGCGCGCCCAGTCCTGATCCTAACATGCAGCGCCCTGGGCCGGCCCGAAAAGCCGGCTGTTCCAGTTTAGTATAGCGCCGGGTCACTCCTCGTAGACCAAAGTGCCCACATTTTCGCCCTGGACTGCCCGTGCAATGTTGTCGGGGTCGGCCAGGTCAAACACCAGAATGGGCAGCCGGTTGTCCCGGCAGAGGGTGGCTGCGGTGCCGTCCATGACGGCCAGCTGATCCTCCAGCACCTTGGTGAAGGTGAGGGTGTCGTATTTCTTGGCGTCGGGGTACTTGTGCGGGTCCTTGTCGTAGACGCCGTCCACCATGGTGGCCTTGAACATCACGTCGGCCGAGACTTCCACAGCCCGCAGGGCGGTGGCGGTGTCGGTGGAGAAGAAGGGGTTGCCGGTGCCGCCGCCGAAGATGGCCACCTTGCCCCCCTCCATGGCCTCCAGGGCAGCCTTGCGGTCAAAGACCGGGGCCACCTTGGGCATATCGATGGAGGTGAGCACCTCCGAGGGCACCCCCAGCTGGGCCAGCTTGTCGGACACAGCCAGGGCGTTCATGACGGTTGCCAGCATCCCGATCTTGTCGGCCAGGGTGCGCTCCATCTTGCCGCTGGTGCGGCCCCGCCAGAAGTTGCCGCCGCCTACCACGATGCCGATCTGGACACCCAGGTCATAGGCCTTCTTGACGCCGCCGCAGATGGAATCCATGGCTGCCTCGTCAAAGCCGGAGCCTTTTTCGCCCCCCAGGGCCTCACCGCTGATTTTCAAGAGAATACGGTTGTATTTCAGTTCCATAAAACGATCACTCCGCACGTTACAGTATAAATGCTCATCGTGCCTATTTTACAATAAAACCGGCCCAAAGTAAACAGGAAAAGCATCTTCCATCCGGCGGGATGGGTTAAAAGCCGGTTTCTGCCCGGCAGGGCCCTGTTTCCCGGGGAAATTGCCTCAATTTTCTGAAAAATTTTTCCGCAGCGCCCGGAGTTCCTGCTTCTGCTGGGGGGTGATCCGGCGGCTCTCCAGGGCCTTCTGGACCGCCTTGGCCCGGACCCAGGGGGAAAGCCTTGCCTCCGCCACCCAGGGCCAGGCCGCATCGGGCTGTTTGGCCAGGGCGGTGGCAAAGAACCAGGCCACCATCATCCGCACATAATATTCCTCCGATGTCACGCTGCCCGCCCACTCCAGATATTCGGGCCGGAACCCCTCGTCCAGGTAGTAGCGCATCAGCATCCCCAGGCCGTAGCGGATGGTATAGGTTTTGTCCGAGGCGATCCACCGCCGCACCGGCTCCAGCAGCCGGTCGGTGTGGCGGGCAAAGACCTTTGGGCTGGTGGTGTCGCAGGTGGCCCAGTTGTCCACCCAGGGCAGGAAAGCCTCCACCCGGGCCAGGGCGGTGTCATAGTCCCGGACCCGCTCCAGCAGGAAGCCGTGGAGGTTGTCCTCCTCGTAGTAGCGGTGGGGCAGCTGCTCCAGGAAGGCCTCTGCCTCGGCTGTTCCGGCCAGTTCTTTGGCCAGGGCCCGCAGGGCGGGGATCCGCACCCCGATCACTTTTTCGGGCGGGACGGTGGGCATCAGTTTCCGCTGGAAGGCCTGGTAGCCGGCGTCCTGCAGGGCAAAGAGCTTTTTCTCAATGGGTTCCACGGTTTACCCCTCCTTTGCTCTATCTTACCGGAAAGGGGCGGCGGTGTAAAGCGTTCTTTTTCATTTTCACTCTGGACTTTTCCGGGAAAGTGTGGTACAATGTCTCTCACACATGCGGGTATAGTACATCGGCTAGTATAACAGCCTTCCAAGCTGTGGAGGTCGGTTCGATTCCGATTACCCGCTCCAAGTCCACCCCACAGGCTTTGGCCTGTGGGGTTTTGTTTTTGCAGGAGGTTGATCATGGTTACATTGAAACGCTACCAAAATGAATCCGAAACCGCCATCCCCCTGATTCAGGCATTCTGGCTGCACCACAGCCATGCAGACCAGACCCCCGGGGAGGCTGCGGAAGATCTCCGGGCCTGGACCGCTCCCAAGCATGCTTTTTACCTGATCCTCCGGGACGGGCAGGCTGTGGGCTTCCTCCATCTGGGCAGCCGGGGCGGGCCGGTGGACTGGCTGGAAGAGCTGTTTGTTCTGCCCGCCTTCCAAAACCAGGGCATCGGCTCCGAGGCCATTCGACTGGCAGAAGAAATCGTCAGCCAGTACTCTGACTCGGTCCATATAGAAGCAGTGGCCCGCAACGAGGGCGCCATCCGGCTGTACCGCCGCCTGGGCTATGACTGCCTCAACTCTATCACCATCCGCAAGGATCTGCGGGACACAGGCTTCCACTGTGTGCGGCAGGAGCAGCTCTACGGGCTGCCCTTTGAGATCCGCAGAAAAGATTAAAGCTCTTTTTTGCAAGGCAGCATGGCTGCCCTGAATGCATTCATGCCGGTGCAGTTCCGATTGCCCGCTCCAAACAAAAGCCGCCCGGGGGCCTATGGGTTCCGGGCGGCTTTTGCTTGTTGCAGCGCATTTTGTAACCCACTTGTAAAGGATTTCCTTTTGCTCTGTGCCATTGTTCTTTTTTCCCCCTTCCGGGGACTGTGCGGCGAAATTCGGTGTATTTCATACAAAATTTTATTTGACATGGCGGAATAAAAGTGTACAATATTTCCAGGATTGATTTTTATTTATCAATTGTCGGAGGAGATGCCCTATGTCAAACTTTGAATCCCGCAGAAGATTTCTCAAACAGACCGCCCTTTCCCTGGGGGGCCTGACCTTCCTGGGCCTCACCGGCTGCGCCCAGACTGCTGCCAGCTCCACCGCGGCATCCTCGGCCGCCTCTTCGGAAGCTGCAGCCGCCACGGCCGCTGAGGTGTCCATCCCGGCCCATCCCTACCCCGCCTGTGAATTTGACCTGGACCGGGTGGAGCAGCTGGGCTACGAGAGCTTTTACCAGAACGGCTGCTGCTACGCTGTCACCAACGCCCTGCTGACCGAACTGAAGGAGAAGGTGGGCTTCCCCTACACTGCCATCCCCTCCGAGATGTTCGTCAACGGCAAGGCCGGCTACGGCGCCGGCTCCCTGTGCGGCTCCCTGGGCGGCGCAGCCGCCATCATCGGCCTGATGTGCTCCCCCGACGACGCATCGGCCATCACCAAGGAGCTGTTCGCCTGGTACACCTCCACCAACCTGCCCATCTACCAGCCTGAGATCAAGGCGGAGACCCCCACCGTGGCCAAGACCGTCAACTGCTCTGACAGCGTCACCACCTTTATGAATGCCGCCGGCATCACCGAGATGAGTGACCCCAAGCGCATGGCCCGCTGCGGCGGCGTCAGCGGCGACGTGGCCAAAAAGACCGCTGAGCTGCTGAACATCCACTTCGGCTACATGGAGGCCCCGGCCGAGAACACCGCCTCTTCCGAGGCAGCTCTGGCCGACAATGAGTACATCGGCGAGGGCGAAGGCTTCGGCGGCACCATCAAAGTCAAGGTGACGGTGGACGGCGACAAGATCAGCAAGATTGAAGTGCTGTCCCACGGCGAGACCGCCGGCGTCTCTGACCCCGCTTTCGAGACCATCCCCGACGCCATCATCCAGGCCCAGTCCACCGATGTGGAGCTGGCCAGCGGCGCTTCCTACTCCAGCCAGGGCATCATTGACGCCGTCAAGGACGCCCTGTCCCAGGCCGGCCTGAGCCTGTAACATCGGCTCCCCGCTGTCCCCAAACTATAACATAAAAAAATCCGCGTCCTTTCGCCCAACAGGCAGAAGGGATGCGGATTTTTTCCTGCTTACAGCAGGGCCAGCCGGATCAAAGCCAGGATCAGCAGGTGGCCGGGGTAAAACAGATAGAAAAACCACTGGGAGAACCTGCGGCCCCGCTGGGCCCGGCGGCCGTTGTAGAGGAACAGGATGGCGCAGCCCGCCAACCCTATCCCCAGGGCGCCGCCGATGGAGGACAGCAGGCTCATCTGGCTCAGCAGGCTGATGGCGGCAAACAGGGCCATGGCCCAGCCGAAGGCGGCGAACCCCCGCCGGCGGGACCCTTTGGCCCAGAGAAACAGCAGGGTGTAGCAGGGGGCCAGCAGCATCCAGTCGCAGCCCAGCACCGCCGTCAGCAGCACCAGCACCGCGTCGATGCACCGCCGGGCCATGCCGGGGGCCATCTTGTCGTGGACCACCAGGATCCCGAAGCAGATCAGCAGGGTGAACAGCATGTTCAGCCCGAAGAAGTCGATCCCCGGCCCCTGGCTGAAGGCCAGGCAGAAGGGGATCTCTGCCAGGATGGCAAAGCCCAGCAGCCGCAGGGCGTACTGTTTTTTGGAGTGGGTGTAGCCGTAGCCCTCCACCAGGAACCAGCACATCACCGGGGCGGTGAAGTAGCCGATATCCACCAGCACCTCGGTCCACAGCCCGCCGGGGGCCATGAAGATGTTGGCGATGTGGTTGAGCAGCATGGTGAACATGGCGATGTACTTGATCTGATCCCGGTTCAGGGACAGGCGGCGGGTACTTTGCGTTGGTTCCATCACAGCACTCCCCTTTCTCAGCCCTGCCAGCCCCGGGCGGCGGGGTCCAGCTGGCCGGCGGCGGTGTACACCAGGGCATTGCAGATGGCAGCCGCCACGCTGCTGCCCCCTTTGCGGCCCATGGCAGCGATGGCCGGCACCCCCAGCTTTTCGCACAGGTCCATCAGCCGTTCCTTGCTCTCCACCACGTTCACAAAGCCCACCGGCACCCCGATGATGAGGGCGGGACGGAAATCCCCCGCCTCCATGGCGTCACAGAGGGCAAAGAGGGCGGTGGGGGCGTTGCCCACCGCAAACACCGCGTTGGGGTGAACTTTGGCGGCGTGGTGCATGGAGGCCACCGCCCGGGTGGTGCCCGCCTCTTTGGCGGCGGCAGCCACCGCCGGGTCGGCCATATAACAGAAGGCCGCGCCCCCCAGCCGGGCCAGGGCCGGCTTGCTGACCCCCGCCAGGGCCATGTTGGTGTCGGTGACAATCGGGGCGCCGGCGGCCAGGGCCGCCACCCCTTTGGCCACCGCCCCCGGGGTGAACCGGAGGTTTTTGGCGTATTCAAAGTCGGCGGTGGCATGGACCACCCGCCGGACCACCGCCTCGTTTTCGGGGGCCGGGGTCAGGCCCAGCTGGGCCAGCTCCCGGGCGATGATGGACAGGCTGGTCCGCTCAATGTCCCCCGGCAGGGTGTGCAGATGCGGGCTCAAAACTCCACCCCTTTCCGGGCCTGGATGCCCTTTTCATAGGGATGCCGCCAGCAGTGCATCTCGGTGGAATAGTCGGCCAGCTCCTCCATCCAGGGGGCCGGATTCCGGCCGGTCAGCACCACTTCCTGCCCTGCCGGGCGGTTGCGCACCGCCTGCTCCAGCAGGTCGTGGTCCACCATGTCCAGCTCCCAGGCGGCGCAGGCCTCGTCCAGCACCAGCAGGTCCGCCGGGCAGGAAAGGGCTGCCTTCAGGTTTTCGTTCTGCAAAGCCCGGGTGGCGGCCTTTTCTTCCTCGTTCATCTGGAAGACAAACTTCTGCCCCGCCTTGCCCCGGTAAATCTGGGCCCCCAGCTGCCGCAGCAGGGGGATCTCCCCGGTGTCAGCCCCTTTCAGGAACTGCACCACCACCACCCGGCAGCCATTGCCCAGGGCCCGCAGGGCCAGGCCCATGGCTGCGGTGGTCTTGCCCTTGCCGTCCCCCCAGTAGAGGTGTACCAGTCCAAGATTCATGTCTCAGCCCCCCATCATCCGGTAAATGGCGTCCATGTCCAGCGCGCCCCGGACTGCGGCGGCCAGACGGTCAAATTCCTGTTCCTGAAAGGCCCGGTGGGAGACCGGCTGTGCCCCCGCCGGGTCGATGCCTTTGGCCCGGCACAGGGCGTCCGCCAGTTTGGCGGTGGCTTCGCCGGTGTCAAAGAGGCCGTGGAGGTAGGTGCCGTAGACTTTGCCCGACACGCAGCCCTCGGCCCGGCCGTCGGACAGCCGGCAGAAGGGCTGGCCCTCCACGGTGGTTTTGCCCATGTGGATCTCGTAGCCCTCCAGCCGGGCCCCGGCAAAGGGCCCGGCCAAAGCTTCGGCCTCCACCCGGGTGCGGGTTTTCCGGTCACAGAACACGGTATCCACCGGCAGCAGCCCCAGGCCCCGGCAGACAGCGCCGGGGGTGCCTCCCTCGGTGCCTTGGGGGTCGGAGAGGGTGCGGCCCAGCATCTGGTAGCCGCCGCAGATCCCCACCACCGGCACACCGGCGGCGGCCAGCTTCAGGACGGCGGCTTCCAGGCCGCTCTGCCGCAGCCAGGCCAGGTCGTCCAGGGTGCTCTTGGTCCCCGGCAGGATCACTACGTCGGGCCTGCCCAGCTCGGCCGGGCGGCTCACATACCGCACCCCCAGCAGCGGGTGCTGTTCCAGGGGGGAGAAATCGGTGAAGTTGGAAATCCGGGGCAGCCGAATCACCGCCGCGTCCAGGGGCTTGTGGACCTGGGTCTCGTTCAGGGAAGGGGCCAGGGAGTCCTCGTCGTCGATCTGGGTGCGGACATAGGGCACCACCCCCACCACCGGCACCCCGGTCTTTTGCTCCAGGGGTTCCAGGCCGGGGCGGAGGATCTCCACGTCCCCCCGGAACTTGTTGATCACCAGGCCCTTGATCCGGGCCCGCTCTTCGGGCTCCAGCAGGGCCACCGTGCCGTAGAGCTGGGCAAACACCCCGCCCCGGTCGATGTCCCCCGCCAGCAGCACCGGCGCATCCACCCGTTTGGCCAGGCCCATGTTGACGATGTCATCCGCCTTCAGGTTGATCTCGGCGGGGCTGCCCGCCCCTTCGATGACAATCACGTCGTTTTCAGCCGCCAGGCTCCCGTAGGCCGCCAGAATCTCGGGCATCAGCTGCTTTTTGTACCGGAAATAGTCCCGGGCCGGCATCTGGCCCCGGACCTCCCCGTTGACAATCACCTGGCTGCCCACGTCGCTGCAGGGCTTCAGCAGGATGGGGTTCATCCGCACGTCCGGCTCCCGGCCGGCGGCCATGGCCTGCACCACCTGGGCCCGGCCCATTTCCAGGCCCTCCCGGGTGACGTAGCTGTTGAGGGCCATGTTCTGGCTCTTGAACGGGGCGCACCGCAGGCCGTCCTGATGGAAAATCCGGCACAGGGCGGTGCACAGCAGGCTCTTGCCTGCCCCCGACATGGTGCCCTGTACCATGATGCAGCGGGTCTTGCTCATCCCAGCACCTCCTTCAGCGCCCCCAGCAGGCGGGCGTTTTCCGGCCCGGTCCGGACCGCCGTCCGGTACCAGGCGTCATCCAGTCCCTCATAGTTGCCGCAGCTGCGCAGCAGGATCCCCCGCTGCCGCAGCGGCTCGATGAGGGGCGTCTCACAGCGGAACAGCAGGTAGTTGGCCTCCCCTTCCACCACCCGGCATCCCAGGGCCCGCAGCCCGGCGGCCAGCACAGGCCGCTCTTGGGCGATCAGGGCCCGGACCTGCCGGACATACTCGGTCTCTTTCAACGCTGCCAGCCCCGCTTCCTGGGCCGGGGTGGACACCGCCCAGGGCTGGCCCGCCCGGCGCAGCCGGTCCAGCAGGTCCTCGTCCGACCCCAGCAGGTACCCCAGCCGGACCCCCGCCATCCCGTAAATCTTGGTAAAGGCCTTCAGGATCACCAGGTTGGGGTATGCCCCCAGGCAGCCCTTCAGGGTGTGGGCGGCGGGGTCTTCCAGGAAGTCCCCGAAGCACTCGTCCACCACCAGCACCGCCCCGATGGCCCGGCAGCGGGCCAGAATCCGCTCCAGCAGGGGCCGGGGGCTGGTGCGGCCGGTGGGGTTGTTGGGTTCACAGAGGAACACCATCCCCACCCCCGGCTCCAGGGCATCCAGGAAAGATTCATCCAGCACAAAGTCCTTTTTTTCCTCCAGCCGGAAAGCCTCCACCCGGCAGCCCGCCGCTTCCAGCGCGGCCTGGTACTCGGCAAAGGTGGGGGCGGTCACCAGGGCCCGGGCCGGCTTCAGGGCCAGGGCGGCCCGCCAGATCAGGTCGGCGGCGCCGTTGCCGCACAGCACCCAGCCGGCGGGCACCCCTTCCGCCTCCCCGATGGCCCCGGACAGGGCCCGGCAGAGGGGGTCAGGGTACCGGCTGCACCGGGTGACACAGCCGGACAGGGCCGCCGCCACCCCCGCCGGAAGCCCCAGGGGGCTCACATTGGCCGAACAGTCCAGCAGGGGCGTTTCGGCACCGTACCGGGCGGCAAAGCCCGCCCAGTCTCCCCCGTGGGTCAGTATGATTTCCTTGCTCATAGCCACCATCCCAGCCCCAGCCAGAGGCCCAGGCGAAGGGCCAGGCCCACCCCCAGGGCGAGGAACCCCGCCAGATAGAGGATGTGGTCGGCCCGCAGGATGTCCTCCGGCTCCACCGGGCGATCAGGGTCGCCGATGGTGGGCTTGTCATAATATTCCCCAAAATACCAGGCCGGGCCCGCCAGCTGGACCCCCAGCGCCCCGGCGCAGGCCGATTCGGTCTGGGCCGAGTTGGGGCTGGCGTGGCGGCGGCGGTCCCGCCGCCAGATCCGGAAGGCGTTTTTGCCGTCAAAGCCAGCCAGCGCCGAGGCGGCAATCCAGAACAGGGCCGCCAGCCGGGAGGGGATCCAGTTGGCAATGTCGTCCAGATGGGCTGCCGCCCGGCCAAAGTAGAGATAACGCTCATTCTTGTAGCCCACCATGCTGTCCATGGTGTTGACGGCCTTATAGGCCAGGCCCAGGGGTGCCCCGCCGATCAGCAGATACAGCAGCGGGGCCAGCACCCCGTCCGAGAAGTTCTCGGCCACCGTCTCCACTGCGGCCTTGGCCACACCCTCTGCCGACAGGGCGGCGGTGTCCCGGCCCACAATCCGGCTCACCTGCCGCCGGGCCGCCGGCAGGTCCCCCGCCTTCAGGGGCGGGTAGACCCGGCTGCTCTCGTCGGCCAGGCCCCGCAGGGCCAGGGCCTGCCAGCACCAGACCAGCTGGACGGCAAAGCCCAGCACCGGGTGAACCCAACAGGCCGCGGCGCACACCGCCGCCGTCAGGGCAAAGGTGCCCAGTGGCAGCACCGCCGCCAGCACCCGCCCCGCCGCCAGCAGGCCGGCCGGGGTGTCGGGGAACAGGCGCCGCAGCCATCTTTCCAGCCGGGCAATGATTTTCCCCATCAGCACCACCGGGTGGGGCATCCAGGCCGGGTCGGCCAGCAGCAGATCCAGCCCAAAGCCCCCCAGCACCGCCAGCGCCGTCAGCATGTCCCCTCCGGCTTGGTGTACTGGACGGTGGCAATGTAGCGGAGCTGCTGCTGGTTTTTCCAGGTGTCGGCGTCGGTTTCCAGCACAAAGCCCCCGGCGTTGGGCCCGCACCACTCGTGGTAGGCCTTGTGGGGGAGGGCGTAGCGCTCCATCACCGACATCTGGGTGCCCCCGTGGGCCAGGATCACCAGCTGGTCCTTTCCTTCCGCAAAGGCCTGGTCCAGCAACCGGGCAAACACCGCGCAGGACCGGGCGGCGAAGGTCTCTTTTTTCTCCCCGTCGGGGCAGGGGCTCTCACAGTTGGAGGCCACCCAGGCCAGATAGTCGGGGTCGTTTTCCATATCCACATAGTTGCGGCCCTCAAAGGTGCCGAAGTCCATCTCCCGCAGGCCGGGGACGATCACCAGCTTTGAGTCCGGGAACAGGACCGCCGCGGTCTGCCGGGCCCGGGTCATGGGACTGACATACACCACTTCGGGGGTAAAATCGGCCCGGCGCAGCTGGGCCCGGCCCTGGGTGGACAGGGGGATATCCCGCTGTCCCTGATAGCGTTTTTCGGTGTTGTAAATGGTGACACCGTGGCGCAGCAGATAGATTTTCACAGCGCACACTCTCCTTTCAATACCAGCGGAAGCCCGCAGAACACCCGCACCACGCAGTCGGCCCGCTCAGCCAGCAGGCAGGCCAGACGGCCCGCCGCCTCCCGGGCGGCCCGCTGGGCCGGGTCCATGGGGACCACGCCGCCCCCCACTTCGGTCATAATGACCGCCTGACAGCCCGCCAGCCTGTCGGCCAGGGCCGTCAGGTCTTCACAGCCTGCCGCCAGGTCCTGGGCGTCCCACACTGCCCGGGCGGACAATTCCTCCCGGGTGCAGCCCAGGGCCCGGCAGGCAAAGGCCCGTTTCCCGCTCCACAGCGGGCCGGTAATCAGCATCATACTTGCCTCTCCCCTCTCGATGGGCTTCAGAAGCCCGCCAGCTGGACGGCCACCAGGGCTGCCAGCATCCACAGTTCACACCGCTGCAAAAACCATCCCGCCAGGTCCCCGGTGATCCCCCCGAAGTCCCGCCGGGACACGGCGGTATACCGTCCCAGGGCCGCCAGGGCTGCCGCCAGCATGGCCCAGCCCCAGACGCCCCCCAGCCCCACCAGGGCCATGGACAGCACCAGGATCATCAGGGTCAGGATGTTTTTGACCCGCCTGCGGTCGGCGGCGGTGGAAAAGGTATAGGCCAGGCCGCTGTGCTTGGCCAGGGGCAGCGACGCCACCGCCCAGCCCGAGATGGCCCGCTCCAGCACAAAGCCGATCTGGAGGCAGCCCACCGCCCGGGGGCTCAAAGCCAGGGCCCCCCACAAAGCGAAGTCCAGCACAAACCAGCTGCACAGCCGGATCACCGCGAAGGCCCCGCAGTGAGAGTCCTTCAGGATGGAAAGGCGTTTTTCCTTGTCCCCGTAGCTGGCCAGGGCGTCGCTGGTGTCGGCAAAGCCGTCCAGATGGATGCCCCCGGTGATCCACACCGGCAGCAGGCAGAACACCGCCGCCCGCAGCAGCACCGGCAGGTCCCAGGACACGCACATCCATCCCCAGACCCCGGCGGCGGCCCCGCACACCACCCCTACCAGGGGGAAGGCGCAGAGGGCGTAGCGCATATTCCGCTCGTTCCACAAAGGCTGGGGCACCGGCACCGCCGAGAACATCCCGAAGGCCACCGCCACCGTCTGGCCGGTCATCCGCAGCCAGCCCGGCAGGGGTACCGCCGGCAGTTTGCCCCGGATGCCCCTGCAAAAGCCGAGGGCCTTTCCCGCCCCGGCCTTCAGGCCGGACCAGCCTTTGGCCAGGCCGCCGCGGCAGCGGGCCCAAAGGCCCGACCGTTTCTCCTTGTTCATTTTGTTACCCCCTTGTACCCAAAGGGCAGCCCGCAGACCACCTCATACACCTGGTCGGCCCGGGCGGCGATGGCCCGGTGGGCCCGGGCCATCAGGCTCAGATAGGCTTCGGTGCCCGGGGCGTAGTCCCGCCCGCCGGCAAAGATCTCGTTGGAGACCACCACCAGTGCGCGGCACTGCGCTCTCAGCTTGCCGATGCCTTCCAGGATGGCGTCCAGCGCCCCCTCTTCCCCGGCCCCCGCCGGGCTGTAGAGTTCATTGGCCGCCAGGTTCCCCAGATCTTCCAGCAGCACCACACCCCGCCGGGGCAGCACCAGGCTTCCCAGATTGGTATACTGCTCGATGGTGGTAAAACCCTTTTGGGCCCGCATGGCCCGGTGGCGGTCGATCCGGGCCCGGCACTCTGCATCCATCGGCTCCATGGTGGCCAGGTAGTACCGGGGCCCCGGCCCGGCTTTCAGGACCAGGTCCTCCGCGAAGGCGCTTTTGCCCGAGGCCGAACCCCCAATCACCAGCGTCAGCATCTCACTCACCCTTTCCCTGGGGCTGGTAGGCCTCCACCCCGCAGGTCTCAAAACTGTAGCTCTCGGCGTACACCGCCCGGGCCATATCCCACAGGGGGATGGAGGCCACCGCACCGGTGCCCTCCCCCAGCCGCATCCCGGCGGTGATGAGGGGCTGTTTGCCCAAAGCGTCCAGCACCGCATGGCCCGCCGGTTCGGCGGACACATGGCTGGCGAACACCGCCTTGGAGGCCCCGGGGCAGAGCCGGACCGCACACAGGGCGGCCACCGTGCTGATCAGGCCGTCTGCCAGCACCGGCACCCGGCAGGCCGCGCCCCCCAGGAACACCCCGCACAGCCCCGCCAGGTCAAAGCCCCCTACTTTCGCCAGCACGTCCAGGGGGTCGGCGGGGTCGGGGCGGTTGACTTCCAGGGCACGGCGGACGGCGTCCCGCTTGCGGGCCAGGCCTGCATCCGACAGGCCCGCCCCCCGGCCCACGAAATCCTCCGCCGGCCGCCCCAGCAGGGTGCAGGCCACCGCCGCCGAAGTGGTGGTATTGCCGATGCCCATCTCACCGGTGGCCAGCAGGTTCACCCCGGCTGCGGCCTGCTCCGCCGCCAGGGCGGCCCCGGTGAGGACCGCCTGCTCCGCCTGGGCCCGGGTCATGGCGGGGCCCAGGGTGATATCCCCGGTGCCGTTGCCGATCCGCCGGGACAGCACCCCCGGCACCCCGGGGAAATCCAAAATCCCCATGTCCACCGGCACCACCCCGCACCGGGCGGCGGCAGCCATCCGGCAGACGGGGCTCTCCCCCGCCGCAAACCCCCGGGCCACCGCGGCGGTGACCTGGGGGCCGGTCTGGGTGACCCCCTGGGCCACCACCCCGTTGTCGGCGCACAGCAGCACCACCGCCCGCTTGTCAAAGTTCAGCCGGGGGCTGCCGGTGAGGGCGGCGGCGTCTTCCAGCATGGTTTCCAGCAGGCCCAGGCTGCCCAGCGGGTGGGCCAGGCTGGCCCAGTGCCGGTGGGCCGCCGCCCGGGCGGCCTCATCGGCGGGGACGGAGGCCGCTTCCAGCAGGGCCTCGATGGAATTCCAGGACTGCATCACGTTTCTCTCTCCTTTCGGTATGCCGCGGCAGCCGCGGTGAACCGGTCGGCCAGCCGGGGCCGGCCTGCAAAATACAGATGGGGGAACCCGGCATACAGCCGGGGCCCGGCAAAGCCGCAGCGCCACCGGCGGCCGTCGGGCTTTTCTGCCCCCAGGGCCTCCCCGGGGCAGGTGGAGTCCCAGTGGTGGAACTCATGCACCGGCACCGGCTCCCCCGCCCGGAACAGCATGCTGTCTTCGGATGCGGTGAGGGCGGCATAGCCGAACCGCACCAGCCGCCCCGCCCGGAAGCCGTCCCCCGGCAGCACCCCCGCCATGGGCCACACCTGCCCGGCCTCATCGGCCAGGGTCCGGCCCAGGTACAGGAAGCCCCCGCACTCGGCCACCGTGGGCATGCCGGCGGCCACCGCTGCGGCAATGGCCCTGCGGATGGGTTGGTTCCGGCTGAGGGTTTCGGCGTACAGTTCCGGGTAGCCCCCCGGCAGGTAAAGGCCGTCGGCCTCGGGGAGGGCGGCGTCCTCCATGGGGCTGAAAAAGACCAGCTCCGCCCCCGCCTGGCGCAGGGCTTCCAGGGTCTCGGGGTAGCAGAAACAGAAGGCCCCGTCCCGGGCCACCGCAATCCGGGCCTGGGCCGGCACCGCCGGCGCCGCGGCTGCCTGCGGCACAGGCCGGCGGCAGAGGGCCAGCAGCCTGTCCAGGTCGGCGTTTGCTTCCAGGGCGCCGGCCAAAGCGTCCAGCCGGGGGGACAGGTCCTGGATCTCCCCGGCGGTGTACAGCCCCAGATGGCGGCTGGGCAGCCGGGCGGCCTCCAGGGCGGGCAGGCAGCCGATGACCGGCAGGCCGGTCTCCCGTTCCAGCAGGGGGGCCAGCCGCTGGGCATAGGAGGCCGAGCAGCCGTTCAGCAGGATGGCGGCCAGGTGGCTGTCCGGGCGAAAATCCCGCAGGCCTTTGATCTGGGCGGCCAACGTCAGGCTGGCGCCCCCCGGCCGCACCACCAGCAGCACCGGCAGGCCCAGAGTGTCTGCGGTCTGCCAGCCGCTGGCGGCATCGGTGAGGCCGGCGCCGTCATAATAGCCCATGGCGGCCTCCACCACCGCTGCCCCATGGCCCGCCAGATGGGCGCTGTACAGCTGCCGCAGCCGGTCGGGGGGCGTCAGGTACAGGTCCAGGTTGCAGCTGGGCACTTCCAGGGCCGCCCGGTGGAACATGGGGTCGATGTAGTCGGGGCCGCACTTGAAGGCGCAGGGGTTCAGCCCCCGGCGGCGCAGGGCCCGCAGCAGGGCACAGGCCACCGTGGTCTTGCCGCTGCCCGAGGCGGGGGCCGCCGCCATCAGCTGGGGAAGGGTGTTGTTTTCCATGGCCGCAGCCTCCTTTTACGTGTGGGCGGTGATGAGGAAGATGGGGTTTTCAGCCCGCAGCAGGTGGATTTTGCCCTCCCCGGTGTGGGCCGCCCCGATCTGGGTGACCTGGGCTTTGCGGCCCAGGGCAGTGATCCCCGCCACAGCGGCGGCCAGGGTTTCCACCGTCACCGCCGTGATGCAGACCCGGGCCGCCGGGTTTGCCTGCCAGGCGGCGGACAGGATGGGTTCCAGCTGGCCCCGGGTGCCGCCGATGAACACGGCGTCGGGGGCCGGCAGGCCTTCCAGGGCCGCCGGGGCTTTGCCCTCGATCACATGGACGTTCCAGCCCCCCAGGCGGCGGCGGTTCTCCTGGATCAGTTCACAGGCCTCGGGCAGGCACTCCACCGCGTACACCGGGGCCCCGCCATTGGCAAAGGCCAGTTCCAGGCTGACGCTGCCGGTGCCGGCCCCCACGTCCCAGGCGGTTTCACCGGGGCGGAGGGCCAGCTGAGCCAGGGCCTGGGCCCGGATGGCCTGTTTGGTCATGGGGATGGCCTCAGCCCGTGTGAAGGTGTCGTCGGGCCAGCCGGGGGTCCGTTCAGCGGCCCGGGGGGCCGGCTGGGCCAGCAGCACCGCCAGGGGCCCGAAAGCCCGCTTGGCCAGCTGGGCCGCCGTGCCGGTGGTGATGGCCTCCCCGGCACAGGCCAGGTTCTCCCCCACCGTCACCGGCAGGTCTCCCAGGCCCGCTTTCGCCAGCCGGGCGCAGAGGTCAGCGGGGCCGGTGTCTTTGCCGCCGGTGAGGAAAAACACCGGCCTGCCCTGGCAGACGGCGGCCACCGGGTCGCAGCCGGTGCCGTGGGCCGACACCAGCTTCCAGTCCTGCCAGGGCCGGCCCAGCCGGGCCGCCAGCAGCTGGACGCTGGAAATCCCCGGCACCACCCGGGCAGGGATCCCTTTCTGGGCCAGCCGTTCCAGCAGACCCGCCGCCCCCGAGTAAAAGCCGGTGTCCCCGCTGTAGAGGGCCGCGCAGGGCCCGGGGGATTCCAGCACCGCCGCCAGCACGTCCTCATACCGGGCGGCGGCCACCCGCTGGGCGGTATAATCCGGGGGCAGGGCCTCCAGCAGACGCCGGGCCCCCACAATCCGGGCCGCTTCCCGCAGGGCTTTCTCCCCTTCTGCGGTGAGGGTGGCCATCGAGGCTCCCAGCCCCACCAGGGTTACTTGTTCCATCTTGCCGCCGCCTTTCTGCACTGGTCCAATACTTCCTGATAGGACAGCCCGGCGTCGGCGGGGCGGCGGATCACCACCAGGGTAACCCCTGCCGCTGCCGCCGCCTCGGCCTTGGCCGAAAAGCCCCCCGCTTCGCCGCCGTCCTTGGTCACCAGGTACCCCACCGAAAACTGCCGGAGGATGGCCTCGTTCAGCTCCCGGGTGAAGGGCCCCTGCATAGCCACAATGTTGTGGGCCGGGATGCCCGCCGCCTCACAGGCCTCCAGGCCTGCGTGGCTGGGCAGCACCCGGGCAATCAGCCGCTGGCCCCCCAGGGGGGCAAAGGCGGCCAGCTCCTTGGCGCCGGTGGTCAGCAGGATATTGCCCTGGGTGCCGGCCAGCAGCCGGGCCGCCTCCGCCGCGCTGGCGGCGGTCAGGGCCCCGTCGGGCAGGGGGCTGGCGGGCCGCAGCAGCCGCAGGCAGGGCACCTTTGCGGCCTCACAGGCCGACCGGATGTTGGCGCTGACCCGGGCCGCATAGGGGTGGGTGGCGTCCACGCAGAGGGCCGCCCCCGCCAGCAGCGCCGCCATCTGGTCCGGCTCCATCCGGCCGGTGTGGACGGTGATGCCCGGCGCCTGGCCCTGCTCGATGCGGCCATACTCGGTGGCCACGCAGACCGTCACCGGCACCCCTTCCGACGCCAGCTGGTGGGACAGAGTCCGCCCCTCGGTGGTGCCGCTGAACAGAACAATCCCCCTCATGCCCGGTACCCCCGGGGGGTCACCAGGCGGCCGTCCTGGATTTTGGTGCGGGTGGACCCCACAAAGACGGTGGTGAACATATCCACCTGGGTGTCCCGCAGCCGGGCCAGGGTCAGCACCTGGGAGGTCTGGCCCTCCCGGCCGATGTTCCGCACCCAGCCGCAGGCGGTGTCGGGGGAAAGGCCTGCATCCAGCAAAATCTCACAGGCCCGGCGCAGGTAATCCTTCCGGTGGCGGGAGGAGGGGTTGTACAGGCAAAGGATGAAATCCCCCGCCACAGCTGCCCGCAGCCGCTTTTCGATGACCTCCCAGGGGGTCAGCAGGTCGGACAGGGACACCACGCAGAAATCGTGGCCCAGAGGCGCCCCCAGCACCGCCGCCCCTGCCAGGGCCGCCGTCACGCCGGGGACAATCTCCACATCCACATCAGGATAATCCCCCGCCAGTTCCAGCAGGGGGGAGGCCATCCCGTAGACCCCTGCGTCCCCGCTGCACACCAGGGCGGCAGTCCGGCCCTGGGCGGCCAGTTCCAGGGCCATCCGGCACCGGTCCACCTCTTTGGTCATGGGGGTGGAGCGCATCTCTTTTTCCGGGAACAGGGGGGCCACCAGGTCCAGGTACACCGTGTACCCGCAGATCACCTCCGCCTGCTCCAGGGCGGCACGGGCCGCAGCCGTCATCCCCAGGGCGCCCCCGGGGCCCAGGCCCACTACATAGACTTTGTTCATCGGTTCCACTTCCAATCCGGCCCAAAGGCCATCCGGGCCAGGGCCAGCGTGACGCCGTCCCCGGCCTGTTTGGGTAACAGCAGCGGGCCTCCCGCCGCGCCCAGCACGGCGGCCCGCTCACAGACGTTGTCCACCCCCACCGTCCGGGCCACAAAGGCCGAGGGGGTGAAGGTGCCTTCCACCCGGTTCAGCTGGTCCGGGGTATAGGCCCGCAGGGGCCAGCCGTGGGTCTGGCACAGTTCCAGCAGCCCCGGTTCATGGGCTTTGCGGTCGATGGTGCACACCGCCGCCACCGCCTGGGCCGGGATCCCCGCCGCGGCCAGGGCCTTTTCCAGGGCGGTTTCCAGCTTGTCAGCCGGCACGCCCCGGCGGCAGCCGATGCCCGCCATCACAATCCGGGGCACCATCCAGAGGATGCCGGGCCCCGGGTCGGTGAAAGAGAGGGCGGCGTCGCAGGGGGTGCCACCCGTCACCAGCTCCACCCCGGCGGGGGGCGTGCCGGCGATGGGCCAGTCGCTGCGGATCCGGCGGGTTTTGCCCGCCAGCACCGCCGCCGAAAAGGCCTTGATTCTCTTGGGGTCGGGGATGGCGCAGCCCTGGGCCCGGGCCCAGTCGTCCACCGGGAACAGCCCGCCGGCATCGGTGGCGGTGGTTACCACCGGCACCGCCCCGCAGGCCGCGGCAATCCGCCGGGCCAGCTCGTTGGCGCCCCCCAGGTGGCCCGACACCAGGGGCACCGCAAAGTGCCCCCGCTCGTCCACCGCCACCACCGCAGGGTCCTTGTCCTTGGTGGTGAGGCGGGGGGCCACAGCCCGCACCGCGATGCCGCAGGCCCCCACATATACAAGCCCCGCCCCCGGGGCGAAGTGCTCCGCCGTCCAGCCCCCCAGGGTCACCGGGCCGCCGCAGCGCACCGCCTCGCCCCCCAGGGCCTCGGCCAGTTTTTGTGCCAGGGCCAGCCCCCGGGGACTGAAGGCCAGATAGTACAGATTCACTGGGATGCCTCCCGGTATTCGGTGGTGAAGCAGGGGTCATAGAGCTTGCTCCGCTCGTAGCCGCCCCGGCCCAGGAAGTCTCCCACCAGGATCAGGGCGGTCTTGCGGATCCCCGCCTGGGCCCCCCGGGCCGCCAGGGTGCCCACCGTGCACCGGACGATTTTTTCCTCGGGCCAGGTGGCCTTGTAGACGATGGCGGCGGGGGTATTGGGGGTGTACGCCCCCTGCAGCAGCTGGGCCTGGATTTTTTCCAGCATCCCCGCCGACAGGAAAATCACCATGGAGGCGCCGTGGGAGGCCATGGCGGCCAGGCTCTCCCGCGCAGGCACCGGGGTACGGCCCGCCAGCCGGGTGATGATGACGCTCTGGCTCACCCCCGGCAGGGTGTACTCCGCCCCCACCGCCGCGGCGGCGCCGCAGAAGCTGGACACCCCCGGGGTGTCGTCCCAGGGGATGCCGGCGGCGTCCAGGGCGTCCATCTGCTCTTTGATGGCGCCGTAGACGCAGGGGTCCCCGGTGTGGAGCCGGACAGTGTCCTGGCCGGATACCTCGGCGGCGCGGATGGCTTCCAGCACCTGTTCCAGGGTCATCTCGGCGCTGTTGTAGATGGAGCAGCCCTCCCGGGCCATCCCCAGCAGGGCCGGGTTCACCAGGCTGCCGGCGTAGATGATGCACCCCGCCTCGGACAGCAGTTTTGCCCCCCGGAGGGTCAGCAGGTCAGGGGCCCCCGGCCCCGCTCCCACAAAATGTACCATGGTCTCACTTCTCCTTTACCACGATGGTTACAAAATACCCGGCGTCCAGGGCTGCGGCGGCATCCTCCGACAGCCTGGGCAGGGCCAGCTCCCCCGGCAGGCCGCAGTTGGCCACCAGGGCGCTGCGGTCCAGCAGGTCTTTTTCCTCCAGGGTCTTCAGCACCTGGGGCAGTTTCCGGGCGCTCTTCATCAGGATCTTGGTGCCGGGCCAGTCCAGGTGGGCCGCCAGGTCTTCCTCCTGGCCCCCGGGGATCAGGTGCAGGGGGGTGTCGATGCCGGTGAGGCTGATGTTCAGCCGGGCCGCCGCCGCGCAGAAGCTGGGCACCCCCGCCACCCGCGCGGTGGAAAAGCCCGCCGATTCCAGATACTCCATCAGATAGGAGCAGGTGGCGTAAATCGACACGTCCCCGATGTTCAGCATGGCCACATCCCGGCCCGCTTCCAGCTCCCGGCGCACCAGGGCGGCGGCCATCTCATGGGCCGCCCGCCGCCGGGCCGGGCTGGAGGACATGGAAAAATCCAGGGGCAGGATGGTCTTGCCCGACAGGTCCACCGCCTGGCGGGCGATGTCCAGGGCCACCATATCCCCGCCGGGGGTCCGGGGGGCTGCAATCACCGGGCAGGCCCCGATGATGCGGACCGCTTTCAACGTCAGCAGCTCGGGATCCCCCGGGCCTACCCCCACCCCGTAGAGTGTACCTTTATCCTTCATGATGGCTGTTCCTCCATGTGTCAATGATGGCCCGGGCCTGGGGGCTCACCCCCAGGGTCCCGTATACGTTGGAAAAGAGGATCACCCCGGCCTCAAAAGCCTCCCCTGCCCGGCGCTGGACCTGGCGCTGGGCCGCTGCCGTCAGGCTGGCCAGCACCGGTTCGGCCAGATGTTCCTCTTCCAGAAGGGCGATGCAGGCGTCGGTGGTGGCGGCCTCCATCAGCCGGACGCAGAGGGAGCGGCTGGCCCCCGCCACTGCGGCGTGGGCGCAGAACAGCTCGCACCGGCAGTCGGCCTGCCGGGAGTGGGTGTTCATGATTCCCCCGGCCAGCTTGACCAGTTTGCCGATGTGGCCCGCCAGGATCACCCGCTTGAAGCCCTCGGCGGCGGCCATATCCAGGGCATCCCCAATGAAGTTGGAGCACCGCACCACCGGCACCCCCAGGCCGTCCAGGCCGTGGGCTTTCAAAAAATCGGCGCCGTAGTTGCCGGGGGTCAAAATCAGCCGGGGGCCGGCCTGGGCCGCCTGGCGGACCTCCACGGCGATGGTATCCACGATGGCCTGTTCGCTCATGGGCTCCACAATCCCCGAGGTGCCCAGCACCGACAGGCCCCCCTCAATCCCCAGCAGGGGGTTGAAGGTCCTTTGGGCCCGCTCCCGGCCCCCGGGGATGGAGACGGTCACCTGGAGGCCGCCGGCATAGCCGGCCTCTTTGCACACCGCCTCCACCGCCCGGGCAATCATCTGCCGGGGCACATGGTTGATGGCGGCGGCCCCCACCGGCTGGTCCAGGCCGGGGCGGGTCACACGGCCCACCCCTTCCCCGCCGTCGATGGCGATGCCGGGCTGCGGGGTGCGGCATACCGAGGCGGTCACCAGCATCCCGTGGGTGACGTCGGCGTCGTCGCCGCCGTCTTTCCGCACCGAGCACACCGCCCCCGACCCGGCCAGAGCCAGCCCCTCGGGGCAGACCTCCACCGTCCAGCCCTTGGGGGTCAGCAGGGACAAAGTCTCGGCGGCCTGGCCGGTCAGCAGCAGCCGGGCGGCCCCCGACGCCGCCAGGGCGGCGCAGGTGCCGGTGGTATAGCCGCAGCGCAGCATCTTCTGGCCGCTGCGGATGTAATGTTCAAAGGCCACGGCTTTTCTCACTCCTTGTGTCGGTTGTGTACGGCCCTTAGTGTACCATATTTGGCGCCCCATAGGAAGCGGGCCGGGACTGCAAAAAAGAAAATGCCCCTCTCATAATCCCGTTATGAGAAAGGCATTCCACATGGCTTTTTTCGCGGGAAGCTGCAGGCCTCCCGGACAGCGCCGGCGCTCCGCCCGGCGTTTGGTCCGTCCGCCGGTCGGGGTCTGCCCTCCCGCCCCGGCAGGCAGACCGGGGCGCTCGCAGGATTCACCCCAGGGCAGGTCTTCCGGCTCGGGGATCAGCGCGGCGGCCCGTCTTCCCGCACATTCCATGCAGTGACAGTATGGGCCGGCGCTCCTTCCTTACGGCGGCGGTCCCGCACAGGTTTTGCACCTGTTTCCCTATTCTCCCGGCCGGCCTGTCCGGCCCCGGGCACCCTGGAGCGGTTTTGGTTCCTATAGCATAGCATAAACCCGCCGGGGCTGCAAGGTCATTCCTCTTCCGCCCCGGCCCGGCGCTGCTGGTCAAACACCGTCTCGATCAGGCCGTCCAGGTCGGACAGGTAGGTCAGCTGGCAGCAGGCCCGGCGCAGGGCCGCCGCCCCTTTCAGCCCTTTCATATAGTGGATGGCCTGGGCCCGGGCCTGGGGCATGGCGGTGTGCTCCCCCTTCAGGTCCACCATCTCCTCCACCTGGCGGCGGAGGGCGTTCATCCGGGCCTGGAGGTTGGGCTCTTTGGGGGCCGGCAGGCCCTCGATGGCGGCGTTCACCCGCTCAAAGAGCCAGGGGTCTCCCAGGGCCCCCCGGGCAATCATCACCCCGTCGCAGCCGGTCTCGGCCAGCATGGCCAGGGCATCCTCGGGGCTGGTGATGTCGCCGTTGCCCAGCACCGGGATGTTCACCGCCTCCTTCACCGCCCGGATGATGGACAGGTCGATGCCGGGGGTGTACATCTGCTCCCGGGTCCGGGCGTGGACCGCCACCAGGGCGGCGCCGGCCTGCTCGCAGGCTTTGGCGCATTCCACCGCCGTCACATGGTCGGCGTCCCAGCCTTTGCGCATCTTCACCGTCACCGGGCGGCTGGTGTGGGCCTTCACCTGGGCCACAATCTCCCCGCACAGCTCGGGGTGGAGCATCAGCTTGCTGCCGGCGCCCCCCGACACAATCTTGGGGGCGGGGCAGCCCATATTGATGTCCAGGAAGTCAAAGTCGTATTCTTCCAGGGCGGCGGCCGCCTGGCCCATGATGGAGGGCATTTCCCCGAAAATCTGCACCCCGTAGGGGGCGCCGTTGGGCCTGGCCTTCACCAGGCTCAGGGTCTTGTAATCGTGGTAGGTCAGCGCACGGCTGGACACCATCTCGCTCACCGTAAAACCGGCCCCGTGCCGGGCCATCAGCCGGCGGCAGGGCTCATCGGTAAAGCCGGCCATGGGCCCGAACACCGCCCGGTGGGCCAGCGTCACCGGCCCGATCTGAATTGTCTGCATGGTTCCTCCCCGCGCCGTTTTCTGCCGGCGCGCTCTAAAAAAGGGAGGCCTGGTCCGGCGTATGCCGCCGGGCCCGCTTCCCCGTAGTGTGTCTATCTTCTTATACGCCGAGGTGGATCCGGTCCAGCACGCTCTCAGCCTTGGCCCGGGCCAGTTCCAGATGGCGGGTCAATGCGTCGGCCGCGGCGTCCCAGTCCCCGGCCAGCGCCGGCTCCAGGATGGCCAGATGCTCCCGGCAGGTGTTCTCCTGGCCGATCAGCCCCACCTTGCCGGTCATGATCCGGAACCGGGAATTCTGCCCGGTGATGGAGTCATGGGCCGACCGGAGGTACCGGTTGGGCAGGCCGCTGATCAGCAGCGCGTGGAAGGCGTCGTCCCCTGCGCAGAAGTCGGGCATCTGCTCGGGATGCTGCATCAGGACGGCGAAATGTTCCAGCTCTTCCCGGGGCAGCCGGCTGCCGTACACCCGCAGGGCGTAGGGTTCCACCAGAAGCCGCACCTCATAGATGCTGTGGACGTCCTCTTCGGTGATGGGGGACACCATCAGCCCCTTTTTGGGCAGGATGGTGATCAGGCCCTCCTGTTCCAGGCGGCCCAGGGCGTCCCGCATGGGGGTCCGGCTGATGTTGCCCATCTCGGCGCACAGCTTCTGCTCGTTCAAAAACTGGCTGGGCGCGTATTCACAGCTGAGGATTTTGGTTTTCAGGTATTGGTAAGCCTGCAGCTTCAAGCTGGGCTTGGACATCGGTTCCTTTTCTTTCATGTTTCTCTGCCCTTCCATTTGCAGCGCCGGACCTGCAAACCGGCGCGCCTCCTCCTGCCCCGGCCCTGCACAGGGTCCGGGTGCCCTGCGCGCACCCAAAACCACAGCCGGAAGCCCTGTTGGTATATGTTTATTATTTCACATTTCCCGACTGATTACAAGCTTTAGGAATTACTTTCACTTTCGTTCCACGTTTTACACAAAATTCCACATCATTTTCGCCGGATTTGACGGATTTTCCCCTTGGCGCTGTTTTTTGCTTGCGATTTTCACTCGGAATGATATACTGAAAAGATATGAAACCCTATTTCAATTTGGATCAAACGCAAAGGAAGTGTACCAGTTTCATGGCCCGCAGCAGCAGCTACAACACCCACACCCGCCAGCTCATTCTGGATTACCTCACCCGGAACCGGCACCGGACGGTGAGCGCAGCCGACATCCTGTCCCACCTGGAAACCGAGGGCCAGCGCACCAACCCCACCACTGTCTACCGCTATCTGGACAAGCTGGCCGGCGAACAGCGGGTGATGAAATATGTGGCCGACAAGGGCGAGCGGGCGGTCTACCAGCTCACCGACGCCCAGAGCCACTGCCATGAGCACATCCACCTCAAGTGCATCCGCTGCGGCGAGATCTTCCACATGGACTGCCATTTCATGGACGAGGTGCGCCAGCACCTTCTGGCCGAGCACGGCTTCACCCTCCAGTGCGAGGGGAGCATTTTGTACGGGCTGTGCCGCCGCTGCGCCCAAAAAGAAGCGGCAGAACAGGATTCCATGGTTGACAGCGGCGCCCAGCCGTGATACAATGCTTGCATCAAAAGCTGTGACCGGGAAAAGTAAGGTCCATCAGGTTTTCTGCCAGAGAGCGCGGGCAGGTGAGAGCCGCGCAGAAGACCGGACCCGAACGAACACCCGTGAGCTTCCGCCTGAACCCGCCGGATTTCCCGGGGCAGTAGGGCCGGACGCCAGCCGCACGTTAAGCGGCAGCGCTTTCAACGAGGAGAGCGCAGAGGGGCCGGCTATGCCGGCAAACTAGGTGGCACCACGGATACGGCAGCATTCGTCCTACAGAAGAGGATGAGCGCTGCCGTATTTTTATTTGCAAAGGAGAATTGCGCTATGTGTTGTATCATGGGTTACACGGGGCACGATCTGTCTGCTGCCCAGTTCAAGGAATATCTGATGCGCACCGTCGACCGTGGTCCTGACGACCAGCGGGTGGTGGAAGGGCCCTTCGGCCTGATGGGATTCGGGCGCCTGGCCATCATGGGCCTGACCCCCGACGGCATGCAGCCCTTCTACCGCGGCGCCGACTGCGTGGTCTGCAACGGCGAGGTCTACGGCTTCCGCTTTGAGAAGGAAATCCTCAAGCGGGCCGGCTACAAATTCGTCTCCGACTGCGACTGCGAGATCCTGCTGCCCCTCTACTACGAGTACGGGCTGGACATGTTCCGCCACATGGATTCCGAGTTTGCCCTGATCATGTACGATTCCCGCAAGGACCGGCTGATCGCCGCCCGGGACCCCATCGGCATCCGGCCCCTGTTCTACGGCTATTCCAAGTCCAGCCACCAGATCGCCTTTGCCAGCGAGCTGCAGAACCTGGTGGGCTGGTGCGATGACATCCGGCCCTTCCCCATCGGCAGCTACTACTGCGACGGACGGTTTGTCCGCTACGAGGACATCGCCGATGTCCCCGCCCCCCACGCCGACGGCATGGAGGAAGTGCTCAAAAACATCCGTGAAAAGCTGATTGCCGGCGTGGAAAAACGGCTGGACGCCGACGCCCCGGTGGGCTTCCTGCTGTCGGGCGGCCTGGATTCCTCCCTGGTCTGCGCCATCGCGGCCCGCAAGCTGAACAAGCCCATCCGTACCTTCGCCATCGGCATGGACACCGACGCCATCGACCTGAAGTATGCCCGCCAGACCGCCGAGTATCTGGGCAGCGAGCACCACGAGATCATCATCAACCGGGACACCGTCATCAACAGCCTGGAAGAGGTGATCCGGATCCTGGGCACCTGGGACATCACCACCGTCCGGGCCAGCGTGGGCATGTACCTTCTGTGCAAGGCCATCCATGAACAGACCGACGTCCGGGTCCTGCTGACCGGCGAAATCTCGGACGAGCTGTTCGGCTACAAGTACACCGACTACGCCCCCACCGCCGACGCCTTCCAGCAGGAATCCCAAAAGCGGATCCGCGAGCTGTACATGTACGACGTGCTGCGGGCCGACCGCTGCATTTCGGCCAACAGCATCGAGGCCCGCGTTCCCTTCGGGGATCTGGACTTTGTCCGCTACGTCATGGCCATTGATCCTGAGATGAAGGTCAACCGTTACGGCAAGGGCAAGTACCTGCTGCGGAAGGCCTTTGAGGGCGACTGGCTGCCCCCCGAGATTCTCTGGCGCGAGAAGGCCGCCTTCTCGGACGCCGTGGGACACAGCATGGTGGACGACATCAAGGAGTACGCCGAGCAGGTTTACACCGACGAGATGTTCCAGCAGCGCCGGGCCAACTATTCGGCCCACTGCATGCCCTTCACCAAAGAGAGCCTGCTCTACCGCGAGATCTTCGAGAAATACTACTACGACCAGGCCCGCACCATCGTCAGCTTCTGGATGCCCAACAAGGCATGGCCCAACTGCAACGTCAACGACCCCTCTGCCCGCGTCCTGGCCAACTACGGCGCTTCCGGCGTGTAACTCCCTACTTTTTCGAGAAAAAGTAGGCAAAAAGCTTTTTACTGGGTACCATTCACTCTGGCCGCACTTACGTGAGGGCCAGGGGGTTGCGAACCCCTGCATCTTCATCTACGTTTGGGCTGCGCCCGGGTACCCGGAGACCTTCGTCTCACCCGATCTTGCATCCAATCCCTGCTCCTGTCCCGGGGGCGGGGATTTTTACTTTGTACCGGGCAACGGCTCCGGCTTACGTTTCGTCCTGCCGGCGGCCCTGCCCCGTGCATCTTCGTTTACGCTTGGGCTGCGCCCGGGCACACGGAAAGTCTCGTCTCACCCGATCTTGCATCCAATCCCTGCTCCTGTCCCGGGGCATAGCAGTTCCCCGGCCCAGAATCCTTTTTTCCTCTATTGGCACTGTCTCACCAAAAGGCACCCCGCAGCGTAACCCCAGAAGGAGCCGTCCCCGCCCCCGGGAACCCTTTTCCTCTATTGGCATTGTCTCACCGAAAGGCACCCTTCAACGAAAATCCAGAAAAAACAGCCCACGGCTCCCAGCCCCACCGGGGCGGGGGACCGCTAAAAGGGCGGCGGTCGGGTTTAGATAACAAATCGAAAACACAGCAGTTTCTAGCGCAAAAAAGGCCCCTGCCGCATTGGCAGGAGCCTTTTTGTATTTGTTTGGGTCAGCCGGTGAATTTTACCTTGACATCGCCGTTCTGAGCCTTCATGGTGGCGCTGGCCACCCCGGTGCCCGGCTGGTCCTCCAGGTTGCTGTCGCCGTTTTTGGCCTCCACTTTCAGCCGGTAATCCGCTTTGGTGCCGGCCAGGGTCCCAGTGATGTTCCCGTTCTGAGCAGTCAGGTCGTAGTCCAGCCCGTAGGGATGATCCAGCCGGATATTCCCGTTGCCGGCTTTGGCATGCACCTTCACCCCCCGGGTGTTTTCCAGGGTTACGTTCCCATTTCCGGCGCCCAGGGTCAACTTTTCAGCCTCCACGCCCGACGCCGTAATGCTGCCGTTGCGGGTCTTGCCCTCGATCCTGTCGTACACCGCCTCCGGCAGGGTGATGGTTATTTGGTTGTCCCAGACTACCACATTCCCTGACACGGTTGCATCGATCACCTTGAGGTGAACCGGCTTCCCCGGGTCGATTTTGAGCTTCTCCCCTTCGGTAGCTTCCACCCGCACCGTCAGGACCCCGTCCTTCAGGTCAAAGTCATAGGCGTACTCTCCCCGGGCCTCGGCATCTGAGTCCACCTGGATGGTGCTGCCTGTCCCCTTCTGAATCACGAGGACAGCGTTTTCCACATCCGCCACCACCGACGTCACCGTCTGGGCCGTCTCATACTGGCGGACGGTGTCCCCTTCCTCTGCCCATGCGGGCAGGGCCAGGCCTGCCAGCAGCCCGGCGGCCGTCAGGGCCGCGGTTAGTTTCATACCCCATTTGGACATAACCTTTGCCTCCTTTTGACTGCAGGGTGATATTGCTGTTTCCATTCTACCATAGTCCATTCAGCTTTCCAGGATTTTGCAGCAAAATGAGGTTTTTCTGCCGCGAAAAGGGGCTGTCAGTCCTTCGGATGGCCCACGATGTCGTACAGGTCTGCCCCGGCCCAGTGTTCAAAGTAGCCCTTCAGCTCAAAGTTCTTGTCCCACTTGTCCTGGGGGTAGTCCCCGTACCGGCGGCGGACGTCCTCCATCCGGGCCGCCATGTCCACCGGGCCGTCGGGGCCCGCAATGGAATCGCACAGCTGGATCAGCCGGTCGTAGTCGTCGTAGACCGCGGCCTCCAGGGCGGCGGTCAGTTCGGCCAGGGCCTCGGGGGGAATGTCCCGGTGGCCCACGTAGGCGTCGATACCCTGGATCTGGAAGGAGTGGGTCAGGCAGATTTTGGCCACCTCGCCGTAGCCCTGCTCGGCCATGTACTTCCAGCCGTAGTAGACGTGGCGCAGATGCCCGTCCCCCCACCGGCGGCCAATGTCATGGAGCAGGCCCAGCACATAGGCCTTGTCCGGGTCCAGGCCCGGGCACCGGGCCGCGATTTTTTCAGCGCAGGCCGCCGCCGTCCGGCAGTGGTCCGCCCAGCGGCCGTGGACCTGGCTCACTTCGCTGTACCGCGCCTGGCCCTCGGCCAGGATTTGTTCTGCCTGCTGGCGGCTGGGAACCATCGAATCCTTCCTTTCTTTGGGGGCGCTGCCCGGCAGGGCCCCGATGTTCTGGGCCGCCCGGGCGATGGACCCCAGGATTTCCACCAGTTCGTCCTCCTGCAGCCGGCCGCTGTTGTTGTAAAAGGCGTAGTAGCACCCCCGCACGCAGAAGGACAGCACCACCCGCCGCACCGGGTCCTCCCAGTACCCCGGGTTTTCCCGGCTGGTCATCTCCCGCAGGCGGCTTTCCAGCCGGTCCACCAGGGCCCCCTGCCGGGACCCCGAAAACAAAATCTCCACCTGCCGCCCATGGGCCACAAAGGCCCGGAACAGTTCCTGCGTCAGCCACTCAGGGCGGCTGCGCAAGTCCTCGGCCCGGATGGGCCCCACCCGGGCCAGAATTTCCTCCACCAGCTGGTTTTCCATGGTCTGTGCCAGGGCGTATACGTCCGGGTAGTGGGCATAAAAAGTCGACTTGTGGATCTGAGCCGCTTCGCACAGCTCCCGCACCCGGATTTTTTCCAGGGGCTTTTCCGCCCGCTGGGCCAGAAACGCCTCCTGAATCGCCCGCTCTGTCTTTGCAATCCGCCGGTCCATGGCCTCTCCCTCCTCTGTCAGGGGCTGATATTCCGACTTTTTCCAACTAGAGTCGGTTATCCGACTCTTTTCGGTTTTTGCTTATGGACAGGGTCTCCCCATCCTCTTACAATATCCATAAAGGCGGATGGATGCTATTCTTTCCGGTACAGCAGCCCCGCCTGGTCCAGGGCCGCCTCAATCCGCCGGAAGGCCGCCTCGTCGGCGCAGCGGATGGTGTGCAGATGCACTCCGCCGGTCATCCGGCTCAGCAGGCTGTCGGGGGCTGCCTCCGCCTGTTTCACAAAGGCGTCGGCATCGTACCGGCTGGACACATTCAGATTGCCCCGGATCTCGCCGTAGAGGGCGTTTTCCACCATCACATCCACCACGGTGCCTCCCTGGTCCGCCACCGTGTACAGTTCCCGGCGCATCTCTTCGGGGGTGTTGTGGACGCAGGCCACCAGGCCGGTATACCCTGCCGCCGCCGGAAGCATCCGGTAGCCCCGGGGGGTGGCGTCGATCCGGGCGCCCCCCGCCCGCAGCAGGGCCACATCCCCCACCACGATCTGGCGGGACACCCCCAGCTCCCCGGCCAGGGCGCTGGCGCTCACCGGGCTGCCGGCTTTGGCCAGCCGTTCCAGGATGGCTTTGCGGCGGGCTGCTGCATCCATACCCTTCTCCCCTTTCACTGTCCCAGCCCCAGGATGGTGCCGTAATTGCCGGGCAGGTCCAGCTTCAGGCGGCCATCCTCAATCCGGGCGTTCACCGGCTGGCTGCCTGTGCAGCCTTCCAGCAGGTCTTCCACCTGTTCCGAGGGCACCGGCAGGTTCATCTCCAGATGGGCCGGGGCGTCGGCGTTGTTCAGCACCGTCACCAGGGACCGGCCCTCCAGGGTCCGGGCAAAGGCGTACCGCTCGGTGGTCAGGATCAGCTCCTGGGGTTTGCCCCAGGTCAGGGCCGGTTCCTCCGCCTTCAGCTTGCCCAGGGCGGCGTAGACGCTGGTGACCGGGTTTTCGGTGACGGCATCCTGGTAGTCGGCCAGGTCCAGGCAGGGACGCAGGGGCCAGTCGCTGCCCCATTCCTTCTTGCCCTCGATGCCGAATTCCGAACCGTAATAAATGGACGGGATTCCCCACAGGGTATACACCAGGATGGCGATATGCCGGATGTGGGCCCGGTTCCGCAGCTTGTTGGGCAGCCGCTCCACGTCGTGGTTGTCCGAGAAGGTGTACAGCCGGGTGTCCCCGCACAGGCCCTGGAGCCGGCGCATGGTGTGGGCAATCTCAAAATAGTTGTGGTCGTTGTGGCCGCTCCACAGCCCCTTGTGGAGCTCGTAGTTGGTCACCGAGTGGAGGGTCTGGGGGTTGGCCCACCGGCTGTAATCCCCGTGGATCACCTCGCCCATCAGCCAGAAGTCGGGTTTCAGCCCGTCGGTGAACCGGCGCAGGTTCTGCATAAAGCCAAAGTCCAGCACGTCTGCGGCGTCCAGCCGGATGCCGTCGATGTCGAACTGTTCCACCCAGAATTTCACCGTGTCAAAGTGGTACTGCTGGACCTCCGGGTTCCGCTGGTTCAGTTTCACCAGCAGGTTGTGGCCGCCCCAGTTGCCATAGGAGAAGCCGTCGTTGTACTCGTTGTTCCCCCAGAAGTTCACATCGCAGAACCAGTCTTTGTACCGGCTGCCCTCCCGGTGGGCTTTCAGGTCCTCAAAGGCGAAAAAGCCCCGGCCCACATGGTTGAATACGCCGTCCACAATCACCTTCTGGCCCCGCTGGTGGCAGGCCGCCACAAAGGCGGCAAATTCTTCATTGGTGCCCAGGCGGCGGTCCACCAGACGGTAGTCGATGGTGTCGTAGCCGTGGGAACCGCTCTCGAACAAAGGTCCGATATAGATGGCGGTGCAGCCCAGATCCCAGGCGTGGGCCGCCCAGGCGTCCAGCTTTGCGAAGGCGCCGGGCACCGCCTGCCCGTCATTTTCGTGGGCGCACCCGCACAGACCCAGGGGGTAAATGTGATAAAAAACAGCGCTGTCATACCAAGCCATAATGTCATCCACTCCTGTATTCGCAGTTTTCGTTGCAGCTGTCTAAGATGTTCCTTCCGACAGTATAGCACAAAACCGGCAATCTTGTACCAGTTTTTTTCAGATTTGGTAAAAAATTATCGCTTGTTTAACAAAGTCCTCACAATCTTTTTGTATTCTGGACCCATTGCAGTTTGTACCAAAGGAGAGCATGCTATGAGTTATCCTGAAATCCCCCAGGCATTTTGGGACGGCACCTGTTTTGACGCCTACCGCTGGATGGGGGCCCACCCGGCCCGGGGCCTGGCGGGGGAGGAAGGCTGGCAGTTTGTATTCTGGGCCCCCGGCGCCCGGGAAGTCCGGCTGGCGGCCGGCGGCCAAGAAATCCCCATGGACCGGGCCGAGACCGGCTTCTGGAGCGTCTTTGTGCCGGGGCTGACCCAGGGGGATTGCTACCAGTACCGGGTCACCGGCGCCGACGGCACCGTCCAGCTTCACGCCGACCCCTACGGGTTTGCTTCCCAGCTGCGGCCCGGCACGGCCAGCCGGCTGGCCGTGCTGGATTTTCCCTTTGACGACGGGGAATGGATGGCCCGCCGGTCCAAAAGCCGGGACCTGCCCCTGAACATCTACGAGATGCACGCCGGCAGCTGGAAGCACAAGGCCGAGGGGGACGGCCCCGAGGCCTGGTACAACTACGAGGAGCTGGCCCGGGAGCTGATCCCCTGGCTGAAAGAGCACAATTTCACCCACGTGGAGCTGCTGCCCCTGGCCGAACACCCCTTTGACGGCAGCTGGGGCTACCAGACCACCGGGTATTTCGCCGTCACCAGCCGGTACGGCACCCCCGCCCAGTTTGCCGCCTTTGTCAACGCCTGCCACCGGATGGGCATCGGGGTGATCATGGACTTTGTGCCGGTCCACTTTGCCGCCGACCCCACCGGCCTGGCCCGGCTGGACGGCACCTACCTCTATGAGTACGACAGCGACGTGGGCCAGAGCGAGTGGGGCACCTGCAATTTCAACTACTACCGGGGGGAGGTGCGGAGCTTCCTCAACAGTGCCTGTTCCCTGTGGATGGACGTATACCACTGCGACGGCATCCGGATGGATGCCATCTCCCGGGCGGTATACTGGCTGGGGGACCCGGCCCGGGGGGTCAACCAGGGGGCCCTGGACTTTCTGCGGAGCCTCAACCACGGCCTGAACCAGCGGTGGCCCACCGGCATCTACATCGCCGAGGACTCCACCAACTACCTGAAAATCACCGCCCCCACCCGCTACGACGGGGTGGGCTTTGACTACAAGTGGGACATGGGCTGGATGCACGACACCCTGGACTATTTCGCCACCCCCTTCGGGGAGCGGCCGGCCCACTACGACAAGATCCTGTTCAGCATGCACTACTTTTATAATGAGCTGTACCTGCTGTCCCTCAGCCACGACGAGGTGGTCCACGGCAAAAAGACCATCATCGGCAAGCTCTGGGGCACCTATGAGGAAAAGTGTGCCCAGCTGCGGACCCTCTACTTCTATATGTTTACCCACCCGGGCAAAAAGCTGAACTTCATGGGCAACGAGCTGGCCCATTTCCGGGAGTGGGACGAAAAGACCCAGTTGGACTGGAACCTGCTGTCCTACCCCTTCCACGACAGCTTCCAGAAATTCTTTGCCCGGCTGGCCTGGATTTATGCCACCCAGCCCGGCCTCTACGCCGGGGAGTACGACAGCCGGTGCTTCGCCTGGGTGGCCTGCGAGAGCCGCACCGAGGGGGTGTATGCCTGGCTGCGGCGGGGCCGAGGGGAAACCCTGCTCTGCGTCATGAACACCCAGGACAAGCCCCACAAACAGTTCCCCCTCTATCTGGAATGGCCTACCTCGGCCCGGGAACTGCTCAACACCGAGGACAGCTGCTGGGGCGGCGCCTTTGAGGGCCCCCGGAATCTCCGCACAGTGGACGGCGGGGTCTACGGCCGGGACTACACCCTGCTGTGCGACCTGCCCGCCATGGGCAGCCGGCTGTTCCGGCTGTCCCCCGAGGCGCCCCACCCCGGCGCCGCCGGCATCACCGCCCGGCACACCAGCCAACCCAAAGGATAATGCCTCCTTTTTTCCTTCTCCCCGGGCCCGCGCCCGGCTTCCCCTGCCAGGGGGGCCGCGGCGCGGGCCCCCTTTTGTTGGATGGGCCGCCAGTTTTCGTCTTGACTGGACATTTCCCGCCCCTCTTTGGTATACTGGTCCTACAAATCCCCTCCGAAAGGAAGTCTTCGCTATGCCCACCACCGTATCCCGGCCGCGGCTGCGCCGGGGCGTCGTGCCTGCTGCCTTCGCCCTGTCTCTGGTGCTGCTGTGCATCTGCACCGCCGCCGGCCTTACCGGCACCTTCTTTTTTCCGCTGTTCAGTCTGTGGGCCGACTGCCTGCTGTTCTGTCTCACCCTGGCGGCGGTCCGCCGGGCCGGGGTCCGCTTTGAACTGTTCCACGGGGCCGTCCTGGTGGCGGTCTACCTGCTGGTGGCCATCTGCTTCAACCTGCAGGTGAACAGCCGGTCCTTCATCTATGTCTGGGACTACAGCAACTACACCCTCCTCCAGTACCAGGCCGAGGCCGCCTTCCAGGGCGGGGCCCTGGCGGGGCTGTGGCATCTGGTCTCCACCTTCACCGAGGACTACACCAGCTTCATCTGCCTGTTCACCGAGTTCCCCTTCTGCCTGTCGGCCCACACCGGGGACAGCTATGTCCTCAGCCAGCTGATCAGCATCTTCCCCACCCTGCTGGTGGCCCTGGGGGGCGTGGTGGTCAAGGTGGGCCAGCTGCTGCCGGTCCGGAACGACAAGGGCTTTTTCCTGATCGGCCTCAGCACCGCCGCCAGCTTCCCGCTGCTGCGGATGGCCGCCTCCCTGGGCCAGCCCGACTGGTTCGGCCTGATCTTCGCCCTCATCATCCTGCTGCTGACCATCGACTTCCGGTTTGACGCCGGGGAGCCCGGCCGCTGCGTGGGGCTGTTTTTTGCCACCGCCGCCCTGGTGCTGACCCGCCGGTGGTACCTCTATTTCATTGTATCTTACTACCTGGTGTATGCCGTCACGGTGGCGGGCAGCACCATCCTTTTGATCGGCAGGGGCCGGGGCGGGCAGGCGGTGGACCGGATCCGCCGCCTCATCACCTTCGGTGCCGGGTCCCTGGCCGCCATCCTGGTGCTGTTCTGGCCCATCGTCCGGAAAATCCTCTCCTACAGCTACGAGTCCCACTACGCCGCCTACAACGTGGGGGGCCTGGGGCTGGAACTGTTCTCCCAGGCCTTCCGGCTGGGGCCCTTCTACCTGCCCCTGGTCATCGCCGGGGTGGTGTGGGCCTTCCTGCGGGGCAAGGGCACCGCGGCCCTCCAGGCCCTGGCGGTGCTGGCCCTCAGCCTGGTGCTGTTCACCCGGGTCCAGAACATGGGGTCCCACCAGTCCCTGCTGCTGATGCCGGGGTACTTCACCCTGATGCTGATGGGGGTTGCCGCCCTGGCCGACACCCTGGACCGGCTGCGGTACCTCAAGCTGGGGTACTGGCTGGCGGCTTTGGCCTTCAGCCTGTCGGCCCGGCTGTCCCCCCTCACCACCATCGCCCTGCCCGACTTCCTCTTTGATTACATCACCGCCGGCGCGGTGCAGGAGTTCATCCGGCTGGACAACATGATCTACGACCGCACCGACATGGACCAGGTCCGGGCCCTGGCCCGGTGGATCGACCAGAACTGTGCCGGGGGCGAGTTCGCCTACATGATCCCCCACTCCATGACCTACTGCCCCGACACCTTTAAAAATGTGGACCTGCCCAGCCAGCCCCTGGAGGACAAGCTCTCCTTCGGCTTCGGCATCCTGGGCACCCACGCCTTCCCCACCGACCTGTTCGAGGCCAAGTACGTCATCACCGCCGACCCCTTCCCCTGGTGCTACGAGGTCAGCAGCGTGGCCCAGAAGCTGAACGACCAGTTCCTGGCCCTGAAAGACACCTATTTCACCTATGAGACCAGCTTCGACATGGGCAACGGCACCGTCTTTACCGTCTGGCGGCGGACCGTCCCAGCCACCCGGGCCGAGGCCAACGCCTATCTGGCGGCCTTCTCGGCGGAGGACGCCCAGTTCCCCGAGCTGTACAGCCAGGTCATCAACGACTGGTGCAACCAAAAGGGACTGTGACAGGAAATGGGCCCCGGGCTCTTGCCCAATGCAGGGTCCGGGTGTATACTTAAAAAATGGATGTATTCCATCCAATCCTTTCGATCTACAGGAGGTCAAATACCATGATGAAGTTATACGGTGCGCCCATCTGCAAAACCTGCCGGGAAGTCAAGCAGGTCCTGGACGAGAAGGGCATCCCTTATGAGTATGTTGATATCACCGAGAGCACCAAGAACCTGAAGGCTTTCCTGGCCATGCGGGACACCATGCCCGTCTATGATTCGGTCAAGGCTGAGGGCCGCATCGGCATCCCCACCTTCGTGTGGGAGGACGGCTCGGTCACCCTGGACACCGACTGGCTCAGCGCCGGCGGCGCCTGCACCGACTGCTGAGGAACAGGAGTGTAGCACCAATGGCAGACAAATTTCCCAAAGCAACCCTGGGCCAGTACAAGGGCCTGGCTGTCACCCGCCATGTCCGCCCGGTCCTGGACAGCACGGTGGAGGCCGAGATCGGCCATCGCTGCCGCCTCCACGCCCACTACTCCCCCACCGGCGCCCCCGCCAAGCGGGGGGACAAGGTCACCCTGGACTTTGAGGGTTTTCTGGAGGGCAAGCCCATCCCTGACAGCAAGATGACCAACGTCACCGTCCTGCTGGGCACCGGCAAGCTGATGCCTGCCGCTGAAAAGGCCGTCTATGGCCACCAGGCCGGCGAGACCTTCCAGTTCGATTTCACCTACCCGGCCAACTTCCGGGTGGAAAAGCTGTCGGGGATCACGGCACAGTTCACCGTCACCCTCCACGCCGTGGCCGAAAAGCACACCCCCGCTGCCGACGAGGCCTTCGCCAAGAGCCGGGGCTTTGATTCCCTGGACGCCATGCGGGCCCAGATCCGCAAGGAGAAGGCCGCCCTCCACGAGGAGACCGCCGACCGGAAGGCCGGCCAGGACCTGCTGGAGATGGCCGGGGCCAACCTGACCGTCACCCTCCCCGAGAAGAGCGTGGCCGGCGAGGCCCAGCGGGAGTTCAAGGCCCTGGAAGACCGGCTGAAAAAGACCGGCCTGTCCCTGGAATCCTACTGCAATTCCTGCCGCACCACCCCCGCCGGGCTGAAGGCCAGCTTCCGCGCCATGGCTGAAAAGCGGATCCGCAGCGTCCTGGCCGCCCGTGCCATCGCCCAGGCCGAGGGGATTACCGCTTTCCAGGAGGAGGTGGAGGCCGAGTACCGCCGTCTGGCGGCCCGCCAGAACACCACCCCCGAGGAAATCCGCAAGACCCTGCCTGCCGACGCCGTCCAGTCCGGCCTGGTGGCCCAGAAGGTCCAGGCCTTCCTGCTGAAAAACGCCCAGGTCACCACCGTCTACGACAAGGCACCCGCCAAAAAAGAGGACTGAGCACCCATGAGCATCTTCACAAAAGTTGCAATGAACGCGCTGATGAACAACTCCCACCCCCAGATCGACCGCAAGCAGTGCTGGAACCTGCACCCCCACAAGGAGCAGTGCACCGACTGCAAGGACATCTGCCCCTACGGCGAGGAGATCTTCAGCCGGCCCAACCTGGTCAAGGACTGGGACCCCTGCATCGACTGCGGCCTGTGCGTATCGGTCTGCCGCACCCGGTGCATTGCGCCTTCCACCGAGCAGGTCCAGCACGACCTGGCCCCCACCGCCTCGGACAACGACACCATCTGGATCGGCTGCGAACAGAGCAGCCGCCGCAACGACCTGGTGCGGACCTGCGTGGGCGCCATGACCTGGGAGTCCCTGGCCTACCTGGCCCTGTACAAAAAACTGGTGCTGGACCTGACCCCCTGCGGGGCCTGCGAAAACGACCGCTGCGCCAAGCTGCTGCGGGACAGCCTCACCCGGCTGGTGGAGTTCCTGGGGGAGCCGCTGTTCAACGCCCGGATCACCCTGGCCTACCAGCCCGACGAGGCCCCCTACCTGGCCCAGGAACTGTCCCGCCGGGAGATGTTCTCCCACCTGAGCGACAGTTCCCGGAAGGGCGCCAAGCAGCTGCTGCGCCAGCTGCCGGTGCTCCAGGACGACGCGGACAACCGGATCCAGCCCTTCCGCTACGCCCTCAACGAGCGGCTGAAACAGCTGAAAACCGCCACCGAGACCCCCTTCCACTATGGGGTGTACCTGCCGGCCTTCAACAGCAAGTGCTTCGGCTGCGGCCGCTGCGAGAAGAACTGCAAGGCCGGGGCCATCCGGCTGGAAGACCTGGGGGGCGGCCAGACCCGGGTGGTCATCACCCCCTGGAAGTGCAGCGAGTGCGGCATGTGCGTGTCCACCTGCAGCCACAAGGCCATTGACGGGATGAAGCTGCGGCCCCTCACCAGCCTGGGGCCGGTGAGCGTGCTGCGGTTCCAGAAGCACAACTGCTCCAGCTGCGGCCGGGCCATCCCCGGCGACACCGAGGACGGGCTGTGTGCCACCTGCCGGATCAAGCGCCGTACCAAGGAGCGCCAGGCCGCCGCTGCCGAGCGGGCCAAGGCCCGGGCCGCCGAGCGGGCTGCCCAGCGGGCCGCCAAACAGGCCGCAGAGGCCGCCGCCAAGGAAGCGGCTGCCGCCCCCGCCGCAGCCCCCGCCGAGGCTGCCGGCGCTGTCCCCGGGAACCCCCACGGTTCGGTGTAACAACTGCGTGAATATTGACAGACGCCGGTTTCAATGCTATACTTCAAGGCAAGCCGCATAGTAAAGACCGGCGGACTGTTACAACGGAGTAACGGATGTGTTTCCGTTGCTCCGTTTTTCTTTTCTGTACAAACAAGGCTTTTACGGAACGGTTTACTTTAAAAAATAAAGGGGAGTTTTTTATGCGTCCTATGCTTTCGCGCCGTCAGTTTCTGAAAGCTGCCGGCATGACCACCACTGCTGTTTGCGCCGCCGGATTGCTCAGCTCCTGCGGCTCCTCCGGGGATGCTGCCGGCTCCGGCTCGGCGGACACCTCCAGCTACAAAGTCCTGTACTCCAGCCAGCCCTCCACCCTGAACTACCTGACCACCGCCTCCGAGCTGGAGATGTCGGTGGGCGCCAACTGCGTGGACACCCTGCTGGAATTTGACAACAAGGGCGTCCTGAAAGAGGGCCTGGCCACCGAGTGGACCTTCGACGAGTCCACCCTCACCTGGACCTTCACCCTGCGGGATGAGAACTGGGTGGACATGAACGGCGAGGTGGTGGCCGCTGTCACCGCCCAGGACTTCGTGGATGCCCTGCGCTATGAACTGAACCCCGCCTATGCCGCTTCCAATGTGGGCCTGGTCACCTCCTACATCGCCGGCGCAGACGAGTACTATACTTACCAGGTCAACCTGACCAACGCCAACAACAATTTTGTGGATGACGACGGCACCACCTACACGGTGGACGGCGCCGGCGTGGTCACCGTCACCACCCCCGGCTCCGACCCCCAGACCTTTGAGCCTGTGGACTTTGAGTCGGTGGGCGTCAAGGCTGTGGACGACCACACCCTGACCTACACCCTGACCTATGCCTTCCCCGGCTTCCTGAGCCTGCTGGTCTACCTGCCCTACGAGCCGGCCTACGGCCCCCTGCTGGAAGAGACCGGCGACCAGTTCGCCACCTCCGCCGAGACCACTTACAGCTGCGGCGCCTTCTACCTGTCCGAGTATGTTCCTCTGGAAACCTGGAACATGAAGAAGAACCCCGAGAACTACGACGCCGACAACGTCTTCATCGAGACCATCAGCCGTGTCTACAACGCCGAGGCCGATGTCAACGGCCCCGAGATGGTCAAGCGCGGCGAGATCGACGAGGCCACCATCGGCGCCGACATCCTGGACAGCTGGCTGGCCGACGAGGCCACCAAGGACATGGTGTCCATGGACCGGCCCAACACCAACTACACCTACTTCTACCTGTTCAACTTCATGCCATTCTACCACGAGTTCTCCAACCAGACGGTGGAGGGCATCGACGAGGAGTACGAGCCTGAGAACTGGGCCAAGGCCATCAACAGCACCAACTTCCGCAAGGCCTTCCTGTACGGCATCAACAACGCCGTCACCCTGGCCGTGAACGCCCCCGAGGGCTACGAGGGCTACATGCTGAACACCGTCACCCCGCCCTCCTTCTGCGCCAACGACGACGGCGTGGACTACACCCAGTGCGGCGACCTGGCCTCCATCACCCAGTTCTTCGATGAGGCCAAGGCCAAGGAGTACCGGGACGCTGCCATCCAGGAGCTGACCGCCCAGGGCGTCACCTTCCCGGTGAAGGTCCAGCTGCCCTACAACCCCGCCACCACCAACTGGGACCGCCAGTGCCAGATCTTCAAGCAGCAGCTGGAAGGGGTGCTGAACGACGGCACCGACTTCATCGACATCATCATCACCGAGGGTCCCTCGGACAACTACCTGTCCGCTGTCCGCCGCGCCGGCAAGTACTGCTTCCAGCTGTGCAACTGGGGCGCTGACTACTCCGACCCCGAGACCGAGACCGATCCCTTCTACCAGGCCGAGGGCGAACGCGGCAGCCGCTACGCTTACCTGCGCACCGGCGTGGAGGACGGCTTCATCACCGGCGAGACCGCCGACGCCATCATGGCCTACATGAAGGCCGTGGAAGAGGCCAAGACCATTACCACCGACATCAACGCCCGGTATGAGGCCTTCGCCAACGCCGAGGCCATGCTGATCAACAACGCCCTGGTGATCCCCATGGGCATGAGCGTGCCCTCCTACCTGGCCACCCGCCTGAACTACTGGGAAGGCCAGTACGCCTCCACCGGTTTCTCCAACAAGCGCCTGAAGGGCATCCACGTGCTGGACCACTACGTCTCCATGAGCGAGTACGAGGCCAACCGCGACGCCCGCTGAAAGTCCGCTTGATCACAGTCCGCAAGTAAAAGGCATTGTGCAGGGGCCGTTCCCGTACAAACCGGGAGCGGCCCTTTATTTTGTTCTGCGGGGGCTGCGTTCCCCCGCTGGGAAAGGAAGTGCGCATTCCTATGGCAAGCTATTTGGCCAGGCGCATCGGCCACTCGATTTTGACTTTGTTCATCATCGTGACCCTGGTGTTCTGCCTGCTCCGGCTGATGCCGGTGGAGGGCTACTTTGCCAACTACGAAAAGATGACCGAAACCCAGATCCAGGCCGGCCTCCAGTCCATGGGCCTGCTGGACCCCCTGCCGGTCCAGATCGTCCGCTTCTGGCGGGACGCCTTCCATGGCGACCTGGGGGTCAGCCACATCTACCGGGTCAACGTGCCGGTGGTGGACATCCTGAAGGACAAGCTGCCCATCTCGATCCAGATGGGCGTGCTGGCCATGATCGTCTCCCTGGTGCTGGGCATCCCGCTGGGGTCGGTGATGGGCCGGTTCAAGCACCGGATCCCCGACCAGATCGGCACCGCCCTGGTGATCCTGATCCAGGCCGTCCCCTCCGCCGTCTACTACCTGTACATCCAGATGTACGGCACCACTGCCCTGAACATCGGCCTGCTGTTCCAGGCCGACCGCTGGCAGTACTGGGTGCTGCCGGTGTTCTCCATGAGCCTGGGCAACATCGCCTTCTACGGCATGTGGCTTCGTCGGTACATGGTGGATGAGAGCAACAAGGACTATGTGCTGCTGGCACGGGCCAAGGGCGCCAGCGAAAACCGGATCTCCCTGCGGCACATCTTCCGCAACGCCATGGTCCCCCTGGTTCAGTACATCCCCTCCGCCTTCCTGAACACGGTGGTGGGCTCCATCTACATCGAGAGCCTGTACAGCATCCCCGGCATGGGCGGCCTGCTGGTCACCTGTGTCCAGCGCCACGACAACACCATGGTCCAGGGCATCGTGCTGCTGTATGCCTGCGTGGGCATCATCGGCCTGATCCTGGGCGATTTGCTGATGGTTCTGATTGATCCCCGGATTTCCCTGGGCAAGAAAGCAGGTGGTCGATGATGTCCTTCTCCTTCAAAAACGCCAAGTCTGCCAGGCTGGAGGCCTCTCTCAACGCCAAGCAGGCCGCCGACGGCCCCGCAGCCTGGGCCAAACTGCCGGAGGATGAGCTGTTCACCCCCGCCGAGTTCAGCGAGGCCCGGGCCGAGGCCACGGCCTATTCCAACTACAGCTACTGGGGCAGCACCTTCCGTTCTTTCCTGAAAAACAAGTTCGCGGTGGCTCTGCTGATCGCCCTGGTGGCGGTGGTGGGCTTTGCCTTCCTGCAGCCCCACCTGCCGGGCCAGATCGACCCCAACTACTGCCGTGTGGACCCCGAAACCGGGATCCAGCTGCGGAACATCGCCCCCGGGGTGGACGGCTTTGTCTGGGGCTCCAACTCCATCGGCCAGGACCTGTGGGCCCGCATCTGGGCCGGCACCCGCACCAGCCTGACCATCGCCTTCTTTGTGGCCATGATCGAGGCTGTGGCGGGCATCACGGTGGGGGTGCTGTGGGGCTATGTCCGCCAGCTGGACTTCCTCTTCACGGAGCTGTACAACATCTGCGACAACGTCCCCTCCACCATCATCCTGATCCTGATCTCCTATGTGGCCAGCCCCAGCGTCCCCACCCTGATCCTGGGCATGTCCCTCACCGGGTGGATCGGGATGGCCCGGTTCATCCGCAACCAGATCCTGATCATCCGCGACCGGGACTACAACGTGGCCTCCCGCTGCATCGGCACCCCCACCTTCCGGATTGTGCTGCGGAACCTGCTGCCCTATCTGGTGTCGGTGATCATGCTGCGGATGGCCCTCACCGTCCCCTCTGCCATCGGCAGCGAGGTGTTCGTCACCTACATCGGCCTGGGCCTGTCGGTGGAGACGCCTTCCCTGGGCAACCTGATCAACGACGGCCGCCAGGTCATGATGCAGGCGGGGCTGCGCTACCAGCTGATCTACCCCACCCTGATTTTGAGCTTTGTGACCATCGCCTTCTACCTGATCGGCAACGCCTTCTCGGACGCCGCCGACCCCAAGAACCATCTGCAGTAAAGGAGGGCTGATTTGATTATGGAAAACCAAACCCCCATTCTCTCGGCCCGGAACCTCCACATCTGCTTCAACCTCCGGGGCCGGGTGCTCCACGCCATCCGGGGCATTGACCTGGACATCTGCAAGGGCGAAGTGCTGGCCATCGTGGGCGAGAGCGGCTCGGGCAAATCGGTGTTCACCAAGTCCTTCATGGGCCTGCTGGACGCCAACGGCTCCATCACCGAGGGCACCATCGACTATTTCGGCGCCGACGACGGCAAGCCGGTCCGGCTGTCGGCCCTGAAAAAGGAAAAGGACTGGCTCAAGATCCGGGGCCACGAGATCGCCATGATCATGCAGGACCCCATGACCAGCCTCAACCCCCTGAAAACCATCGGGGACCAGATCGCCGAGGCGGTGGAAATCCACCAGCACCTGAAGGGCCGGGCGGCCCGGGAAAAGGTGCTGGAATACCTGCGGGATGTGGGCATCCCTGACCCGGAAGTCCGGGCCAAACAGTATCCCCACGAGTTCTCGGGCGGCATGCGCCAGCGGGTGGTCATCGCCATTGCGGTGGCCTGCAGCCCCCAGATCCTGATCTGCGACGAGCCCACCACCGCCCTGGACGTCACCATCCAGGCCCAGATCCTGGAGCTGCTGAAGGAGATGCGGGTCAAGTACAAGCTGACCATCGTCCTGATCACCCACGACCTGGGCGTGGTGGCCAACATCGCCGACCGCGTGGCAGTGATGTACGCCGGGGACATTGTGGAGATCGGCACCGCCGATGAGATCTACTACGACCCCCGCCACCCCTACACCTGGGCCCTGCTGTCCAGCATGCCCCAGATGGGGGTCAAGGGGGAGGACCTGTTCAACATCCAGGGCACCCCGCCCAACCTGTTCGCCGAGGTCCAGGGGGACGCCTTCGCCCCCCGGAACCCCAAGGCCCTGAAAATTGATTTTGTCAAGCGGCCCCCCTACTTTGAGGTGAGCCCCACCCACAAGGCCAAGACCTGGCTGCTGGACCCCCGGGCCCCCAAGGTGGAGCCCCCCGCCGTGGTGCAGCGGCTGCGAGAGGAGGGGATCTGAATGGCTGACACAGAAAAGGAAGTCCTGCTGGAAGTCAAGGACCTGGAAGTCACCTACGGCACCGGCCGCAAAAAATACCGGGCGGTGAACCGGGCCAACTTCACCATCTACAAGGGCGAAACCTTCGGCCTGGTGGGGGAGAGCGGCTCGGGCAAAACCACCATCGGCCGGGCCATCATGCGGATCATCCCCACTTCGGGGGGGCAGATCCTCTACAAGGGCCAGCAGATCAACGGCAAAATCTCCCGGGAGCTGGACCGCAAGGTGATCAAGGAGATCCAGATGATCTTCCAGGACCCCCAGTCCTCCCTGAACGAGCGGGCCAAGGTCAGCTACATTGTGGGGGAGGGCCTGATGAACGTCCGCCCCGACCTGACCCCCGCCCAGCGGGAGGAAAAGGTCCGCCAGGCCCTGCTGGAGGTGGGCCTGCTGCCTGAGTTTGCATCCCGTTTCCCCCACGAGTTTTCCGGCGGCCAGCGCCAGCGCATCGGCATCGCCCGGGCCCTGATTGTGGAGCCCGACTTCATCATCGCCGACGAGCCCATCTCGGCCCTGGATATGTCCATCCGGGCCCAGGTGCTGAACCTGCTGCGGCACCTGCAGCAGCAGCGGGGCATCACCTATCTCTTCATCGCCCACGACCTGTCGGTGATGCGGTACATCTCGGACCGGATCGCGGTGATCCACAAAGGGGATATCGTGGAGCTGGCGGACGCGGAAGAGCTGATCGCCCATCCCATCCACCCCTACACCCGCAGCCTGCTGTCGGCCATCCCCATGCCCAGCCCCCGCCGGGAACGGGGTAAAAAGCTGCTGATCTACGACCCCTCCATCCACCACTACGACACCGATCCCCCCGCATGGCGCCAGCTGCGGGACCGCCACTGGGTGCTGTGCAATGAGGCCGAGGCCGCAGACTGGATGAAATAAGTTCCCCCGCACCATACAAAGCCTGCCGGGCCGGACCCCTGTAAAAAAGGGCTCCGGCCCGGCTTTTTCGGTTTCCGAAGCGGGGTTCGTTCATCCTTTTGACAAACATTGCTGCTATACTGTTTTATATGTACAGCGCGGCATCCGCCGGTGTCCATATTGACACGGCCCTTCCCGTGCTTTTATAATGGGAAACTATAGGGGACTCCGGTGTGCCCCCCGATCTGATTCATCAACCGAAGAAAGGAATACTATGCCTGTCACCAAAGAGCCGGTGTATGCAAGCCAGGCCAAGCCCTGGCTCGCCGCCTACCAACCCAAGTTCCGGGATATGACCCCTCCTGACTGCACTGCCTTCGACTACATCTGCCGCCAGAACAAAAACCGTCTGTCCGACATCGCCCTGATGTACTACGGCAACCAAATCACCTACGCCACCCTGTTTGTCCAGGTCAAAAAGACCGCGGCCGCCCTGCGGGCTGCCGGCGTGGTGAAGGGGGACATCATGACCTGCGTCAGCGTCATGACCCCTGAGCTGATCTACCTGTTCTATGCAGCCGACATGGTGGGGGCCACCCTCAACCTGGTGGACCCCCGCTACAGCCCCGATGGGATCCACGAGTACATCGAAGAAGCCGGCTCCAAAATGCTGATCTGCCTCAACGCCTGCTATGACAAGTGCCACCAGGCCCTCCGCCGCACCAAGGTAGAGAAGGTGCTGGTGTTCTCCCCCGCCGACTCCCTGAAGGGCCCCATGAAGCTGGCCTATGCCGCCGCCAACCCCGACCGCAACCGCTACGCTTCCAACGTGATCCACTGGAAGGAGTTCATGGCCGCCGGCAAAAACGCCAGCACCGCCAGCGAGCCCTTTGACCCCCATCACAGCTGCGTGATGGTCCACACCGGCGGCACCACCGGCTCCCCCAAGGGGGTGCTGCTGGGGGACACCGCCTTCAACGCCATTGCCCAGCAGTTCTCTGCCTTTGAGGCGGTGTTCCAGCGCCAGCAGCGGCTGCTGAACGTGATGCCCCCGTTCATCGCCTACGGCTATGCCTGCGGCGTCCATCTGCCCCTGTCCCTGGGCCTGACGGTGGTCATCATCCCCAAGCTGGACCCCAATGAGCTGGGCAAGCTGATCCTGAAATACAAGCCCGCCCACATGTTCGGCGTCCCCGCCCACTACCAGGTGCTGGCCGCCGATCCCCGGATGAAGAAAAAGGACCTGTCCTTTGTGCTGAACCTGGCCTGCGGCGGCGACGCCATCCCCCTGGGGGCCGAGCAGTCGGTGAACGCCTTCCTGGCCAGCCACGGCGCCCCCTACGGCCTGGCCAAGGGCTACGGCATGACCGAGGTGTGCTCGGCAGCCACCGCTGCCGCCGGCACCCACAACAAGCTGGGCTCGGTGGGCCTGCCCCTGCCCAGCACGGTGGTGGCCATCTTTGAGCCCGGCACCGAGAAGGAGCTGCCCATCGGCCAGCGGGGCGAGATCTGCATCTCGGGCCCCACCATGATGCAGGGCTACTTCGACAAGCCCGAGGAGACCGCCATCATCATGCGCAAGCACGCCGACGGCCGGGTCTGGATCCACAGCGGCGACATCGGCTATATGGACGCCGAGGGCTATGTCTTCCTGGACAGCCGGATCAAGCGGATGATCATCCGCCACGACGGCTTCAAGATCTTCCCCTCCATGATCGAGAACGTCCTGAGCACCCATCCGGCGGTGGCCAACTGCTCGGTGGTGGGCTGCGCCGACAAGGACCACGTCCAGGGCCGGCTGCCCCTGGCCTACATCGTCCTGAACCCCGACTGCCAGAAGAAGAAGCGCCAGATCGTCCGGGAGCTGCGGGCCCTGTGCGCCGACGAGCTGCCCGAGTATGTGCTGCCGGTGGGCTACAAGTTCATCGACAGCCTGCCCCTGACCCCGGTGGGCAAGGTGAACTATCTGGAGCTGGAAAAGCAGATCACCCCCCAGGACTATTAAACAGATGTTAGGGGGAACCCATTTCTGCGCGCAGCCGCGCGGCAGAAATCCATTTGGTTGCGGTTCCCTGCTTTTGCGGCGGGCGTCGTGGCGCCCTTGCAAAAAACAGACCGCGGCCCCTGCTCCGCTTCGCCTGTTTCTGCCGCAGGCAGCGGCTCGGCTCCGCAGTCCCTCATATCCCCCTTTTGGACAAAATGGGGTGCAGAACCGCGCAGGGGCCGCCGGGCGGCCCCCACACTCCCTGCGCCCCATTTCCCTGTATGTGTCCCGGCCGTACGCACATGTCGTCCGGCCGGGACTTTTTCTCATCTTGTGTGCTGCACCTGTAGTACAGGTGCAGCTTTTTTTGTGCCTGGCCCGGGGGTTCAGGGGTTGACATTTGGGTCCTGTGCCTTTATGATGAAGGGGTAAAATTTTTCCATCTTCAAGATATACGTCCTGCTTTCACCCAGCTTGGCCGGGCCCGGGACGAAAAGGAGCCTGTCATGAAAAAACGTATCCTCAGCTTCCTGCTGGCTGCCGCCATGACGGCGGCCTGCCTGCCGCTGGGCGCCTTTGCTGCCGAGGGAGCGGACTCTGCAGCAGAGGACCCCGCTTCCATCGGCATCATCGGCAGCGCCGACGGTCCCACCCAGATCCTGGTGTCGGATGGCACCGCCCTCCCCGCCGACTCCATCGATTCCGCCGGCGCCACCGACGTCCCTGTCCTGATCCCTGAGACCGACGCCGAGGACGCAGCCGAGGGCCCCCAGGACCCCCACAGCTTTACCTATGTGGCCTTCGGCGACAGCATCGCCGCCGGCGTGGGCCTGACCAACTTTGTCTACAACGACGCCGACGTCTTCTACGACATCAGCCCCAACTTCAAGGGCTATTCCGACGAGTGCTATGTGGGCTACGTGGCCGACGCCCTGGGCCTGGACCGGGACCACGCCATCAACCTGGGCCTGCCCGCCCTGATGACCAAGGACCTGCTGGAGATGGTCCGGGACGGCAAGATGTCCCAGTTCAACCAGCCCGCCGGCACCTATTACAGCTACCCTGAGTTCCAGGACTACATCCGGGAGGCCGACGTCATCAGCATCGAGATCGGCATGAACGACGCCATGGTGCCTTTCATCGTCTCCATCGGCAACGCCACCAACTGGAAGTCGGAGCAGCTGGCCAACACCCTGGTGTCGGGGGGCTACCGGGACATGAGCTTCTCCAACTTCACCAAGATGGTCAAGCAGCTGTTTGACATCCGCCTCACCGCCAAGGAGACCGGCGACCTGTTCTACGCCCTGACCACCGGCGCCTCCAACGTCTGCAGCCAGGCCTACACCAATGTGGAGACCTACCTGCCCCAGGTGGTGGACGCCATCCGGGCCCAGAACCCCGACGTCCAGATCCTGCTGCTGGGCTGCTACAACCCTGTGCCCCTGATGTGGACCTGGAGCAGCTTCTTCAACAAGTATAACCGCTTTGTCCGCCAGCTGGCGGAGGACACCGGCTGCACCTATGTCCCCATCCCCCGCACCAAGACCGCCAACGACGGCCACCCCACCATCCAGGGCCACAAGTACATCGCCCAGCAGATTGTGGACGCCATCGAAGAAGAATAATCGTCCCCCGCAGCCTTCCATCCCCGGACCCGTCCGGGGATTTTCTTTTGGGCAAAATCCATGGCAGGACGCCGGTTTTGCGGCATCCGGCAAAAAGATCAAAAAAATTTCCGGTTTTTGCTTGACAGAATCCACCCGTTATGCTATTATATCTCTCGCAGCCCGCGTCAAACGGCTGCCCCTGCCAACAACCCCATAGGGATCAGGACATGCGCCCGTAGCTCAGGTGGATAGAGCAACTGCCTTCTAAGCAGTGGGCCGGGGGTTCGAGTCCCTTCGGGCGCATCTATGTGGTGCCCATAGCGTAGTTGGTTAACGCGCCAGATTGTGGATCTGGAGATCGAGGGTTCGAGTCCCTCTGGGCACCCCACCAAAGACATCCGCACAAGCGGATGTCTTTTTTTGTTTGCTGCCCCTTGACAGCCCTCCCGGCCCTGTGGTATGATAGGGCAAGTTTGATATAGCTAACTCCCGCCGGCATCCCCGGCTTTTCTTTTCCAGTAGGAGTTAGTCATAGCTTACCGCATATCCCGCCCCGGCGGCGGCATCCTAAACCCAAACAAGGGCCCCCGGGCCCCAAGGAGGTACCAGCCATGGAGAGACCGTTTGAAACCGTCATGATCGAACAGTGCGCCCCCGTCCTGGCGGGGCTCAAGCCCGCCAACCTGTTCCGCCACGAAACCCGGGACAAGGCCGGGCTCCACCGGACGGTGGCGGGCTGGAACGCCCAGCTGGGGGGCCGGGGGCTGCGGCTGATGATCCTGAAGGAATGCCCCCACGGCCACTGGTTTTTGCTGTACCTCTACCGGCCCGCCCGGCTGGCCGCCATTTTGGAACAGCCCGAGACCTGCCGCTTCCTGGAGCAGGAGGGCTACGCCCTGCCCGCCTGCCCCGGCAGCCCCGATGGCTGCCAGGAGCTGCTGCGCCAGCTGGCCCGCCGGCTGTGCGGCGACAGCTTCCCCCACGAGATCGGGGTGTTCCTGGGCTATCCCCTGTCCGACGTCATCGGCTTCATCCGCAACCGGGGCCGGAACTTCACCTGCTGCGGCTGCTGGAAGTCCTACGGCGACCCCGCCGCCGCCCAGCGCTATTTTGACCAGCTGAAAAAATGCACCGACATCTACCTGCGGCTGTTCCACAGCGGCACCCCTATCCTCCGGCTGGCAGTGCCTGCGTAAGTTATGGCTAACTTGCGCAAAATCCGGGGGCTTTTTTGGGGGCCAGTTGTTAGTCTGTACAAACTTTGTGAAGGATTCCGAAATCCCGTTGACTTTTGCAGTTAGTTGTAATAAACTCTCTGTCAGAAAAAGGTTTGTTAAAGCTAACGCAAAGGAGGAATTTCCATGATGCCTTTGAATACAGCGCGCCCCGGTGAGACGGTGACCATCCGCAGGATCACCGGGCAGGATGCGGTGCGCCAGCACCTGGCCGAGCTGGGCTTTGTGCCCGACAGCGCCGTGACGGTGGTCAGCGAGACCGCCGGGAACCTGATTCTGCAGGTGCAGACCGGGCGGGTGGCGCTGGACAGCAAGATGGCCAGCCGGATTTTCTACTGAGCAGTACAGCAGGAGGAACAGATCATGAAAACACTGAAAGATGCCAGGGTGGGCCAGACCGTGACGGTGGCCCGCCTCAACGGGACCGGGCCGGTCAAGCGCCGGATTATGGACATGGGGATCACCAAGGGAGTGGACATCTACGTCCGCAAAGTGGCCCCCCTGGGGGACCCCATGGAGCTGAACGTCCGGGGCTACGAACTCAGCGTCCGCAAGGCTGACGCCGAGATGGTGGAAATCAACGAATGACCAGAGAGGAGCGCACACCCATGGCACAGATTACAATCGCCCTGGCGGGCAATCCCAACTGCGGCAAAACAACCCTGTTCAACGCTTTGACCGGTTCCAACCAGTATGTGGGCAACTGGCCGGGGGTGACAGTGGAGAAAAAGGACGGCCGGCTCAAGGGCCGCAATGATGTGGTGATTCAGGACCTGCCGGGGATCTATTCCCTCTCCCCTTACACCCTGGAAGAGGTGGTGGCCCGGGGGTACCTGGTGAAGGAAAAGCCGGACGCCATCCTGAACATTGTGGACGGCACCAACATCGAGCGGAACCTCTACCTCACCACCCAGCTGATGGAGCTGGGGATCCCGGTGGTGGTGGCGGTGAACATGATCGACCTGGTGCGGAAAAACGGGGACACCATCGACCTGAAAAAACTGAGCCGGGCCCTGGGATGCCCGGCGGTGGAGATCAGCGCCCTCAAAGGCGAGGGCTGCGCCGCCGCCGCCCAGGCGGCCATCAACGCCGCCCAGAGCCGCCGGGCCGCCCCCCTGCCCCCGATTTACACCGGCGAAACCGCCCGGGCCATCGAATCCATCGAGGCCCTGCTGGCGGGCAAAGCCGAGGACCGGTTCCTGCGCTGGTACGCCGTCAAGCTCTTTGAGCGGGACGAAAAGGTCCAGGCCGAGCTGGCCCTGGACAGCGCCGCCGCAGAAAAGGTGGAACAGACCATCGCCGCCTGCGAGGAAGCCCTGGATGACGACGCCGAGAGCATCATCACCAACCAGCGCTACCAGTTCCTCCACGGGGTGGTGGAGTCGGCCTGCACCCGCAGCCGCCGCACCGGCCACCTGACGGTGTCGGACAAGATCGACCGGTTCGTCACCAACCGGGTCCTGGCCCTGCCCATCTTCGCCGTGGTGATGCTGGCCATCTACACCATCGCCATGGGCAGCACCGCCATTTCCTTCGGCACCATCGGCACCGACTGGGTCAACGACGTGCTGTTCGGGGAGATCATCCCCCCGGCGGTGGAAAGCTTCCTGGTGTCCATCGGCTGCGCCCCCTGGCTGGTGGGCCTCATCAACGACGGCATCGTGGCCGGCGTGGGGGCTGCCCTGGGCTTTGTGCCCCAGATCCTGGTGCTCAGCTTCCTGCTGGCCATCCTGGAGGACGTGGGCTACATGGCCCGCATCGCCTTTGTGATGGACCGGATCTTCCGCCGGTTCGGCCTGTCGGGCAAGAGCTTCATCCCCCTGCTGGTGGCCTCGGGCTGCGGCATCCCCGGGGTGATGGCCTCCCGCACCATTGAGCAGGACCGGGACCGCAAGCTCACCATCATGACCACCTGCTTCATCCCCTGCAGCGCCAAGATGCCCATCATCGGCCTGCTGGCCGGCGCCATCTTCGGGGGCAGCAGCCTGGTGGCCACCAGCGCCTATTTCATCGGGATGGCCGCCGTCATCATCAGCGGCGTCATCCTCAAGAAGACCCGGGCCTTCGCCGGGGAACCGGCCCCCTTTGTGATGGAGCTGCCCGCCTACCACGTCCCCGCCTGGGGCAACGTGCTGCGGGCCACCTGGGAGCGGGGCTGGTCCTACGTCCAGCGGGCCGGCACCATCATCCTGGCCTCCACCGTGGTGCTGTGGTTCCTCCAGAACTTCGGCTTTGCGGGCGGCAGCTTCGGGATGGTGGAGGACACCAACACCTCCCTGCTGGCGGCCATCGCCGGGGTGATCGCCCCCGTCTTTGCCCCCCTGGGCTTCGGCAACTGGCGGGCAGCCACCGCCACCATCACCGGCCTCATCGCCAAGGAGAACGTGGTGGCCACCCTGGGCGTTACCTATGGGGCGGGCGAGGTGTCCGAGGCCGGCAATGAGATCTGGGCCAGCATCGCCGCCGACTACACCGGCCTGGCGGCCTACAGCTTCATGATCTTCAACCTGCTGTGCGCCCCCTGCTTCGCCGCCATGGGCGCCATCAAGCGGGAGATGAACAACCCCCGCTGGACCATCTTCGCCATCGGCTACATGTGCGTTTTCGCCTATGTGTCCTCCCTGCTGGTCTACCAGCTGGGCGGCCTCATCACCGGCGAAGTCAGCTTCAACCTGTTTACCATCGTGGCCCTGGTCCTGCTGGCCGGGCTGCTGTATCTGCTGTTCCGCAAAAACCCTTACCGTGAGGGCGCTGTCCGGCTGGGCCGGCAGGACCCCCTCCGGGCCTGATTCAATCTTCAAGGAGGTGCCCGTATGCTGGCATGGATCACTGAAAATCTCTCCACCATCCTGGTGGGGGCTGTGGTGCTGGGGGTGACGGGGTTATCCCTCCGGGCCACCATCCGCAGCCTGCGGTCCGGCAAGTGCGCCGGGTGCAGCGGCGGATGCAGCCACTGCAGCGGCAGCTGCCACTGCGGCCACTGACCGAATTCCCTTATCCTCCTTTCTGACAGCACAAAAGCCCTGTCCGCGCCGGACAGGGCCTTTGTGTTTGTTTTGGTGGTTTACAACAGCATCCCCAGGGCCCCCAGCCCAAAGCCCAGGGCCGCCCCGGCGGCCACATCCCCCACCCGGTGGACCCCCGCCAGCACCCGGGTGGCCCCGATGGCCACAGCCAGCACCGCCAGCACCGCTGCGGCGGCGCCGCTCACCGGCAGCCAGGCCATGGCGATCACCGCCCCGCTGAGGGTGTGGCGGGAGGGGAAGGCTTTCCCCGCCGTCTCTTTGGGCAGCAGGGGGGTAAAGCCGGGCTGTTCATAGGGCCGGGGCCGGTTGAGGGCGGCCCGCAGGGCGCTGCCCCCCGCAAACACCGCCCCCGGCACCAGGACTGCCCGGGCCAGCAGCTGCATAGAATCCCCACCGGCGGCCCAGCGGAATCCCAGCAGGGCCAGCAGCGCCAGATAAGCCGCTCCCTGGACCAGGGGCAGCAGCCGGCTGCAGAGGGCCAGCGCTTTCAGCGCCGCCGGCCGGGCCGTGAACCACTCATAGATTTTCCGGTATTGTTCGGGCCCCATGCCGGCCCCCTCAGAAACAGGTGTCGAGGTATTCCTCGACGTCAAAGGGCTCGGGGACGGCGTCCTTCCGCAGGTAGAGGGGGTGGTGGGGGTGGCCCTTCTTGCTGCGCTTGCCGATGGTGACCCAGGGGATGTTTTTGGCCCGGGTCAGAGCCACCATCTCCCGCATCAGCCCCGGCAGGTAGTCCCGCTTTTCGATCAGAGTGCCCCAGGCCGCCCACATGGTGGGGCTGGTCTGGGACAGCACCGCCTCCAGCCACCGGAGGTTTTCATCGCAGAGGGCCCGGTCGGGGGCCTTGTCCATATCGTTGGGGTCGGTGGCCCGCTGGGGATAGACATTGAACATGATCCAGCTGTCAAAGCCGTTGGCCAGGGCCAGCCGCTCCACGCTCTTGACGGTGGGGTCCAGGGCCCCGGGCTGGGCGGTGCTGGGGTTGATGCCGATGCACACCAGGGGCCGCTGCCCCGGCCGCCCCAGCACAAAACGGTAGGGCATGTAGACGTGGGGCTCGTAGTACCACAGGCCCCCGGCGTATTCCCCGGCCTCCAGAACCGGGAGGGTCGTTGTATCCATCATGGTTTGGTTCCCTTTCCTTTTTTCTTCTTATCCTACCTGAAAATCCGCCCCGGCGCAACACCCCCGGCCCAAAAACCGCCGGGCGGGGCCAAAGGGTCCCTTTTTTTCACAATCTTTGCGCAGCAGCAGACAAAAATGCAAAAAAGTGGTATACTGTTTCAAGAGCCCTGCCCCGGCGGGGCCTCCGTTTGCAAACCGGCTTTTCGATCTTTATGTGAAAGGAGCCTTTTCTGATGTCGATTGACGAATATAAACTCGCCCTCAAGGCAGGCCAGAAGGATTACCGCGCCCACGTGGCCCGGGGCCAGAGCCCCTACCTGCCGGTGCTGGACGATATCCTGGTAAATGTGGACATTGTGGCCACCGAGCCCCTGGGCCTGGTGAACATGCCCAGCGAGAGCATTGTGGGCACCAAGACCAGCGGCCGCCACACCGCCTTTGCCCCCAACTTCATGCCCCTGCTGGAGGTGGACACCGAGTTCGCCTCCAAGTGGTCGGTGCTCTGCGACGCCCATCTGGAAGAGGGCATCCGCAACCCGGTCACCGCCTATGAATTCCTCAACCAGTTCTACATCGAGGAGGGCAACAAGCGGGTGTCGGTGCTCAAGCACTTCGACGCCGCCAGCATCCCCGGCACCGTCACACGGCTGATCCCCGCCAAAAACAACAGCCTGGAGAGCCGGATCTACTACGAGTTCCTGGACTTCTACAAGCTGTCCAAGGTGAACGTGGTCCAGTTCTCCCGCCCCGGCAGCTACGCCAAGCTCCAGAACCTGGTGTGCAAGGCCTCGGGAGAGGCCTGGACCGACGAGGACCGGAAAAACTTCAACTCCCTCCACACCAAGTTCCGCCAGCAGTTTCTGGGTCTGGGGGGCGACCAGCTGCCCCTGACCCCCGGCGACGCCCTGCTGGTGTATCTGTCGGTGTACCGCTATTCGGACGCCTGCGACTCCACCCCCGCCCAGATCAAGGCCAACCTGGCCCGCATCTGGGACGAGATCACCGTCCTGACCAAGGACCAGGCGGTGGAGGTGGTGCTGGAGCCCGCTTCGGACGCCAGCGAGCCCCTGATCAGCCTGTCCAAGCTGAATATCTTCAGCACCCGGCCCAGCGAGCTCCATGTGGCCTTCCTCCACGAGTACAGCGCCCAGAACAGCCCCTGGGTCCAGGCCCACGAAAAGGGCCGGGAGGCCCTGGCCAACACCTTCACCGACCGGGTGATCCTCTCCTCCTATGAGAACGTGGACCCGGCGGTGGACGCCGAGCAGATGCTGGAGGAAATCGCCCACAACGGCGCCGACGTGGTGTTCACCACCAGCGTCCGGATGCACACCGCCTGCCTCAAGGTGGCGGCCCAGCACCCCAAGACCAAGTTCCTCAACTGTTCCCTGAATACCCCTCACCCCCTGGTGCGGACCTACTATCCCCGCACCTACGAGGCCACCTATATCCTGGGAATGCTGGCCGGCATCCTCTCCCCCACCAACACGGTGGGCTATGTGGCCGCCAACCCGGTGTACGGCGCCCCCGCCGCCATCAACGCCTATGCCCAGGGCCTGCGCTCGGTGCGGCCCCAGGGCCGGGTGGTGCTGCGGTGGGCCTGCCTGCCCGACCCGGCCCACCCCCTGGACTTCTCGGACCGCCCCGACGTCACCCTCTTTTACGCCCGGGACAGCCGCGAGGCCCCCGATTCCTTCCGGGATTACGGCCTGTGCCAGCGGATGGAAGACGGCACCATCCGGCCGGTGGGCCTGCCCGAATGGCGGTGGGATGTGTTCTACGTCGAGATCATCCGCTCCATCCTCAACGGCAGCTGGAACGACGCCGACACCGGCAAGGCCATCAACTACTGGTGGGGCATGAAGAGCGGCGCCGTGGGCATCCATTACGACCAGCAGATCCCCGGCGGCCCCCTCCAGCTTCTGGGCCTGATGGAAACCCAGCTCCACAGCGGCCTGCTGACCATCTTCCCCTCGGAAGTTTACGCCCAGGACCATCAGATGCACTCCCCTGAAAAGATCGTCTACACCCCCAAGGAGCTGATGCTGATGGACTGGCTGGACGCCTGCGTGGATGGCACACTGCCCAGCTACGACCAGCTGGATGTGAAAACCCGGATCCTGGCCGATGTCTGCGGCCTGGATGTCATCAAGGAGCAGCCCGCCGGCCAGGCAGACGGCCCTGCTTCCCCGGCCAGCGTCTGACCGGCCCGCCTGCCTGCTGCAAACCGAAATGGTACAAGGATCGAAAAAAGATCGGAGCTTGAAGGAACGTGAAGATACTAGCAATATCCGATGTCGCCTCAACGGCACTATGGAGCCCCCAGTGCCGCGAGCGGCTGGAAGGGATCGACCTGATCCTGTCCTGCGGGGACCTGCCCCGTGCCTACCTGGAATTTCTAACCAATTTTACCCCCGCCCCCATCCTCTATGTCCACGGCAACCACGATGAAGCCTACGCCGAGCAGGAGCCGGGGGGCTGTATCTGCGTCGACGACGAGGTCTATGTCTGGAAGGGCCTGCGGGTGATGGGCCTGGGCGGGTCGATCCAGTACAACAAGGAGAGCCCCTTCCAGTACACCGAGCAGCAGATGCGCCGCCGGATTTCCCGGATGCGGTCCAAGGTGCGGCGGCTGGGAGGCATCGACCTGCTGCTGACCCACTCCCCCGCCCGGGGCCTCAACGACGGCGACGACCTGCCCCACCGGGGCTTTGAATGCTTCAACGGCCTGCTGGACGATCTGAAGCCCCAGTGGTTTGTCCACGGGCACATCCACCTGTCCTACAATTTCCGCCTGCCCCGGGTCTGCACCCACAAGGGCATTACCGTCATCAACGCCAGCGAGCGCTACATCTTTGAGATCCCTGATCTGGAGGACCGGCCCACCGGCAAAACCTTTTTCCTCCGCTCCCTCCTCACCTCGTTTATCCGATGAAAAAAAGACCCGCTGCACAGCGCCAAGGCCGTGCGGCGGGTCTTTTGGTATGTACAGGCGGTTTATTTCAGACTGACGTCGTGGCGGGTGGGGGTCCCGTCGGCGAAGGCGGCGGCGCTCTCAAAGACGCCACGCACCATGCTCTCCACATTCTCCTCGGTGTAGAAGGCGGTGTGGCTGGTCAGCAGCACGTTGGGGAAGCTCCGCAGCAGGGCCATCTCCGGGTTGGCGATGGGGTCCCCCGAGCGGTTGTAGTAGTACAGGCCGTTCTCGTTTTCCAGCACGTCCAGGGCGGCGGCGCCCACGTGGCCGCTCTCCAGGGCGGCGATCAGGGCATCACTGTCGATCAGGGTGCCCCGGGCGGTGTTCACCAGCACCACCCCGTCCTTCATTTTGGCCAGGGCCTCCTGGTTGATCAGGTGGTAGTTGGCCTCGGTGGCATTGGTGTGGAGGGTGATGACATCGCTCTGGGCGAACAGGGTGTCCAGGTCCACATACTGGGCGTACTTGGCGGCCTCCTGGCTGGGGTACAGGTCATAGGCCAGCAGCTTGCAGCCAAAGCCCGACAGGTGCTCCATCACGGTGCGGCCGATCCGGCCGGTGCCGATGACACCCACGGTGCAGCCCGACAGGTCCCGGCCGATCTTGCCTTTCAGGGAATAGTCCTGCAGCTCGCCCCGCTTGAGGATATGGCCCACACGGCGCAGGGACATCATCATCAGCATGATGGCGAAGTCCGCCACACCCCGGGGCGGGTAATCCACGTTGGACACCTTCATCCCCAGCTCTTTGGCTTTGGCCCGATCCACATGGTCATAGCCGATGGAACGGCAGCAGATGTACTTGACCCCCAGCTGATGGAACCGCTCCACCATGGGGGCGCTCATATCGCAGGGCGTCATCGAGACGGCGTCGCAGCCGGCGGCCAGGGCGGCATTCTCGAGGTTGGGGTATTCCTCGCAGCCGTCAAAGGCGATGCCGGTTTCGGCGCTGAGTTTCTGTGCAAAGGGCAGCTCGTCGTAGGGGCGGAGGGTATAAAAGAAAATCTTCATGCAGTATTCCACCTTCCCAGTCTCAGATTGTGAATTCCCCGCCCTTATGATAGCACGTTTTCTCCCGGCGGGGGACAGGGCCGGTGGTGAATTTTTCTCACCTGCCGGATGAAGGCCGGGCGGGATATCGGCCCTTGTAAAAGGGCGAAAAATGGAGTATCCTAAAAGACAGACCATTCAAACTGCACTGCCGCCCGGCCGGCTTTGGGGGCCGGACGGCTGAAAGGAGAGCTTTTATGCGCGCTTATGAACGCCTTCTGCGGTACGCCCAGGTGTACACCACCTCGGACCCCCACTCGGGCACCCACCCCTCCAGCCAGCGCCAGTTCGACCTGGCCCGCCTGCTGGTGGAAGAGATGAAGGAGCTGGGCATCCAGGACGCCGCTGTGGATGAGCACTGCTATGTGTACGGCACCATCCCCGCCACCCCCGGCTATGAAAACCAGCCGGCCCTGGGCCTCATCGCCCACATGGACACCGTGGCCGACGCCCCCGGCGAGAACGTCAAGCCGGTGCTCCATGAAAACTACGACGGCCAGGACGTGGTGCTGCCCGGCACCGGCGCCGTGCTGAAGGTTTCCACCTTCCCCTTCCTGGCCTCCCTGAAGGGGGAGACCCTCATCACCTCCGACGGCTCCACCCTGCTGGGGGCCGACGACAAGTCGGGCATCGCCGAGATCCTCACCGCCGCCGAGACGGTGCTGACCCAGGGCCTGCCCCACGGCAAGCTGTGCATCGGCTTCACCCCTGACGAGGAGATCGGCGAGGGGGCCGACCTGTTCGACCTGGACCGGTTCGGCGCTGACTTCGCCTACACCGTGGACGGCGGCGACGTGGGCGGCATCGAGTACGAAAACTTCAACGCCGCCTCTGCCACCGTCACCATCCACGGGCTGTCGGTCCACACCGGCAGCGCCAAGAACGCCATGATCAACGCCTCCAACGTGGCCATGGAGTTCCACATGGCCCTGCCCCTGATGGCACGGCCTGAGACCACCGAGGGCCGCCAGGGCTTCTTCCATCTGTGCCAGATGTACGGCGACGTCAACGAGGCCAAGCTGGGCTATATCCTGCGGGACCACGACGCCTCCCGTCTGGAGGAGAAAAAGGAAGAGATGCTCCAGCTGGCCGACTGGCTCAACAGCCGCTACGGCGAGGGCACCGTCACGGTGGAGCTGAAGGACGGCTACCGCAACATGATCGAGAAGATCAAGCCCCACTTCCACCTGGTGGAGAACGCCCGCACCGCCATCCGGATGGCCGGCCTGGAGCCGGAGGAAATCCCCGTCCGGGGCGGCACCGACGGCGCCGTCCTGAGCTGGAAGGGCCTGCCCTGCCCCAACCTGGGCACCGGCGGCTTCAACTTCCACGGGGTGTTTGAGTGCACCACCGTGGAGCGGATGGACAAGGCAGCCCAGGTGCTGCTGAACATCATCCACCTGTACGCCCAGTACAACAAGTAAAGCACCCGCGCCCCGCCCCTGGCAGACCAGGAACGGGGCGCTTTTGTGGGGCGGGGCCCCGCCGGGGAGAAAATCCCCTTTTCCGGTCTTTCCAGCAGAAACCTGGTTTTAAATCCTGTCAAAATATGGTATACTAGACCTATATGATGCGGATTTCCCTTTCCAGATCTCCGCGAAAGGAAGGATTCACCATGAAGGAACCCACCCCTGACACTTCGGGCCGCCTGGGCGGAACGGTTATCAGCGACCGGGTGGTCGCTCAGCTGCTGGAGGAACTGCGCACCGGGCGCTACGCCGGCGCCGACCGCCTGCCTGCCGAACTGGATCTGGCCGCCGGGCTGGGGGTCAGCCGGACCGTCATCCGGGACGCCCTCAGCACCATGGAGCGGGCCGGCTATGTAGAGCGGGTCCGGGGCATCGGCACGGTGGTCAACCGGGCCGTCCTCAACCTCCGCAGCCGCCTGGACCAGAAACTGGAGTATTACCCCCTGATCCGCTCCTTCGGCAGCTATCCCCACGCCGACGGCATCCAGATCCTGCCCGCACGGGCCAATGAGGACCTGGCCCGCAGCCTGGAGCTGGAAATCGGCGCCGAGCTGATCTGCATCCGCAAGCGGGTGCTGGCCGACTCTGCCCCCGTCATTTACTCCATCAACTACCTGCCCAAAGCCCTGCTGGGCGGGCGGGACTATACCCGGCTGGATCTGGCCGGGTCCATCTTCGACGTGCTGGACCAGGTCTGCGGCCAGCAGGTGTCCTCCACCGTGGCCCACATCAAGGCCAGCTGCGGGGACGACGCCATCCGCTCCGCCATGCGCCTGGCCCCCGGCGAAGCCATGCTTCTGCTGGACGAGGTCTGCTACACCCGGCTGTGCCGGCCGGTGCTGCGGGCTTTCAGCTATTACACCAATTTCTTCGACTTTTCCATCTTACGCAAGCTGCTTTAAGGAGGCAAACTGCCCATGCGCCATCTGATTGATCCCCTTGATTTCACCCGCGAAGAGACCGACGCCCTGCTGGACCTGGCCTGCCGCATCCGGGAAGATCCCGCAGCTTATCAGGACGTGGCCACCCACAAAAAGCTGGCCACCCTGTTCTATGAGCCCTCCACCCGCACCCGCCTGTCCTTCGAGGCCGCCATGCTGAACCTGGGCGGCCATGTGCTGGGCTTCCCCAGCGAGAAGGTCTCCAGCGCTTCCAAGGGCGAGAGCGTGGCCGACACCATCCGGGTGGTGTCCTGCTATGCCGACATCGTGGCCATGCGCCACCCCAAGGAGGGCGCACCCCTGCGGGCCAGCCGCTACTCCCGGATCCCGGTGATCAACGCCGGCGACGGCGGCCACCAGCACCCCACCCAGACTCTCACCGACCTGATGACCATCCGCAGCCGCAAGGGTACCCTCAGCGGGCTGACCATCGGCCTGTGCGGCGACCTGAAGTTCGGCCGCACCGTCCACTCCCTCATCAAGACCATGGTCCGGTACGAGGGGGTTCGGTTTGTCCTGATCAGCCCCGAGGAGCTGCGGGTGCCTGACTACATCATCACCGATGTGCTGGAGGGCAGCGACATCCCCTACGCCGAGACCCGCAGCCTGGAGGAATCCCTCCCCGGCCTGGACATCCTCTACATGACCCGGGTCCAGCAGGAGCGGTTCTTCAACGAGGAGGACTACATCCGCCTGAAGAACAGCTACATCCTCACCCGGGACAAGATGGCCCTGGCCAAGCCCGACATGGCGGTGCTGCACCCCCTGCCCCGGGTCAACGAGATCGCCCTGGATGTGGACGACGATCCCCGGGCCGCCTACTTCGAGCAGGTGCAGAACGGCGTCTACGTCCGGATGGCACTGATTATGACTCTGCTGGGTCTGGCCGACCCCAAAGCGCCGAAGGAGGGCGTCTGATATGCTGAACATTGACGAGATCCAGAACGGCATTGTGATTGATCACATCAAGGCCGGCACCGCCGTGGGCCTGATGGACCTGCTGGGCATCAAGGGCAACCGCACCGCCAGCGTGGCCCTGATCCAGAATGCACGGTCCCACAAGTCCCCCACCGGCCGCAAGGATATTATTAAGGTAGAGGGGGACGCCTCCTGGCTGAACCTGGACGTGCTGGCCTACCTGGACCCCAGCATCACGGTGACCACCATCCAGAACGGCAAGGCCGTCAAGAAGGAAAAGCCCCAGCCCCCCCGCCGCCTGGTGAACATCGTCCGGTGCCGCAACCCCCGGTGCATCTCCACCATTGAAGAGGAGTGCGACCAGATCTTTGAGCTGAGCCCCAATGGCAAATACCGCTGCATCTACTGCGAGCAGGAGCTGCAGGTCAACCGGGATTGATTTCACATCCGCAACAAAAAAGCAGGCCGCTTGCCCCAGGTGAAGTGACCCCAAAAAGTTAGACAATAATTTGAAATAAAAATAGTTCAAACAGCCGAAAGGGCTTGTTGTCTGTGAATTGCAGGCGGCAAGCCCTTTA
>CAJFNF010000005.1 GCA_904394215.1 uncultured Faecalibacterium sp.
TTTTTTGGTTAAGGAATAGGACAACCGAGGGGCCGAGGCTCAAAAAAGCCCGGAATATCAAGGAAAATCATCGCTCAGACGATTGAAGTACGGCCTCAAAGCCGCTCGTCGTGCTCCGCAGTTCAGCAAGCGCTGATTTTATCCCAGAAATTTACAAAGCCGCGAAACAGGGTATGTTTCGCGGCTTTTCCCTTTTCCACAGAGGGAAGCAACCCAAAGGAGAACACATCCATGGATCAACTGGATATTCTGAAAAGCCCGGAAGGCTATGTGGGGCAAAACCTCCACCTCTCTCCCAAATGGAAAGCCAACGCCCAGCGTCTGTGCTGGGAATACAACCAAGTGCCCCCCGACCAGCCGGACCGCCGCCATGCCATTCTGCAGGAGCTGTTTGGGGACTGCTCGGACCTGACTTTTATTGAGCCCACTTTCCACTGTGATTACGGCTTCAACATCCATACCTACGGCCTGACCGTCATCAATTACAACTGCGTCATTCTGGATACCTCCCCGGTCCACATTGGGGCAGGGGCGTTCATCGCCCCCGGGGTCTGCCTGGCCTGTGCCGGCCATTCGGTGGACGGCGCCCAGCGCTCGGAAGGCATCGGAACCTCGGCCCCCATTACCCTGGAAGAAAATGTCTGGATTGGTGCCAACGCGGTGGTGTGCGGAGGCGTCACCATTGGCAAGGGCTCTGTGATCGGTGCAGGCAGCGTGGTCACCCATGATATTCCCGCCGGCGTGGTGGCTGCCGGATCGCCCTGCCGCGTCATCCGCCCGGTCACCGAAAAAGACCGGATCCCGCCGGAGCAGCTGGCTTTCTAATGGCTGTCTGATTTCCTGGTTTTGCCCATGCCCGGCCCCGGGACCATCGCGGTCCCGGGGCTTTTGTTGTGAAATGCTTTCAAGCAGAAAGAGTATCTTTTTATACAGAGTTTTCTGAAAAAACGATACCGAAAGAAAGGCAAAAATACCGCGGAAAAGGTGCCATAGATTTTGTTTGAGCACCCTGCAAATACCCTGTCCGGGACTCCTGTTTGAAAAAATATTCCGGCTGCACGACGGAAAAAATATGGGCGAAGCAGAGATGTTTTTTGCACGGGATCAGGCGGGGCCTCCCAATCTTTGTTTTTTCTGGTACCGGGAAAGTATGAAAAAAAGTTTGTATTTTTGGATTTTAAGCGGATCAACCAGAGCCCGTTCTGGATGCAACATGTATCCCATAAAATGATAAAAGAAAGAGGCATTGACGCAACTGTCAAAATATGTTAAAATTGCATTAATTTTAGCATCAGCTGCTAAAATAATAGTTTTTTTAAGTGTAGGAGGAAATTGTTATGGATAATCAGAATGTTCCCGGCAAGGGCGCGGCTATTGCCAGCCTGGTTTGCGGTATTGTTTCGGTTGTGTGCTGGTTCTTCGGCGTCACCTCGATCCTGTCTCTGATCCTGGGCATTGTGGGCCTGGTGCTGGCCAACAATTCCAAGAAGGCAGGTTATAATGACGGCCTGCGGACCGCAGGTTTTGTGCTGAGCCTGCTGGGCACCATCTTCGGCGCTCTGATTTTCATCAGCTGCGTGGCATGCCTGGGTGCAGCCGGCACCCTGGGCGCACTGGCTTAAGCCCAGGGTTTGCGGCCTGACGGCTTACGATGCTGCCTTACATTCACCTGATCAACCGCGATGTGCCGGTCTACGGCCTGCTGATGGCCGCAGGCGGGGCGCTGGGATGGCTGATCAGCGTACACCGCGCCCAGCGGTATGCGCCCCAGCTGTCCAGGGAAGCGGTGACCCGGGTTTACCTGATTTTTGTGGCGGGTGCCCTGATCGGCGCCAAAGTGTACTCCCTGATCCTGGTGTGGCCGGCCCTGACGGCAAACATTTCGCTGCTGTGGAACAATCCGCAGCTGTTTCTGCAGATGTTTGTATATGGCGGCCTGGTCTTCTACGGCGGGCTGATTGGCGGGGCGCTGTGTACAGCGTGGCTGCTTGTGTCCCGCAGGGTGACGTTCACCCAGCTGGAAACGGTCTATCTGCCTGCGGTGCCCCTGGTGCATGGAATCGGCCGGGTGGGATGTTTCTGTGCCGGCTGCTGCTATGGGGTGCCGACCAGCAGTTTTCTGGGTGTGGTTTACCCGGAGGGCGGGTTTGCACCTGCGGGGATCCCGCTGGTGCCGGTCCAGCTGTTTGAAACGGCAGGGGATCTCCTTCTCTTCGGTGCGCTCTGCCTGCCGGTTTACCGGCAGCCGGGGCGCAGATTGGCCGCCTATCTTTTGGGGTATGGCTGCCTGCGTTTTGCCACGGAATGTTTCCGGGGCGATGCGGCACGCGGTTTGGCCGGCCCCTTGTCTGGCGCCCAGTGGATTAGCTTGGCCTGCATTGCGGCGGGTGTGATCATCACGTCATACCTGTGCCTGCGGCCCCGAATCCGGGGGCGCTCTCAAGCGGGATGATAGACAATCCCCGGCACCTGCAGCCAGCTTCAACCCGATGAAAAAAGTCCGAAAGACAAAGCGTCTTTCGGACTTTTTCCTTGCCTGGCCCGCCCGGCGCATCAACCCTCTTTTTTCAGTCCATACTGAAATCCAAAGGAGGGAAGCCCATGTGTACCAGTATTGCAATGCAGCAGGGCGGGGGGATTTTCGGGCGCAACCTGGATCTGGAATGCTCCTTCGGCGAGCAGGTGGTGGTGATGCCGCGGCAGTTCCCGCTGCAGTTCCGGCGGCAGGAACCGCTGCCCCGGCACCTGGCCATGGTGGGAATGGCCCATATGGCAGAGGAAACGCCCCTCTATGCCGAGGCGGTGAATGAAGCGGGCCTGTATATGGCGGGTCTGTATTTCCCGGAAAATGCCTGGTATCCGCCCCAGGTGCCGGAAGGCTTTGGGGCGGTGACCCCCTATGAGCTGATCCCCTGGGTGCTGGGCCAGTGCAAGACGCTGTCCCAGGCCAGGGAACTGCTGAAGAGATTCCGCCCTCTGGGGATCCCTTTTTCCGAAAAACTTCCGCTGGCGCCCCTCCACTGGCATCTGGCTGATGGCACCGGGGCGGCGGTGCTGGAAGCCACCCGGGAGGGGGTTCGCCTCTACGACGACCCGGTGGGGGTGCTGACCAATAACCCGCCCTTTCCCTTTCACCAGATGAACCTGCGGCAGTACCGGGCCCTGAGCGCCCGGCTGCCGGACAATCACCTGGTGCCGGGGGTGGAGCTGAAACCGTTCGGCCAGGGCTTTGGGGGGATCGGCCTGCCGGGGGACGCCTCCCCGGCATCCCGGTATGTCCGTGCTGCTTTTTATAAGTTCCACAGCCCTGATGAAGGCAGCGCTCTGGACCGCGTAACCCAGTTCTTCCACCTGCTGGAAGGAACCGCCATGGTCAAGGGAAGCGTCATCACCCCGGCAGGAAAACAGGACAGGACGGTCTATTCCTGCTGCTGGATGGATGGAACCTATTATTATAAGACCTACACCAACAGCCGGATTACGGCGGTGGAAATGAAAAATGGAGGCCTGGAGGATGACCGCCTGCGGATTTACCCGCTGCGGACACAGCCGGATGTGTATGTTGAACCCTGAATCAGAATGCCCGAAAGCGTAAAAAATCCCCGACCTGCCGGTGAAGACAGAGCGGGGATTTTTCTATTGGTATGAAGCAGCGCAGAAAGAAGATGGATCGGGCCGGTGATCCGGGAGAACCCGGCCCCAGCATCCTGTTCACCTGAAATCTTAGGAGAAATAAAATCCGGGACAGATGAAAGATAGGGAAAATCAGGTGCAGGATGCATCGTACCGGGCCGCAGGCCCAAACGCCGATGAAGACGCAGGGGGTGGCCGCCCGCCGGGCGTAACGTAAGTGCGGCGCAGCTGCCCGGTACCCAGCGAAAAGTCTTTGCCGCCCGCCGGGCGTAACGTAAGTGCGGCGCAGCTGCCCGGTACCCAGCGAAAAGTCTTTTGCCTATTTTCCCGAAAAGACAAGCAATATCAAATCCAGGAAAAGGATGCATCGTACCGGGCCGCAGGCCCAAACGCCGATGAAGATGCAGGGCCTTGCCGCCTGCCAGGCGTAACGTAAGTGCGGCACAGTTGCCCGGTACCCAGTGAAAAGTCTTTTGCCTACTTTTCTTCAGAAAAGTAGGTTAGCCGCCCAGGTAAGCGGTGCGGACCTTTTCGTTGGTGAGCAGTTCGGCGCCGGTGCCCTCCATGACGATGCGGCCGGTCTCCAGGACGTAGGCGCGGTCGGCAATGGACAGGGCCATCTGTGCATTCTGTTCCACCAGAAGGATGGTCATGCCCTCTTTGTGGACGTTCTCAATGATGTCGAAGATCTCCTGCACCAGCAGGGGGGACAGGCCCATGGAAGGCTCGTCCAGCATCAGCATGGATGCGTTGCTCATCAGGGCACGGCCCATGGCCAGCATCTGCTGCTCGCCGCCCGACAGGGTGCCGGCCATCTGGCGGCGCCGCTCCTTCAGGCGGGGGAACAGCTCAAACACCTTCTCCTTGTTGGGGGCAATGGTGCTGCGATCCTGGGTGTAGCCGCCCATCTCCAGGTTCTCCTCCACCGTCATGTGCAGGAACACCCGGCGTCCCTCGGGGACCTGGGCCAGGCCCAGCTGGACGATCTTGTGGGCCTTCATGCCCGAGATGTTCTGGCCCTTGTAGGTGATGGACCCGGTCTTGCTGTGGAGCAGGCCCGAAATGGTCTTCAGGTTGGTGGATTTGCCGGCGCCGTTGGCACCGATCAGGGTGACAATCTCTCCCTCGTCCACATGGAAGGAGATGTCCTTGATGGCGTGGATCGCGCCGTAGTAGACGTTGATGTCATCAACGTTCAGCATAGTCTGTGCCATGGATCAGCCCTCCTTCTTGCCAAGGTATGCTTCGATGACCTGGGGATTCTCGCGGATCTCAGCGGGCGTGCCCTTGGCGATGACGCGGCCGAAGTTCAGCACTGCAATGCCCTCGCAGATGCCCATGACCAGGTTCATGTCGTGCTCGATCAGCAGGATGGCGATGTCAAACTCATCCCGGATCCGGCGGATGACTTCCATCAGCTCGGCGGTCTCGGAGGGGTTCATGCCGGCGGCAGGCTCGTCCAGCAGCAGCAGCTTGGGACGGGTGGCCAGGGCACGGATGATTTCCAGGCGGCGCTGGGCGCCGTAGGGCAGGCTGCCGGCCTGCTTGCCGGCCAGATCGGCCATGTGGAAGATGTTCAGCAGCTCGATGGCCTCGTCAGTGGCCCGCTTCTCCTGCTTCCAGTAGCTGGGCAGGCGGATCAGAGCCTCGGGCAGACGGTAGTTCATGGACTGGTGCAGGCCCACCTTGACGTTGTCAATGACGCTCAGGTCCTTGAACAGACGGATGTTCTGGAAGGTACGGGCTACGCCCATCCGGTTGACCTGGTAGGTCTTTTTGCCGGCAGTGGGGACGCCATCCAGCAGGATGGAGCCGCGGCTGGGCTGGTAGACGTTGGTCAGCAGGTTGAAGACGGTGGTCTTGCCGGCGCCGTTGGGGCCGATCAGACCGGTGATCTCGTTGCGGCCGATCATCAGGTTGAAGTCGTCCACGGCGGTCAGGCCGCCGAAGTCGATGCCCAGGCCGCGGACGTCCAGGACAGGGCGCTTGTTTTTATCCCGCTCGGTCAGAAAGCCGCCCGAGGGGATGCTGTGGAGACTGGTCTTAAAATCACTCATGGTGTGCATCCTCCTTCGCGCCTTTGCTGCCGCCGAAACTGAGGGCCTTGCTGATGATGCGGCTCAGAGAGAAGTCGTAGCTGCCCAGCAGTCCGCCCGGACGGAAGATCATCATAAAGACCAGCACCACCGAGTACAGGACCATCCGGTAATCGGAGAAGCTGCGCAGAGCCTCGGGCAGGATGGTCAGAACGGTGGCCGACAGGATGGAGCCCAGCATCGAGCCCATGCCGCCCAGAACCACCATGACCAGGATCTCAATGGACTTCATGAAGTCGAAGCCCGAGGGGTCCAGAACGCCCAGGTAGCCGGCGTACAGACCGCCGGCCAGGCCGGCGAAGGCAGCCGAGAAGGAGAAGGCCATCACCTTGTAGTAGGTGGTCTGGATGCCGCAGCTCTCGGCGGCAATCTCGTTGTCCCGGATGGCCAGAACGGCGCGGCCGTGGCGGCTCTTAATCATGGTATGGATGAAGAAACAGGTCAGCACCACGCACAGGAACACCGAGAACAGGTCGGAGTACTTGGGGATGTTTTTCAGGCCCTTGGCGCCGTAGAACAGGGAAAAGCCCAGCACGTTGTCGATGTTGTTCAGGGTGATGCGGATGATCTCGCCAAAGCCCAGGGTCAGGATGGCCAGATAGTCGCCGCTCAGGCGCAGGGCGGGGATTCCGATCAGGACGCCGAACAGGCAGGCCATCAGGGCGCCCAGGATCAGGCCGGCGGCAAAGGCCACGGGCTCAGGCAGGGTGCTGTATTTGGTGAACAGGGCGCTGGTATAGGCGCCGACGGCCATAAAGCCGGCGTGGCCCAGGGGCAGCTGGCCCAGGTAACCGGTGGCCACGTTCAGAGAGACCGCCAGGATGATGTTGATGCCCACCAGCAGCAGGACCTTGTTCTGGTAGGTGGACAGGACGTTCTGGCTCAGCAGCTGGAGACCCAGGAAAAGCAGGACAACCAGGACGGTATTGATGAGGTAGCGCACCGGCATTCTCAGTGCGCGGTATTTTGATTTGCTCACAGTCGAACCCTCCTTAAACCTTTTCCTGCACGCGGCGGCCCAGGATACCGGTGGGCTTGACCAGCAGCACAACGATCAGGATGGCGAAAGTGACGGCATCACGCCAGGCCGACAGGCCCACAGCCGACACCAGACTCTCGCAGACGCCGATGGCCAGACCGCCGATCATGGCGCCGGGGATGGAGCCGATGCCGCCCAGAACGGCAGCGACGAAGGCCTTCAGGCCCAGCATCGAGCCCATGGTGGGGGTAGCCTGGGGGTAGCTGCAGCAGTACAGCACCGAGCCGATGCCGGCCAGGGCGGAGCCCACGGCAAAGGTGAAGGAAATGGTGCTGTTGACGTTGACGCCCATCAGGCGGGCGGCGTCCATGTCTTCCGACACGGCCCGCATGGCCTTGCCCAACTTGGTCTGCTGGACCAGCAGGGTCAGGATGATCATCGAGACGATCATGACGCCCACCGTCAGGATGGTGGTGATGCTCAGGTTGATGCTGCCCAGGCGGAAGACCTGGTTGTTGAAGTAGGAGGGGATCACCTTGGCGCCCGAGCCCAGGATCAGCTCGGCGGTGTACTCCAGGAAGAAGGAGACGCCGATTGCGGTGATCAGCAGGGACAGACGGGGCGCAGAGCGCAGGGGGGTGTAGGCGATTTTTTCAATCACCACGCCCAGCAGGGTACAGGTGATGATGGAGGCGCAGACCGCGGTTACGGGTCCGAGGCCCAGCTGGTTCATGACAAACCACGACATGTATGCGCCCACCATGATGATGTCGCCGTGGGCAAAGTTCAGAAGCAGGATGATGCCGTACACCATGCTGTAGCCCAGTGCGATCAGCGCATAGATGCTGCCCAGCGAAAGGCCGTTGATCAGCTGGCTAAAAAACACTGTCATCGTAGCAGTTCCTTTCTTTTTGACGTTGGTATGTGGAAATAGATTGGCAACAATAGAAAAGCGGAGACCATCCGAGCATTGCCTGTTCGAGCGGTCTCCGCACTATACGTTTTTTATTGCTCCGCAGTATTCCGCAATAAAAACAGGTCAAAACACGCAGATCGTGCTGCACGCGGGCCCGGCGGACGGACCCGGATGTGCCGGATTAGTACTCCTCAACGAAGACGGCCTCGCCGTTCTCGAAGGACAGGATGGCAGTGGTCTTGACGGGGTCGTTGTGGTCGTCAAAGGTGAAGGTACCGGTGACGCCCTGGAACTCGCCGTTCTTGATGCCGTCGATGACAGCCTGCTTGTAATCGTCGGTACCTGCCTCCAGACCGGCGTCCTCAGCAGCCTGCAGGCCGCCGCAGACGGTCATGGCTGCATCGTAGCCCAGCGGAGAGAAGCCGTTGGGGTAGGGCTCGCCATACTCGGCCTCGTAAGCACTCTCAAAGTCGGGGTTGGAACCGGTTGCGTAGTTGGCGCAGAAGTAGCAGCCATCCAGCTGGTCGGCAGTAGCGTACTGGGTAACACCGTCCCAGCCGTCGCCGCCCAGGAAGGGGACATCCAGGCCGATGTCAGCAGCCTGGGACAGGATCTGGCCCACATCCTCGTAGTAGTTGGGGCAGTAGACCATGTCGGGGCCGGCAGCCAGGATGGTGGTCAGCTGGGTGCGGAAGTCCACGTCGCCTGCGGAGTAGGTCTCGGAAGCGACGATCTCGCCGCCGTTGGCAGCGAACTCGGTCTCGAAGTTGCTGGCCAGGCCCTCGTTGTAGTCAGCGCCCAGCTGGTAAATCACGCCGGCCTTCTTGAAGCCCAGCTTATCGGTAGCGTAATCCGCCATCTTGATGCCCTGGAAGGGGTCGGTGAAGGTGGTGCGGAAGACGTTGGAGTAGACGGTATCGGTCTCAGCGTCATAGGTGACAGCCTCAGCAGTAGCAGAAGCGGTGACCATGGGCATGTTGTAGTCCTGGCTCTCAGCAACGACGGCCAGGGTGGGGGTGGTGGTGACATCGCCGATCAGAGCGGTGATGCCCTCATCCACCATCTGGGTGAAGCAGGTGACTGCCTGGGTGGCATCGCCCTGCTCATCCATCTCGACGACCTCAATCTGCTTGCCGTTGATGCCGCCCTTTTCGTTCAGCTGCTTGATGTACAGGTTGGCGCCGTTGGCAACAGCGATGCCGTAGACCGAAACATCACCGGTCAGGGGAGCCAGCAGGCCCACCTTGATGGTGTCGCCGGAGGCGGAAGCTGCGCCGGAAGCGGCAGAGGTGGCAGTGGATGCAGCAGTGCTGGCAGCGCTGGAAGAAGAACCGCATGCGCTCAGTGCGCTCACAGCGGCAGCAGCGCCCACAACAGCCAGGAACTGACGGCGGGAAATGCTTTTCATGATAAAATCCCTCTTTCTTGCTTGCTTCTTATCATTGAATCAAAATGCCAAACAAGGGAGCCCCTTCTCCCAATGAAGCTCCCTTGCTTTGTTATAGTATAATCAACTAAAGTGCCGCCTTCAAGTCACAAACCTGACATAGTTTGTTCATGCATGAGACTTTTTTATTGTGAACTTTAACAAATTTCACCTGCAATTTCCTTGACAGGAAACCATTGCCAGCCGTCCAAAACCTTAGGCTTTCTGGTCGGCGAGGGTGGCTGCGGCGTCCTGGGAGGACACTTCAGCGGTGTTTTTTTCCTTGCGGATGGCCCGCAGGCAGAAGGCCAGCGAGAGGACGGTGCCCACGGTCCAGCCGATGGGCCAGGACAGCCAGATGCCGTCGGAACCCAGGGCGGTGGAAGACAGGGCCACGGCCAGAGCCACACGGAGGATCAGGTCGGCGAAGGTGGAGATCATGAACTGGACCATCAGGGCGCAGCCGCGCAGGACGCCGTCCGACACCAGCTTGACCGACACCAGGAAGTAGAAGGGTGCCACGATCCGCAGGAACAGGATGCCGGTATCAATGGCGGTGCCGGTGGGCTCATTCATAAACAGGAGCAGCAGCAGGCGCCCTGCGAAGAAGTACAGGGCAGCCAGAGGCACGCATAGGGCCCACACCAGCTTGACGCCGGCGATGTAGCCCTGGTGCATCCGGTCGAGTTTGCCGGCGCCCAGGTTCTGGGAGGTGTAGTTGGAGATGCCGTTGGCCAGGGTGGTGAAGGAGGTGATGACCAGGTTGTTCAGCTTGACCGAAGCGGAGTAGCCGGCAATGACGCTGGCGCCGAAGCTGTTGACCACGCTCTGGATCACGATGTTGCCCACCGAGATGAAGCTCTGCTGCAGGATGCTGGGGATGGCGATGACCGAGATCTTGCCCAGCATGCTCCAGGAGAACAGGGCGGGCTTGGCGTTGGTATGGATGGAGATCATCCGCTTGGCCACCACCCACAGGGCCAGCACGCAGCTGACACCCTGGCACAGGAAGGTGGCCCAGGCCACGCCGGCAACGCCCATGTGGAAGGCGGTGACGAACAGGATATCCATAAAGATGTTGCTGGTGGAGGAAGCGGCCAGGAACAGGAAGGGAGTCTTGCTGTCGCCCAGGGCCGAGAAGATGCCGGTGGCCACATTATAGAAAAACATGAAGGGCAGGCCCAGGACGTAGATGTCCAGGTAGAGGGCCGAGTCGGCCAGAATCTCATCGGGGGTGTTGATGAATTCCAGCAGGGCGTCGCAGCCCAGCAGGCCCACCGCCATCAGGATGATCACCAGGGCGGCGCAGCCGATCAGCGAGGTGGTGACGGCGGTCTTCATGTCCTCGTACTGCTTGGCGCCGAAGAACCGGGAGACGATGACCGAGCAGCCGATGTTGCAGCCAAAGGCGAAGGCGATGAAGATCAGGGTGATTTCGTAGCTGTTGCCCACGGCGGCCAGGGCGTCCTCGCCCACAAATTTGCCGGCCACCAGGCTGTCCGCAATATTATACAGCTGCTGGAAGACAATGCTGCCGAACATGGGCAGACAGAACTGCCAGAGCACGGTGGAAGGTTTGCCCACCGTCAAATCCTTATTCACAAGTGATTCCTCCTTAGGAATGCTGTCCTGCTGTAACAGACAGGGTTGTTGTAATTTCTGCCGAAAGATAGTATACTTTTTTGTACGGCATAAGTAAAATATATGTTTTATATAAAAACCATATACAAATGAGATGAACAGGAGGGCGCCCATGTCGGTCCCGTATGACTACTACCGGATTTTCTATTATGTAGCCAAATACAGCAGCTTTACCCAGGCTGCGGCGGCCCTCCATGGCAGCCAGCCCAACATCACCCGCACCATCAACCTGCTGGAGCAGGAGCTGGGCTGCCGGCTGTTTGAGCGGAGCCACCGGGGTGTAACCCTGACCCCGGAGGGGGAGCGGCTGTACGCCCATGTCCAGATCATGCAGGAGCAGATGCAGGCCGCTGAGTATGAACTGGCCAGCCGCCGGAGCCTCCACAGCGGCCAGATTGCCATCGGCGCCAGCGAGACCGCCCTCCACGGGCTGCTGCTGCCGGTGCTGCGGGACTTCAAGCGCCGATATCCGGGGGTGCGGCTCCAGATCACCAACCACTCCACCCCCCAGGCCATTGCGGCCCTGCGGTCGGGCCTGGTGGAACTGGCGGTGGTGGGCACTCCCTGCGGGGAGATCGACGCCCCCTTGAACGAGCAGCGGCTTCGGACCTTCCGCGACCTGTTGGTGGCGGGGCCCGACTACGCCTATCTGGCCCAGCAGAAGCTGACCTACAGCGAGATTGCCCGGCTGCCCATGATCTCCCTGGGGCCCGACAGCTCCACCCATGCCTTTTACGCCCAGCTGTTCGCTGAGCACGGGGCCATGCTGGAACCGGACATCCAGACCGCCACCACCGACCAGATCCTGCCGCTGGTGTGTTATGGGATGGGGCTGGCCTTTGTGCCCGAGGACTTCGCCCGGGAGGCCATCGCCCAGAAAGAGGTGGTCTGTCTCCAGATGGAGACCCCGCCGCCGCCCCGGTATATCAGCCTGGTCAAAGATAAAAGCCGCCCGCTGAGCGTGGCGGCTATGGAGCTGGAACGGATGCTGCGGGAGGCCTCGGCCCGGTAAGGGCCCTTACCGCCACAGCTTCTGCCAGCGGATGGCCTGGGCTTCCAGCCACCGGTCCAGTTTGGGGTGGCCGACCCAGGCCTTGCCCTTCTGGCTGGCGATCAGATGCCGGGCCAGGGCCCGGGGATCGCTGTCGGCCAGCTCCACCGCATCGGGGCCCAGGGTCAGGGTGAGGGCCATGGTGGCGTCGGGCCAGGGAGGGGCCGCCTCGTCCGAGGGCCAGAGAAAGGGAGGCAGCAGCCGCACTGCACAGGTGTTCCGGGTCCCTTCCTCGGTGAGGACCAGGGCTGCCGGTGCCCCGGCGGCGGTGCAGCGGAGCTCACTGTAGAGAACCCGCAGCCGCCCCGGCGCCAAAATGGGGGCGTAGCCCTCTTTGGCTGCAGGGGACAGGCTGCACCAGTCCCGGGCCTCGCTGGCCTCGATGGGCCAGGCGGGGGAGTCGAATTTGGCGTACAGGCCGGGGAGGGCGAAGGTCTCCACCCCGGTGAGCCCTTCCAGCAGAAGGGTATAAAATTCAGTCATTGGATGCCCCGGATCGGGCTGGCCCAGCCCGAAGTCGGGGCGGGTTACTTTGCCGCCGCCCATGGTTTTCTCCTTTTTTTCACAGATTTTTCTTTGACCTTTTGTCCTGTGTCCCCTATACTGGAACCAGATTTTGATCGGAAGGAAGGAACCTGCCCATGACCCTCAACAATCACAAACAAACTGTGAGCCATCTGACCTTCACGGCCCTGATGGCTGCTGCCATGTGCATTCTTGGCCCCATGTCGGTGCCCATCGGCGCCATCCCCATCTCCCTGACCAACCTGGTGATCTGCCTGGCTGCCTGGGTGCTGGGGCCCCGGCTGGGAGCTGCCAGCGTGGCCGTGTATCTGATGCTGGGGGCAGTGGGACTGCCGGTGTTTTCGGGGTATGCCGGCGGCCTGGCCAAACTGCTGGGCCCCACCGGCGGCTACCTGATCGGATTCATCGCCCAGGCCGCCATTGGGGGCTGGGCGGTGGAGCACAGCCACGGCCGGCCGTTGTGGTCGGGCCTGGGGATGGCCGCCGGCATCGCCGTCTGCTATGCCTTCGGCACCGCCTGGTTCATGATTCAGATGGGCTGCACCCTGGCCTATGCCCTGGGGGTCTGCGTGGTGCCCTTTATCCCCTTTGACCTGGTGAAGGTCGTGATCTCCTCGGGGGTGGGCAGCGTCCTGCGCAGCCGGCTGATCCAGGCCGGGCTCCTGAACCGGAACCTGTGACTGCTGAAACCTGCACGCTTTGCAGGCCCAGAAAGTGAATTTCTTTCACTCTATTATAATAAGGTAGGACAGAGAAGGCCGCAGCCAGAACAAGCTGCGGCCTTTGGTGTTTTGCTCAGGCTTCCTGATAGCCCAGGGTGGCGGCCATCACAGCCTTGATGGTGTGCATCCGGTTCTCGGCCTCGTCAAAGACGATGCTCTGGGGGCCCTGGAACACCTCGTCGGTGACCTCCATGGAATCCCGGTTAAACCGCTCGCCCATCTCCTTGCCCACGGCGGTCTTGTGGTCGTGGTAGGCGGGCAGGCAGTGCATGAACACTGCCTTGGGTCCGGCGGCTGCCATCAGCTGGGCGTTGATCTGGTAGGGGGCCAGGTCGTTGATCCGCTCGGCCCAGACTTCCACGGGCTCGCCCATGGACACCCACACGTCGGTATACAGGACGTCGGCGCCCTTGGCAGCGGTCATGGGATCCTCTTCAAAGGCGATGGTGGCGCCGGTCTCGGCGGCGATGGCCTGGCACTGGGCCACCAGCGCGGGATCGGGCCAGTACTTCTTGGGGGCGCAGGCGGTGAAGTGGAGGCCCATCTTGGCGCAGCCCACCATCAGGCTGTTGCCCATGTTGTAACGGGCATCGCCGAAGTAGACAAAGTTGATCCCCTTCAGCTTGCCGAAGTGCTCCCGGATGGTCAAAAAGTCAGCCAGGATCTGGGTGGGGTGGAACTCGTTGGTCAGGCCGTTCCACACCGGGACACCGGCGTATTTGGCCAGCTCTTCCACGATTTCCTGGCCGTAGCCCCGGTACTCGATGCCGTCAAACATCCGGCCCAGCACATGGGCGGTGTCGGCGATGGATTCCTTTTTGCCGATCTGGCTGCCCTGGGGATCCAGATAGGTGACCTGCATCCCCAGGTCGTGGGCGGCCACCTCAAAGCTGCAACGGGTGCGGGTGGAGGTCTTTTCAAAGATCAGGGCGATGTTCTTGCCCTTCAGGGTGTCGTGGGGGATGCCGGCCTTTTTCTTGGCCTTCAGGTCGGCCGCCAGGTCGATCAGTGCGCCGATCTCGGCGGGGGTGTAGTCCAGCAGTTTCAGAAAGCTGCGTCCTTTAAAATTCATCGAAAAGTCCCCTTTCTGCATATATTCCTCTTATATTTGAATTTGTTTGAATAAATATGCACACATTATACGCCCCGGCGGGGGCTGTGTCAAGCACATCACAGGGTGAAGGAGACCTCCCGGCCGCTGGCATGGTAGGGCGTCACCCGGACCCCGGCCTTCTGGAGCATGAACCGGGCGGCAATGCTGGAATCGCTGTCGTGGTATTTGTCGTTGTAATAGACGATTTCCTTGATGCCCGACTGGATGATGGCCTTGGTGCACTCGTTGCAGGGGAAGAGGGTTACATAAATCCGGGCGCCCTTCAGGTTGTTGTGGGCGCTGTTCAGGATGGCGTTCAGCTCGGCATGGCAGACGTACATATATTTGGTGTCCAGGGGGCTGCCCTCCCGGTCCCAGGGCATAGCGTCGTCGTCACAGCCGATGGGCATGCCGTTGTAGCCCAGGGAGAGGATTTTGTTCTCGGGGCTGACGATGCAGGCCCCCACCTGGCTGTTGGGGTCCTTGGAGCGCATGGCGCTCAGCAGGGCAATCCCCATAAAATATTCGTCCCAGTTGATGTAATCGGTGCGTTTCATAGCGTGGTGCAGGCAGGGCAGGGAAGAAGCCGCGCCCTGCCGGGATCTCCTTTCCGATGAAAGTTTTCGTGATTCCGCACAATTTTGATGAAAAGATTTCTTCCTGGAAGGCCAGCCTGTCAGAACAAGCGGCCCCTTTTGGGGGGCCGGCTGCGGCGGGCGGGCCTGTCCAATCCTGTGCAATGCAACCATATTATACCGTAACAGCGTTTAAAATACAATCGGCAATCCCGGCCCTGACAAAGTGCACAAAACAACACCGGGAACTTTGGATGCCAAAGTTGCGGCAGATGATTTAATTTTTGGATGGAATGTGGTATTATCTTTGTAAAATATGCCACAAAAGCGGAGAAATGTTCCGCCAGGCGGAAATGAGGGAGACCGTTATGAAATACGCAAGCAACAATATCCGCAATATCTTGATTGCAGGCCATGCCGGCAGCGGCAAAACGACGCTGACTGAGGCACTGGTCTATTTTTCGGGTGCTTCCGAGCGGATGGGCCGCGTCGAGGACGGCACCACCATCTCCGACTTTGACCCCGAAGAAGCCAAACGGAAAGCCAGCCTGTCGGCATCGGTGGTTCCGGTGGAATACGATGGCATCAAGTACAACCTGATCGATGCGCCGGGCCTGTTCGACTTTGAGGCCGGCGAGTATGAGGGCATCCGGGCTGCCGAGAGCGTGCTGGTCTGCGTGTCGGGCCGCAGCGGCGTCACGGTGGGCGCCGAGAAGGCCTTCCAGCTGGCCCGCAAGAACGGCAAGGCCACCATGGTCTTTGTCTCCAAGTCGGACCTGGAGCACTCCAACTACTTCCAGATCCTGGAGGACATGAAGATCAAGTTCGGCTCCAGCATCTGCCCCTGCGTGGTGCCCGCCCGTCTGGACGACGGCACCAGCGTGTACATCAACCTGTTCAGCCAGAAGGCTTTCAAGTATGAGAGCGGCAAGCAGATCCAGGTGGATCTGCCCGACATCGGCCACCGGTTCCAGGGCCTGATCGAGGCCATGAGCGAGGCCATCGCCGAGACCGACGACGAGCTGATGGAAAAATTCTTCGGCGGCGAGCCCTTCACCACCGAGGAGATCGTGGAAGGCATGCGCAAGGGCGTCAAGGACGGCCTGATCACCCCCGTATTCTGCGGCAGCGCCGTCAACCTGCAGGCCCTGGATATGCTGCTGTACAATATGAACAAGCTGCTGCCCAGCCCGGCCCACGCCGAGGGCATCCCCGCCGAGACCGAGGACGGCGAGGCGGTGGAGCTCCACTGCAAGACCGATGAGCCCGCTGCAGCCTACGTCTTCAAGACGGTGGCCGATCCCTTTGTGGGCAAGCTGAGCTACCTGCGGGTGATCAGCGGCCGGGTGACCCCGGGCATGAGCCTGGTGAACGCCCGCACCGGCGACACCGAGAAACTGGGCAAGCCCCTGTTTATCAGCGGCAAGAAGCAGACCGATGCCGACGAGATCATTGCCGGCGATATCGGCGCCGTGGCCAAGATGGTCAGCGCCCGCACCGGCGACACCTTCTGCGACGCATCCCGTGTGGTCAAGCTGGCAGCGCCGGTGTTCCCCCAGCCCAGCTTCTTCATGGCAGTCACCGTCTCCAAGAAGGGGGACGAGGGCAAGATCAGCAGCGCCCTGGCCCGCCTGATGGAGGAAGATCCCACCCTGAGCTACGAGAACAACGCCGAGACCCATCAGCAGATCATCGGCGGCCTGGGCGAGCAGCACCTGGATGTGGTCAAGGCCAAGATGAAGAACAAGTTCGGCGTCGAGATCGGCCTGGAAGCACCCCGGATTGCCTACCGTGAGTCCATCCGCAAGGCCGTCCAGAAGCAGGGCCGCCACAAGAAGCAGACCGGCGGCCACGGCCAGTTCGGTGATGTTGTGATCAAGTTCGAGCCCTGCGAGGGCGAGGGCATCGAGTTTGCCGAGAGCGTCTTTGGCGGTAGCGTCCCCAAGAACTTCTTCCCGGCTGTTGAAAAGGGCGTCCGCCTGGCCGCCGAAAAGGGCATCCTGGCCGGTTACCCGGTGGTGGGCCTGAAAGCCACCCTGCTGGACGGCAGCTACCACCCGGTGGACAGCTCGGAAATGGCCTTCATCATGGCCGCCAAACTGGCCTACAAGGCCGCTATGCCTGAGGCCGGCCCGGTGATCCTGGAGCCCATCTACACCGTCCGCACCCACGTCCCCAATGACAACACCGGCGACGTGATGGGCGATGTGACCAAGCGCCGGGGCCGCGTGCTGGGCATGGAGCCGGACGAGGACGGCCTCCAGACCATCATCGCCGAGATCCCCCTGGCCGAGCTCACCACCCTCACCACCTTCATCCGTCAGACCACCCAGGGCCGCGGCTGGTTCACCCGTGAGTTCGCCCGCTATGAGACCCTGCCCGACAACCTGGTGCCCGCTGTGGTGGAGCAGGCCCGCAAGCTGGGCAATCTGGACGAGGGCTCTGACGACTGATTGACCTTTTCCCTCCCGTTGTGACATCCACCGGACCCCGTCGGCAATTCCCTCTGCCGGCGGGGCCCTTTTTTGTACCGTAACAGCGATGTGTTTTGGTTGACATCCCGCAGGGTTGCTATTATAATAGAGAAGTTAAAGTGCCGGAATGTCCCCAGAGGGCGCACCTGCACAGCGAATAGGAAACCACGCGCCCGGTTGTTTTGTCCCCGGCCGCATGATTTGAAGATAAGGAGAGATTCAGATCCATGGCACAGGAAATCGTAATGTCTGCCTCCGGTCTCAAGGCCGTACAGGAAGAGCTGGAATACCTCAAGACGGTCCGCCGCAAGGAGCTGGCCGAGGAAATCAAGGAAGCCCGCAGCCACGGCGACCTGTCCGAGAACAGTGAGTACGACGAGGCCAAGAACACCCAGGGCCTGGTGGAGAACCGCATCAACGAGCTGGAGCAGATGATCAAGAATGTCCGGGTCATCGACGAGAGCGAGCTGAGCGTGGACAGCGTGTCGGTGGGCACCCACGTCACCATCCAGATGGAGGACGAGGAGCCGGAAGAGTACGATATCGTGGGCCGCACCGAGGCGGACCCCTTCAACGGCAAGATCAGCGACGAGAGCCCCGTGGGCCATGCCCTGCTGGGCAAGGCCGTGGGCGAAGAGGCTGAGGTCCTGCTGCCCGCCGGCCACACCGTGATGTACAAGGTGCTGGCCATCACCCACAGCAAGAACTAACCGGGCCCAGGAGGTAGGAATGGAAGAAATCAAGAACAGCACGGGGGCCTCTGCCGACAGCGAGCAGGTGCAGGTCCGCCGTCAGAAGCTGGCAGATCTGCGGGCTGCCGGCCATGATCCCTTTGAGATCACCAAGTTCCCCCAGGACGCCTACTCGGCAGACCTGAAGGAAGAATATAAGGACCTGCCCAACGAGACCGACGCAGGCCGCACCGTGGCCCTGGCCGGCCGCATGATGTCCAAGCGTGTGATGGGCAAGGCCAGCTTTGCCCACCTGCGGGACGACAAGGGCGATATCCAGCTCTATGTCCGCCGGGACGAGCTGGGCGAGGATGCCTATGCCGGCTTCAAGAAGCTGGATGTGGGCGATATCATCGGCGTCAAGGGCGAAGTGTTCCGCACCAAGACCGGCGAGCTGAGCGTCCGTGTGGTGGAGCTGACCCTGCTGGCCAAGAGCCTGCGGCCCCTGCCCGAGAAGTTCCACGGCCTGACCGATACCGAGATGCGGTACCGCCAGCGGTATGTGGACCTGATCGCCAACCCCGAGGTGAAGGACACCTTCGTCAAGCGGAGCCAGATCCTGCGGGAAATCCGGGCTTACCTGGACGAGCGGGGCTTCCTGGAAGTGGACACCCCCATTCTGACCCCCTTTGAGATTGGCGCTTCGGCCCGTCCCTTCATCACCCACCACAACACCCTGAACATGGACATGGTGCTGCGGATCGAGACCGAGCTGTACCTGAAGCGGCTGGTTGTGGGCGGCATCGACCGTGTCTACGAAGTGGGCCGCATCTTCCGCAACGAGGGCATGGACCCCAAGCACAACCCCGAGTTCACCAGCGTCGAGCTGTACCAGGCGTTCACCGATTTCCACGGCATGATGGATCTGGTGGAGGAGCTGTACAAGCGGCTGGCTGAGAAGATCTGCGGCAGCCTGGTGATTCCTTACCAGGGCCAGCAGATTGATATGGGCCACTGGGAGCGGCTGACCATGATCGAGGCCGTCAAGAAGTATTCCGGCGTGGACTACAACGACTGGAAGACCGACGAGGACGCCATCGCCTCCGCCAAGGAGCACAATGTGGAGCTGCCCGAGGTGCCCACCCGGGGCTCCATCCTGGCTGCCTTCTTCGATGCCTTCGTGGAAGACAAGCTGATCCAGCCCACCTTCATCTACGATTACCCGGTGGAGATCAGCCCCCTGGCCAAGCGCAAGCCCAGCGATCCCGCTTTCACCGAGCGGTTTGAGTACTTCATCAACTGCACCGAATTCGGCAACGCCTTCAGCGAGCTGAACGACCCCATCGACCAGAAGGAGCGCTTCGAGCGCCAGGTGGCCGAGCGGAAGGCCCTGGAGCCCGACTGCAAGGCCCAGGTGGACTACGACTACGTCAACGCCCTGGAGTACGGCCTGCCCCCCACCGGCGGCCTGGGCTTCGGCTTTGACCGTCTGGTCATGCTGCTGACCGATTCGGCTTCCATCCGCGACGTGCTGCTGTTCCCCACCATGAAGCCCCTGGATGCTCCCAAGGCCGCCGAGGCCAAGGAAGAGCCTAAGGCTGAGGCCGAGGCTGCCCCCGCAGCCCAGCCGGTCCAGGCAGAGCCCATCGACTTCTCCAAGGTGGAAGTGGAGCCCCTGTTCAAGGACTTCGTGGACTTCGACACCTTCTCCAAGTCCGACTTCCGGGCTGTGAAGGTGAAGGAATGCACCGCCGTCCCCAAGAGCAAGAAGCTGCTCCAGTTTGTGCTGGACGACGGCACCGGCGAAGACCGGATCATCCTCAGCGGCATCCATGCCTACTATGAGCCGGAACAGCTGGTGGGCAAGACCTGCATCGCCATCACCAACCTGCCTCCCCGCAAGATGATGGGGATCGAGTCCTGCGGCATGCTGATCAGCGCCGTGCACCATGAGGAAGGGGAGGAACGCCTCCACCTGCTGATGGTGGATGACCACATCCCCGCCGGCGCAAAGCTGTATTAAGACCGAACCCTTCAGCGGGCTCTCCCTTTCGGGAGGGCCCGCTTTTTTTGCTTTTTTGTGCCTGATGAGGAAAACTGTCTTTTGCTTGAGGGCATCTGTTTACCACAGATTGATAAAAACTCCGGAATTGTACGCACTCGGAGTACAAAAAGCTGTCGAAAAGGGAAAGTAAGACTTTATTTTCTTCGTTTTTCTCAGAAATGGTGAAGTCCAAACTTTGTTTTATGTGGAAAATAAACATTGCAATTTTCTTCCAGATGCTTATAATAGGGGTAACGCAAAAATACGAATGTATTCGTACAGCGCACATCCCGGCCCTGCGCCGGAATTTTAGAGGGAGGAATACCAATATGAAATGCAAACGGTTTGTAGCCCTGGCTGCGGCAGCCGCTCTCAGCGTCTCCGCGCTGGCAGGCTGCGGTTCGTCTTCGACTGCGGCCAGCGGTTCCACTGCCACGGCCGGCAGCACCGCTGCTTCGGCAGCGGGGGACAAAGTGGTCAAGATCGGCGTCTTTGAGCCTTCCACCGGTGACTCCGCTTCCGGCGGCAAGAAGGAAATGCTGGGCATGCAGTACGCCAACTCCGAGACTCCCACCGTGGAGATCGGCGGCGAGACCTACCAGGTTGAGCTGGTGTACGCAGACAACGGTTCTTCCACCGACAAAGCTCCCTCGGCTGCTGCCGAGCTGGTGAGCCAGGGCGTGTCCCTGGTGCTGGGCTCCTATGGTTCAGGCGTGTCCATTGCAGGCGGACCCGTCTTTGACGATGCAGGCCTGGCTGCCATCGGCGTCACCTGCACCAACCCCAACGTCACCGCCGGCAACGACTACTACTACCGCATCTGCTTCCTGGATCCCTTCCAGGGCACCGTTCTGGCCAACTTCGCCAAGGATAAGTTCGACGCCAAAGTCGCCTACTGCCTGGGCGAGACCGGCAACGAGTACGACCAGGGCCTGATCGCTTACTTCACCCAGGCCTTTGAGGCTGCCGGCGGCACCGTCGTCACCGCCTCTTTCCCCACCAACAACTCCGACTTCAGCACCTACCTGAACCAGGCCAAGAGCGAGGGCGCTGACGTTATCTTCACCCCCGTGTCCATCGCTTACGCCACCCAGATCCTGAAGCAGGCTTCTGCCCTGGGCATTGATGCCGCATTCCTGGGCTCCGATACCCTGGACGACAACATGGTTCTGGATGCCGCCAAGGGCACCGACCTGCAGCTGTATGTCTCCACCTTCTATCAGGAGGGCGGTTCTCCCGAGTTCGATGAGGGCGTCAAGGCTTACATCAACTCCAACTCCGAGGCTCTGACCAATAACGGCGGCAACGACACCATCGCAGCTGTCACCGCCATGGGCTATGACGCCTACTATGTGGCTCTGGAAGCCCTGAAGGCCGCTGGTTCCACCGATCCTGCCGCTGTCAAGGCTGCCCTGCCCAGCGTGACCTACGACGGCGTGTCCGGCCACATCGCTTTTGATGAAGAGGGCGACGCCATCCGCGACACCGCTTACATCAAGCACTCCACCAACGATGGCGCCTGGGAGCTGGAAACCCAGCAGACCGTTGCCAATCAGTAAATGATAAAAAACGAATGATCGAAGGTTTGGCGGGGGCCGCTGGCTCCCGCCAAACCCTTTGTTGAAACTGCCCCCAATGGAGGGAGACTGTATGGAATACTTTATCTCGGTCCTGCTGTCCGGCATTGCAGTGGGCGGCCAGTATGCCCTGATCGCCATCGGCTACACCATGGTGTACGGCATCCTGCGCCTGATCAACTTTGCCCACGGCGACGTGTTCATGGTGGCCGGCCTGATGGGCGTGTATATCTCCACCTGGATGCCCCTGTACGCCGCCCTGCCCCTGGTGCTGCTGCTGACGGTGGCCCTGGGCTTCGTGATTGAGCGGGTGGCCTACAAACCCCTGCGCACCGCGCCCCGGATGTCGGTCATGATTTCCGCCATCGGCGTTAGCTACCTGCTGCAGAACTCGGCCACCTACGTCACCGGCGGCCAGCCCATGAGCTACCCCGCCATCCCATTCCTGTCTGACACCGTCACCATCGCCGGCACCCCCACCCGCTGGGCCGTCATCCTGACCCCTTTCCTGGTGGTGGCCCTGGTGCTGCTGCTGACCCAGCTGATTGACCGCACCAAGGTCGGTATGGCCATGCGGGCTGTGGCCAAGGACTTTGAGACCAGCGAGCTGATGGGCATCAAGATCAACTCGGTGATTTCGGCCACCTTCATCATCGGCTCGGCCCTGGCGGCTGTGGGCTCGATGCTCTACTTCACCAACTATCCCGCCATCACCCCCACCGCCGGCGCTATGCCCGGCCTGAAGGCCTTCGTGGCGGCGGTGTTCGGCGGCATCGGCTCCATCCCCGGCGCGGTGATCGGCGCCTTCATCATCGGCATCTGCGAGAACCTGGTCAAGAGCACCCAGTTCACCGTCTTTTCGGACGCCATCACCTTCGCCCTGCTGATCATCATCCTCGTCTTTAAGCCGACGGGCCTGTTCGGCGAAAAGGCGACCGACAAAGTGTAAGGAGGCCCCGCATGAACAAAAAGAAAAGCGTCAGCTGGGGCGCCCTGGCAGGGATTGTGGTCTTTTTGGCCTTCATCATCCTGCTGGAAAACATCACTGCCCTGATCCCCAGCGCACCCCGTGTGCTGCTGCCCACCAGCCAGCTGTTCACCGTCCTGAAAAAGGGCGCCGTCTACTCCCTGGTTGTGGTTTCGATGAACCTTCTGAACGGCTTCACCGGCCTGTTCTCCCTGGGCCAGGCAGGCTTTATGCTGCTGGGCGCCTATACATACGCCATCCTCACCGTCCCCGTGGACCAGAAGGATACCGTCTACTATCTGTTCGGCGGCTCCGCCGTCAAGTTCTCCCTGCAGGACACCTTCGGCCTGCTGTTCGGTACTTCCGGTGTGGGCGGCGCCATCAGCATGGTGCTGGGCGTCCTGGTGGCCCTGATTCTGGCCGGCCTGGTGGCAGCCGTCTTTGCCTACCTGATCGGCCTGCCGGTGCTGCGGCTCAAGAGCGACTACCTGGCCATTGCCACCCTGGGCTTTGCGGAAATCCTCCGCGCCGTCTTCCAGTGGCAGCCCCTGGGCCCCATCACCAATGGCGCCAACATGCTGAAGAGCTTCCCCACCTTCTCGGATTTCAACATCGAGAATGCTTCGGGCCAGACCGTCCTGCGCCTGTCCACCTTTGTCCCCATGCTGATTGCAGTGGTCTGCATCTCCATCATCGTCCTGCTGATCAACTCCTCCTACGGCCGGGCCTTCAAGGCCATCCGTGAGGACGAAATCGCGGCCGAGGCCATGGGCATCAACCTGGCCAAGCACAAGATGCTCTCCTTCTGCATCTCCTCCTTCTTTGCCGGCGTGGGCGGCGGCCTGTTCGCCATGTATGCCGCCAACGCCCAGGCCAAGGTCTTTACCTCTACCATGACCTATGAGCTGCTGCTGATTGTGGTCATCGGCGGCATCGGCTCGGTGTCGGGCTCCATCATCGCTACCTTCCTCTATGTGGCCTGCTCCGAGTGGTGGCTCCGGTTCCTGGATTCGGAACTGGTGTTCACTTCGCCCACCGATCCCGGCCGTCTGGCCTTCATCGTGGTCTTCGCTGTGGCGGTGATCGCCATCGCCTTCCTGGCCATCCGGGCCATCCGCAAGAAAGAGGGCCATACCCTGACCCAGGAGCTGCCGGTGTGGATTGTGGCCTTCCTGCTGCTGGGCTGGCTGGTGTACTTCGTGATTTCCCGCTCGCTGCAGCTGCCGCTGCTGCGCAACGGCTTCCGGATGGTGGTGTTCTCGGTCATCATCATGATCGTGGTGCTGTTCTTCCGGCGGGGCATTATGGGCGACCAGGAACTCTCGGACGTCCTGCGGGGCCGCCGCGGCCCCAAACCTGCTCCCAAACATGCTGAAAAGGAGGCGTCCAAATGAGTGAGCGTCAAAACGTCCTCCATGTGGAACATGTGACCATGCAGTTCGGCGGCGTGGTGGCCATGAACGACCTGTCCATGGATGTGAACGAGGGGGAAATCGTGGCCCTGATCGGCCCCAACGGCGCCGGCAAAACCACTGCGTTCAACTGCATCACCGGTGTGTACGAGCCCACCAACGGCAAGATTGACTTCTGCGGCAAGCCCCTGGTGGAGAACTATCTCCAGGGCAAGATGGACAAAGCCTATCTGGGCCAGAACAAGGGGATGTACACCCACAAGCTGAACCCCACCCCCGACCGGATCACCCACCGGGGCATTGCCCGCACCTTCCAGAACATCCGTTTGTTCGGCGCTCTGACCGTCTTTGACAACGTGCTGATCGCCAAGCACATGCGGGCCAAACAGAATTTCCTGTCCGCCACCTTCCGTCTGAACGCCAAGGAGGAAGCCCGGATGCGGGCCGAGGCCATGGCACTGCTGGAAGAGCAGGGCCTGGCCCATCTGAAGGACGAGGTGGCATCCTCGCTGCCTTATGGCCTGCAGCGCCGGCTGGAGATTGCCCGCGCCCTGGCCACCGAGCCGAAACTCCTGCTGCTGGACGAGCCGGCCGCCGGCATGAACCCCCAGGAGACCCAGGAACTGACCGACTTCATCCGGGAAATCCGGGACAAATACCACCTGACCGTGCTGATGATCGAACATCACATGGATCTGGTGATGCAGATTTCCGACCGTATTTATGTGCTGGATTTCGGCAAGCTGATCGCCGAGGGGACCCCCGAGGAAGTCAGCGGGAACCAGCGCGTCATTGACGCTTATCTGGGGGTGGCCGATGATGCTGAGAATTGATGACCTGTGTGTGAGCTACGGCGGCATCGAGGCCGTCAAAGGCATTTCCTTCAAGGTGGAGGAAGGCCAGATCGTGACCCTGATCGGCGCCAACGGCGCCGGCAAATCCACCACCCTGCGGGCCCTGGCCGGCCTGGTGAAGGTCAAGAGCGGCCGGGTCCACTTCCAGGGGGAGGACCTGACCGGCCTTGCGCCTGACCGGATCGTATCCAAGGGCCTGACCCTGGTGCCGGAAGGCCGGCACGTGTTCCCCGACCTGACGGTGCTGGAGAACCTGAAAATCGGCGCCTACCTGCGCCGGGACAACCTGGAAAGCGACCTGGCCTGGATCTATGAGCTGTTCCCCCGGCTGAAAGAGCGGTCCTGGCAGGCCGCCGGCACCCTGTCGGGCGGCGAGCAGCAGATGCTGGCGGTGGGCCGCGCCCTGATGGCCCGCCCCAAGCTGATCATGATGGACGAGCCCTCCCTGGGCCTGGCCCCCATCGTGGTGAAGGGCATCTTTGACATCATCAAAGAGATCAACCGGAAGGGCGTCACCGTCCTGCTGATCGAGCAGAACGCCAACATGGCCCTGCAGATTGCCGACGTGGGCTACGTGATGGAGACCGGCCGGATCACCCTCAGCGGGACCGGCAAGGAACTGCTGGCCAACGAGGCCGTCCGGAAAGCCTATCTGGGCAACCACGCCAAATAATAAACAAGGTATATCCCACAAAGCCCGCTGCAAGCCTTGGCAGCGGGCTTTTATATTGTACCCGGAATTGATCTATACCCACCCACCACCCTTTTGGTGGTGTCCCCCTGCCGCTGCGCGGCATCCCCCTTCGGGGGATCAAACTTACAGGCAGCTCTTAGCTTTGCCGAAACGATCAGGCAAATCCATACTGCAGACGAGAAAGGAGCAGTCTGTGGTTCAGAGCCCCGGCAGGGGCAGCGGCGCAGCTGCGGGGGTTCCGCTGAAGGGCGGTGGGCGGGTTTGGATTCATTCATAAGAAAAATCCCCGTCCCAGGAAGGAACGAGGATTTGAATGATTGGGTTAGACAAACTTTTTTGGTGTACTCGGCCGCAGGCCAAGACGCCGACTAAGATGCACGAGGCAAAACCGCCGGTGAGTCGTAACGTGAGCGTGGCCAGCGTGTATGGTACCCAGTGAAAAGTCTTTTGCCTACTTTTCTTCAGAAAAGTAGGTCAGCGGTCCCGGAAGCGGGAGAGGAACTCGACGGTCTTGGGGTTCCGGGGACGCTCGAAGATGTCGCTGGGGCTGCCTTCCTCGGCGATGACGCCGTCGGCCATGTAAACCACATGGCTGGAAACATCCCGGGCAAAGGCCATCTCGTGGGTGACCACGATCATGGTCAGGCCGTCGGCGGCCAACTTCCGCATGACCGCCAGGACTTCGCCCACCATCTGAGGATCCAGGGCGCTGGTGGGCTCGTCAAACAGCAGCACTTCCGGCTGCATGGACAGGGCCCGGGCAATGGCCACACGCTGCTTCTGGCCGCCGGACAGCTGCCGGGGCCGGGCGTTGATGTAGGGGGCCATGCCGACTTTTTCCAGATTCTCCAGGGCGGTGCGGCGGGCCGCATCCTTGTCCTGGTGCAGGACATAGCGGAGGCCGGCGGTGCAGTTTTCCAGAACCGTCATGTTGTTGAACAGGTTGAAGCTCTGGAACACCATCCCCACCCGTGCACGGTAGGAGGAGGGGTTGAACTTCTTGGACATGATGTCCTGGCCGTGGAACAGAATCGAGCCGCTGGTGGGGGTCTCCAGCAGGTTGATGCAGCGCAGCAGGGTGGATTTGCCGCTGCCCGAGGCGCCGATCACACAGGTGACGTCGCCGGGTTTGACGGTGAAGTCCACGTCCCGCAGAACCACGTGGGTGCCGAAGCTCTTGGACAGGTGACGGACCTCAATGATGGGTTCAGACATGGCTTGCACCCTCCTTCATGTCAAGATTCTGGGATTTGTGGTTGGGGTCGGGGGCATTGTACATGCCGCTGGTGTAGGCCAGGGTGTCGGTGGTGTTCAGGTCGTAGTTCTGGGGGCCGTCCAGCTTCTTCTCCCACAGGCGCAGCAGGTAGCTGGACACCAGGGTCATGGTCAGGTAGATCAGCATGACGATGGTGGCACTCTCAAAGTAGGTGTACTGGGCGCCCACCACGCTCTTGTGGACAAAGAACAGGTCGGTGATGGAGATAACCGACAGCACCGAGGTGTCCTTGATGTTGATGATGAAGTTGTTGCCGATCTGGGGGACAATGTTCCGCAGGGCCTGGGGCATAATGACATGGAACATGGTCTGCCAGTGGGACATGCCGATGGCCATGGCGCCCTCGGTCTGGCCGGGGTCAATGGAGACGATGCCGCCGCGGACGGTCTCGGCCATGTAGGCGCCGGTGTTAATGGAAACAATCAGGAAGCCGGCGGGCCACATGCCCAGGTGGATGTTAAAGACCTGCATCAGGCCGTAGTAGATAAAGACGGCCTGGATCATCATGGGGGTGCCGCGGAACAGTTCCACATAGCACCGCAGGAACACATGCAGGACCCGCAGGGGAATCCGCTTGTACAGCGGATCGCGATGGGTGTCGATGGGGATGGTCTGGACAGTGCCTACCGCAAAGCCGATCAGGCAGCCCACCAGGGTGCCCACCAGGGCCAGCAGCAGGGTAGTGCCGGCGCCGCGCAGATAGGAAAACCCGTATTTCTGCAGCAGGAAGGCACACTCGTTCAAAAATTCGTACATACAGGGAACTCCTTTGTACTTCCGGCCCGGGGGCCAAAGACAGCCGCAGCCCCGGCCGGACCATGGGCCCAGCCGGGGCTTGAAAGCTGTGTGTTGTGGCGGCTGCTTACTCGCTCAGGGGCTGCACCGAGATGGCTTCGTCCATCATGGTGTTGTAGTCATCGGTGGTCATGGTGGACAGGACCTCGTTGATGGCGTCCTTCAGAGCGGTGTTGCCCTTCTTCATCGAGATGCCGATGTTAATGTCCTCTTCGCTGACCTGGAAGTCGCCGTCACCGCCGCCGAAGTCCAGCAGGGTGAAGTCGGGGTAGGCCACCAGGGCAGCCTGGGCAGTGGGACGGTCGGTGACAACCACGTCGCAGGCGCCGCTCTCCAGGGCCACCAGCATGGCGGGAGCGGTCTCCTGTGCGGGCAGGATGTCAGCGTTGGGGATCTGGGGCAGGCAGTTGTCGTACCAGATGGTGCCCAGCTGGCTGGTGCAGACGGCGCCGTCCAGGTCAGCCACGCTGGTGGCGGAAGCGTAAGCGCTGTCCTTCTTGGTCAGGGTGACGATGGAAGCGTAGTAGTAGGGGTCAGAGAAGTCCACCTGCTCGGCACGCTCGCTGGTGATGGACTGGCCTGCGATGACGCAGTCCACATCGCCGCTCATGACGGCGGGTACCAGGCTGTCCCAATCCAGCTTGACGATCTGGACCTTCTGGCCCAGGGCCTCGGCGATCTTCTTGGCCATCATGACATCGTAGCCGTAGGCGTAGTCGCTGGAATCGCGGATCTGGACGGCACCGTTCTCATCGGTGGTCTGGGTCCAGTTGTAGGGGGCGTAGGCGCACTCCATGGCCACCGTCAGGGTGGTGGGATCGCCGTCGCCGTCGGGTGCTTCAGCGGCTGCAGAGGAAGCGGTGCTGCCGGCAGCAGAGGAAGCGCTGGATGCGGTGGAAGATGCGGTGCTGGAAGAGCCGCCGCAGCCTGCCAGGCCGGCCACCATCAGGGCCGACAGGCAGAGAGCCAGAATTTTGTTCTTTCTCATGATTTTTGAATCTCCTTTTCCCAAAAAACCCTTCTAACCCGGGGGACACAGACACGGGTTGTCCCTTCCGGGGGCATTGCCGCAAAAAACCCGGCATCCAATGCAGGATGCCGGGTGAACATTCAGCGTGCCAAGCTGCAAATCCGGCGCGAGCCGTCGCCGCGCCGATGCGGCTTACAGATGTTATTGTATGCACCGGACCCCTGTTTGTCAAGTGGAAAGCTATATAAAATAGGAAAGCTGCCTTCAATCCGCATTGACAAACGCCGGGCAAGCGGGTAAACTAAGACTGTCTTTTGAGAGAACGCTGTTTTTTGCAGCCTGGAATAGAGGAGAAATCACCATGCAAGACAAGAAAGTACGCACCCGCTTTGCGCCGTCGCCCACCGGCTATATGCATGTGGGCAACCTGCGCACGGCGCTGTATGCCTACCTGACCGCCAAGCACAGCGGCGGCACCTTCATCCTGCGGATCGAGGATACCGATCAGGAGCGGTATGTGGAAGGCGCGGTGGACGTGATCTACAACACTTGCCGCGAGGCCGGCCTGCTGTGGGACGAAGGCCCCGACGTGGGCGGCCCGGTGGGCCCCTATGTCCAGAGCGAGCGGATGGGCCTGTTCAAGCAGTACGCCGAGCAGCTGGTGGCAGACGGCAAGGCCTACTACTGCTTCTGCTCCAGCGAGCGGCTGGATGCCCTCCACGCCGAGCAGCGGGCCCGGGGCGAGATGACCCATTATGACGGCTGCTGCCGGGACCTGCCCGCCGAGGAAGTCAAGGCCCGGCTGGCCGCCGGCGAACCCTACGTCATCCGCCAGAAGATCCCCCGCACCGGCGTCACCAGCTTTGACGACCTGGTCTACGGCCACATCGAAGTGAACAACAGCGAGATGGACGACCAGATCCTGATCAAGAGCGACGGCATGCCCACCTACAACTTTGCCAACGTGGTGGACGACCACCTGATGGGGATCACCCACGTGATCCGGGGCAGCGAATACCTGTCCTCCACCCCCAAGTACAACCTGCTGTACCAGGCCTTCGGCTGGGAAATCCCGGTGTACATCCACTGCCCGCCGGTGATGAAGGACGCCCAGAACAAGCTGTCCAAGCGGAACGGCGACGCCAGCTACCAGGACCTGATTGCCAAGGGCTGCCTGCCCCAGGCCATCCTGAACTATATCTGCCTGCTGGGCTGGAGCCCCAAGGGCGAGTACGCCGAGCAGGAGATCTTCTCCCTGCCCGAGCTGGTGAAGATCTGGGACCCCGCCGGCATTTCCAAGTCTCCCGCCATTTTTGACCCCCTCAAGCTGCGGGCCATCAATGCTGAGTACATCCGCCGGCTGAGCCCCGAGGAGTTCCGCCAGAAGGCAGACCCCTGGATTGACCAGGCGGTGCACTGCCCCATCAACCGGGATCTGCTGTGCGCCAACCTGCAGCCCCGGTGCGAGATGCTCAGCGACATCCCGCCCCAGATCGACTTCTTTGACACCCTGCCCGACTACGATCTGAGCCTGTACACCAACAAGAAGCAGAAGACCACCCCCGCCTCGGCCCTGGAAGCCCTGACGGCCCTGGAGCTGCTGCTGTCGGATGAAGGCACCGATTACGCAGACCGGGACGGCCTGTTTGAGTCCTGCAAGGCCCTGGCCGAGCGGATGGAAAAGAAGAACGGCTGGCTGCTGTACCCCCTGGGCATTGCCCTGTCGGGCAAGCAGCGGACCCCCGGCGGCGGCGTGGACCTGGCCTGCATGATGGGCCGGGACAAGACGGTGGAGCGGCTCCACCTGGCCATCGACCGCCTGAAGGCGGCGGTGGGCGAATAACCGCGCAGCACCCATCATCACAAACAAAAAAGACCCTGTATGGCCAAAAACGGCTGTACAGGGTCTTTTTGATCTTGTTTTGGATCATTTGGGCAAGAGGACGGTATGCGGCAAAAAGTGCAGCCCGGCCCTGTTAGAGTATATGCACAGAGCAGCTTTGGAATGCATCAAGAACAGGGGGCTTTTGGCTATGGATAAAGGTTTTGTGGGCTTTGGACCCTTCACTTCGCCGCTGCCGGTGCGGAACAAGGACCAGGAGGCGCTGGTGCGCCGGGGACAGGTCAGTGGGGTGATGCGGCAGCTGTTTGGGCTGACGGCAGGTTTGGCAGGGGGCTGGGCTCTCCTCTACGGCCAGCTGTGCCCCTTTGCCCTGGGGCTGGTGCTGGGGCTGGGGGAGGACTGCTTTGCGGCCTGCGGGGCCGGGGCGGTGCTGGCTTTGCTGCTGCGGGGGCAGGGTGTGCGGACCGTCTGCCTGATCTGTGCCGTGGGCGGGGCGGTGGTGGCCCGGTGGCTGTGGCCTCGGCGGTATCTGCCGGCCATGGTGTCGGGGTGCGTCCTGCTGATGGGCAGCGCCTTCTGTTTCCGGATGTACATAGGCGGGGATGGGCTGCTGTTCTCGGGAGCGGACGCGGTGCTGGCCGCCGGGACCGGCTGGATCCTCCGGCATTTCCCCGCCGAAAAACCGGGGGCCGGGCGGCTGATTCTGGTTTTGTGCGGGGCAGCGGCCCTGGGCGGCATCCCATGGAGCCCGGTCAACCCGGGCCTGGCCGCCGCCGTACTCTATACATTGGTACTTGCCTGCCGGGGGAAGATCCAGCCCGCCCTCAGCAGCGCGGGTGTGGCCGCAGCGGGGCTGTGCTGTGCCGACCCTTCGCTGGCCCTGGGGGGCGTGGGATTGTGCTGCGGGGCGGCACTGGGCCTGCTGGCCCAGGGGGACAAGTGGGTCTGTGCTGCGTTTTACAGCGGCGGTGCCCTGCTGGGGATTCTGGCGGTCCAGCCGCCCGGAATGGCCTTTGATTCTCTGGCGGCCCTGGGCATCGGGGCCGGGGCATGCCTGGTGATCCCCCGGCGGTACCTGCTGCGGGATGCCAGCCTGGCCCGGGACCCGGCTGAAACGGCGGACAAGCCCCAGCTGTCGGCGGCAGCCACCCGGCTGAACGCCGCCGCCGAGAGCCTGTCGTCGCTGGCGGATACCGTCAATAAAGTGTACGAAGGCCTGCCCCACCGGCAGGAGGGCTGGCGCTGGGTGGTGGACAACACCCACGACACCCTCTGCGCCAACTGCGGCCGGAAGGAGGCCTGCTGGAAAGAAGAATACGCCGTCACCATGGAGGGGTTCAACGCCCTGCGGCCGGTTCTGGAGGAAAAACAGCAGCTGGAAGCCCAGGATCTGCCGGGGCAGCTGTCCCGCTGCATCCACCCGGCGGCTTTGTCCGGGACGGTGACCCGCTCCTTTGCCCTCTACAAGAGCCGGCAGGAGGCCCGGGTCCATGCTGAGGCCATGCGGACTGCCCTCACCGAGCAATACAGCGCAGTGGCCCAGGCCCTCAGTGCCCTGGGGGATCAGCTGGGCAGCCCCGGCAGCCCCGAGCCCTACAAGTCGGGCCGGGTGGCAGCTTTCTTCTCTTCCCTGGGAATGCCGCCCCTGGAATGTGCGGTCACCCTGGATGACCTGGGCCGGACCAGGGCGGCAGTGACCCTGCCCCGGGCCCGGTTCAGCCAGGGAGAACTGTCGGCCCTGGCGGGGGAGGTGGGGAAACTCTGCCGCCGCAGCTTTGAGACGCCCCAGAAGCTGAGCTGCAAGGGGGTCACCACCCTGCTGTTCAACGAAAAACCCCTGCTGCGGGCGGTGTTTGGCTGGGCGGGGGCTGCCGCCCGCGGGGATGTGTCGGGGGACGCAGTCCAGCAGTTCTGCAGCCCCACCGCCGCCCAGATGATCCTCTGCGACGGCATGGGCACCGGTCGCCCCGCCGCGGTGGACGGCAACCTGGCGGCGGATTTGACCGGCCGGCTGCTGCGGGCCGGCTTTGCTGCCGAGCTGGCGGCCCGGCTGGTGAATGTGGCCCTGGCCCTCAAGAGCGAAGAGGAGAGCGGGGCTACCCTGGACCTGCTGAGCGTGGACCTGTACACCGGCACCGCCCGGATTTTCAAGGCCGGCGCGGCCCCTGGTTTCATTGTCCACGAGGGCCAGGCCCGGACAGTGGGGGAGGCGGGCCTGCCGGTGGGGGTGCTGGGGGCCGTCAGCGGCCAGAGCCGGATGGTGCGGATGACAGCCGGGGATGTGGCCGTGCTGGTGTCGGACGGCCTGCTGGTGGATGGCCCCGGCTGGGTGCTGAAACAGCTGGAACTGTCGGCCGCAGCGGGGGATACCCCCCAGCAGATCGCCCAAACCCTGGTGGAGACAGCCCGGACCCGGGCGGGCCAGGGAGGCCGCCCCGACGACATCACCGCCGCCGTGCTGCGGCTGGAGCGCAGCGACGGGGCTTTATCTTTATAAGAATATAGTAAGAGCATGGAACAGAACAAGGGCCTGCCGCTTGGAGGACGGCAGGCCCTTGGTTTGTTTTGGACTAGATTATTCTTCGCCGCCGTAGATGCGGATATAGTGAGGTGCATTTTTGGCCTGGCAGAAGAGCAGCAGCGTCGTTGCTGCAACGGCTAGGGCAGTGAGAAAAACGAGCATTGCTTTGAGAACTTTCATGTCTGGACCTCCTTATGATAATGGGCAGCCTGGGGCGGCCCCTGCGTTCCTCATGGAGCGGCGTTGTAGTAAACCTAGTATAGCATACTCTGCGCCGGATGGCAAACCTGCAAAACCTTCCAAAGTGTCTATGGGCAGCTTGGGGAGCGTAAAAGAAAATTTTTTGCAAACTTTTTATGAAATGTGTGAAATGGACAAAAAATGCCCAAAAACGAGGCCGAAATCAAGGAAGATTTTATTCGGAAGGCGAAAAAGTTTTGGATTCATCAAATTTTTGCTGGATTGGGCGTTGACTTAGAACGGGGAAATGATACAATGAAATATGTCAAGCAGCAGCCGTGGGACAACTGCGCCCTTTTGGAAGGTGCAGCAGCTCCGCGGCAATAAGCAGAATGGGGGATTGTTAGTTCATGTTGAACAAGCTGAAACGTGCGGCGCTTGGCGCGCATACGCCGCATGACAAAGCAACTGCTGCAAGCAAGCCTGTCCCGATGCCCCTGCCCGCGCAGGTCCGCATCCTGATGAGCCAGCATATCGGCGCTCCGGCTAAAGCCATCGTCAAGAAGGGCGACCAGGTTTGTGTGGGCACCCTGATTGGTGAGGCCTCCGGTTTCGTGTCGGCCAACATCCACTCCAGTGTCTCGGGCACTGTGACGGCGGTGGAGTCTTACCGCCTGTCCAACGGCCGGGCCTGTGATTCGGTGGTCATCCAGACCGACGGCAAACAGACGGTGGACCCGGCTGTCAAGCCTCCGGTGGTGACGGACAAGGCCAGCTTCCTGGCTGCCGTCCGCGCCTGCGGCCTGGTGGGCCTGGGCGGCGCCGGTTTCCCGACCGACGTCAAGCTCCAGCCCAAGACCCCGGTGGATACCCTGCTGATCAACGCTTCCGAGTGCGAAGTCTGGCTGACCAGCGACACCCAGGAGATGCTGAACAGCTCGGACGATATCATCCGCGGCATCAAGGCTGTGCTCCAGTACACCGGGATTCCCCGGTGCATCATCGGCATCGAGAAGAACAAGCCTGAGTGCATCGACCTGATGTGCCAGAAGACCAAGGACCTGGGCAATGTGGATGTCAAGCCGCTGCCCAGCGTCTACGGCACCGGCGCCGAGCTGATCCTGATCGAGAAGTGCCTGGGCCGTGAGGTTCCCCACGGCGGGCTGCCCGCCGATGCAGGCGCCATCGTCATGAACGTGACCTCGGTCAGCAAGCTGGGCAAATATCTGGCCACCGGCATGCCGGTGGTGGAGCGCACCGTCACTGTGGACGGCGATGCATGCGCCAAGCCCCAGAACCTGGTTGTTCCCGTGGGCACTTCCTATCAGGATATCATCAATGCTGCCGGCCTCAAGCAGGGTGTCACCCTGGGCAAAGTGGTGGACGGCGGCGCCATGATGGGCCGCGCCGTGGAGGATCTGAGCTATCCTGTCTCCAAGACCTGCTCGGGCGTCATCATGCTGAGCGACGCTTCCGCCAACCCGCCCGCAGCCCAGGCCTGCATCCGCTGCGGCCGCTGCATTGAGTACTGCCCCATGGGCCTGGCTCCCGTGGAGGTCAACGGCGCCTACGCCGCCCGCGATGTGGCAGAATTGGGCAAGCTGCACGTGGACTACTGCTTCAACTGCGGTTCCTGCACCTTTGTCTGCCCGGCCAAGCGTCCCTGCACCCAGATGATGAGCCTGGCCAAGGCCTACTACCTGAATGAAATCAAAAAAGGAGGCAATAAGTAATCATGGACACCAAACTTATTGTTTCGGCCTCCCCGCATATCCGCTCGGATGAGACCACCCGGGGCCTGATGGCCAACGTCATCGTGGCCCTGTGCCCTGTGGTGGTGGCATCGGCGGTCATCTTCGGTCTGCGGTCCCTGCTGGTCACCGCTTTCTCGGTGGTGGTCTGCGTGGTGCTGGAGTGGCTGTACTGCAAGCTGCTCAAGAAGCCGTCCCCCATCGGGGACCTGTCCGCTGTGGTCACCGGCATCATCCTGGCCATGAATGTGCCTGTCAACATGCCCCTGGGCCAGGTGGCCGTGGGCGCTGTGGCAGCCATCCTGATCACCAAGCAGCTGTTCGGCGGCATCGGCATGAACTTTGCAAACCCCGCTCTGGTGGGCCGCATTGTTCTGTTTGTCAGCTTCACCAATGAGATGAACGCCTGGGTCTTCCCCGACGCAGCTGTGGACCAGCTGGCAAGCGCTACCCCGCTGCAGGTTTCTGACCCCAGCCGCCTGAACCTGCTGGACCTGTTCATGGGCATCCACGGCGGTGTCCTGGGCGAGACCTGCGCCCTGGCCATCGTGCTGGGCTTCCTGTACCTGGTGTTCACCAAGACCATCAGCCCCGCCATCCCGCTGACCTATGTGGGCAGCATGTTTGTGTTCTATCTGATTGCCACCCGCAGCCTGCATGAGAGCCTGGTGGCCGTCCTGTCCGGCGGCCTGCTGTTCGGCGCCGTCTTTATGGCTACCGACTACGTCACCAGCCCCTTCACCCTGAAGGGCAAGCTGCTGTACGGCATCTGCCTGGGCATCGTGACCTTTGCCATCCGCTACTGGGGCACCTACACCGAGGGCGTGTCCTTCGCACTGCTGTTCATGAACCTGTGGGTTCCCTTTATCAATGATGCAACCCGTCAGACTCCCTATGGCTACATCAAGCCGGCCAAGAAAGCTGGAAAGGAAGGTGCTGCAAAATGAGTACTTGGGAAAGCACCACCAAACCGATTCTTGTTCTGACCCTCAGCGCACTGGTGGTCAGCCTGCTGCTGGCCCTGGTCAATGCTGTGACCGCTCCTGTGATTGAGAACAACCAGAAGGCTGTCACCCTGGCCGCATACGTCCAGGTGCTGCCTACTGTTTCCGATGCCACCGAGCTGGAGGAGATCACCGATTACACCACCGCCGGCGTCACCGGCGCTGTCAAGGCTCCGGACGGCTCCATCGCCGTCCAGGCTGGTGAGTCGGGCTTCGACGGCGGCGTGGTCACCGTCATTGTGGGCTTTGATGCCAGCGGCACCGTCTCGGGTGTCTGGGCAGACGCTTCCACCCAGACTGCCGGCATCGGCAGCAAGGTGGGCGAGGCCGACTACCTGGCTCAGTTCACCGGTATGGACGGCACCACCAACATCACCGCTGGTGTGGACTTTGACGGCGTGACGGGCGCAACTTATTCCACCAACGCCCTGTTTACCGCCATCAACGACTGCATCAACTGCTACAATGAACTTGCTGCTTAAAGGAGGCTGGTAAGAATGGCACAAGAAAAAGTCTCCAAGGTAAGCATCCTTACCAATGGTATCATCAAAGAGAACCCGGTTCTGCGCCTGGTTCTGGGCACCTGCTCCACCCTGGCCATCACCACCGCAGTGTCCAACGCCATTGGCATGGGCGTTGCATTCACCTTCGTTCTGGTTTGCTCCAACATCATGATCGCGCTGCTGCGCAACGTGATCCCCTCCAAGGTCCATCTGCCCTGCTACATCGTCATCATCGCAGGCTTCGTGACCATCGTCCAGATGGTGATGCACGCCTACGTGGACAGCCTGTACACCGCCCTGGGCGTGTTCCTGCCCCTGATCGTTGTCAACTGCATCATCCTGGGCCGTGCTGAGATGTTCGCCTGCAAGAACACCGTCGTGGACTCCGCTCTGGACGGCGTGGGCATGGGCATCGGCTACACCCTGACGGTGGTTCTGATGGCCACCATCCGTGAGATCCTGGGCAGCGGCACCTGGCTGGGCTTCCAGGTCATGCCCAAGGGCTTCGTCACCATCGGCATCATGACCCAGGCTCCCGGCGCCTTCCTGTGCTTCGGCCTTCTGATGGCTCTGTGCATCTGGGTTGAGGACAAGCTGGACGCCCGCATCGAGCGCAAAATCGGCTGCCAGCCCCTGAAGGACCTGCAGGAAGGAGGGGATAAGGAATGATCGTCAAACTCGCGGCCATCTTCTTCAGCATGATCCTTGTGAACAACTACGTGCTGGTGAAGTTCTACGGCATCTGCCCGTTCCTGGGCGTTTCCAAGAAGCTGGATTCTTCTCTGGGTATGTCTGCTGCCGTTATCTTCGTCATGTTTATGTCGACGGCAGTTACCTTCCCGATCCAGATCTTTGTGCTGGATCCCGCAGACCTGGGCTATCTGCAGACCATCGTCTTCATCCTGGTCATTGCAGTGCTGGTCCAGTTCATCGAGATCTTCCTGAAAAAGTATATGGTTTCCCTGTACAACGCCCTGGGCGTGTACCTGCCCCTGATTACCACCAACTGCTGCGTTCTGGCCGTCACCATTCTGGTGGTGGACGATTACGGCGCTGACGTCCAGACCCTGGGCTTTGCAGTCGCCTACATCGAGTCCCTGGTGTGCGCCATTGGTTCCGGCGTGGGCTTCATGCTGGCCATGTGCATGTTCAGCGGCGTGCGCAAGCGTGTGGAAGTCTGTGAGGCTCCCGGCCCCTTCAAGGGCCTGCCCATCACCCTGGTGGCAGCAGCAATCACCAGCCTGTCCTTCATGGGCTTTGGCGGCATTGTCGAGAGTCTGTTCAACGTCACGCTCTAAGGGAGGGGGAAACGGAAAATGAGTATCGTATTGGCTGTTGTCCTCTGTACCGTCGTGGGCGCCCTGGGTGCTGTGATTCTGGTTGCCGCATCCAAGTTCATGGCTGTGGAGGAAGATCCCCGCATCGAGCAGATCACCGGCTGCCTGGCCGGCGCCAACTGCGGCGGCTGCGGCTACGCCGGCTGTGCTGACTACGCCAAGGCCATTGTCATGGACGGCGTTGCCTGCGACAAGTGCGCTCCCGGCGGCGCCAAGTCTGCTGCCGCCATCGGCAAGATCATGGGCGCCGAGGTTTCGGCTGTTGCCAAGAAGGCCGTGGTCCAGTGCCAGGGCAGCAAGGACAACTGCAAGCCCAGCTATGATTACAAGGGCATCCAGAGCTGCGCTGCAGCCGCTGCCCTGTACGGCGGCCCCAAGGACTGCTCCTTCGCCTGCGCCGGCTTCGGCGACTGCGTCAAGGCCTGCAAGTTCGACGCCATCCATGTGGTCAACGGTGTGGCCGTGGTGGATCAGGACAAGTGCACCGGCTGCGGCGCCTGCGCTGCCGTCTGCCCCAAGCACGTGATCATGATCCAGGCTGCCGGCCCCGACAAACCGGTGGTGATGTGCTCCAACTGCGACCGCGGCCCCGTGGCCATGAAGGAATGCGCCACCGCCTGCATTGCCTGCGGCATGTGCCAGCGCAACTGCCCCTCCGACGCCATCCATGTCACCGACAACCTGGCTCGGATCGACTACGACAAGTGCACCGGCTGCGGCACCTGTGTCGCCAAGTGCCCCAAGAAGATCATCACCTATCCGCTCAAGAAGAACGCCTGAGGTCTGGTCTGTCACTCTACAAAAATGCCCCCGCAGGACGACCGGCACTGCCGGCCCCCGGCGGGGGTTTTTCGATGGATTCCGTTATGGTTCTGCGGCCTGCCCGGCCTTTTCGGCTTCCTCGGCCTGCCGGGCCTGGGCGCTGAAGATGCAGCCGCAGTAATCCTGGCGGTAGAGGCCATATTCCGCCGACAGCTGCAGGGAGCGGAGATAGCCGTTTTTCTTCTTGAAGTCGGAGGGCAGGTGGGGGACGCCGAACTCGGCGGCCAGCTCCTGGCCGATCCGGTTGATCCGGGCGGCGTCCTTGTGGGGGCTGATGGACAGGGTGGTGGTGAACCAGTCAAACCCGTGCTCGGCGGCGTACTGGGCTGCCCGGCGCATCCGCAGCCGGTAGCAGGCGGTGCACCGCTCCCCCCGCTCGGGCTCCTGTTCCAGGCCCCTGGCGGCATCGTAGAACTCTTTGGGATCGTACCGGTCCTCCACCACCTTCACCCCCAGGGGATGGGCCTGGGCCACGAACCGCTCCAGCTCTTCCTCCCGGCGGTGGTATTCCGCCTCGGGCCAGATGTTGGGGTTATAGTACAGAATCGTGATGTCAAAAAATTGGGACAGCTGTTCCAGCACGGCGCTGGAGCAGGGCCCGCAGCAGGCGTGGAGCAGAAGCCGGGGACGCTTGTCCCCCAGGCCCTTCAGCACGGCTTCCATCTCCCGCGCATAGTTGGGAACATTCGGCATAAGATCACCTCTCACAGGAGAGTATAACACAAGCGCTGCCGCAGCGCAAAAGGAGAAACCATGACACAGGAAAAAATCGCCCGCATCAATGAGCTGGCCCGCAAGAGCAAGACCCCCGAGGGTCTTACCATCGCCGAAAAGGTGGAACAGCAGGCCCTCCGCCAGGAATATCTGACCGAGATCCGCCGCTCCTTCCAGAGCCAGCTGGACAACACGGTGATCCAGGAGCCGGACGGCACCCGCCATCACCTGACCAAAAATCCCAAACCCAAACTGCCCAAGAGCTGAGGTTTTGGACCGGGCAGGGTGAAACCTCCCGATTTGGGACTTGTTTGCCGTGCAATACATGGTATAATAAAAGTGTGCGGGCGGACGCCGGCACCGGCCGGGGCGTGGCCCCGGACAGGCGGTCTGGATCCAGGACAGCGTATCCCGGGCAAGGTGCACGGAAAAGGCTGTTCTTCAGCATCATAAAGAGGTCATCAATTATGCTTACTGCAATCACCGGGATCAACTGGGGCGACGAGGGCAAGGGCCGCATGGTGGACCTGCTCAGCCAGGATTATGACATCGTGGTCCGTTACCAGGGCGGCAACAACGCCGGCCACACCGTCAAGAATGAGAGGGGCAAGTTCGTCCTGAACCTGCTGCCCTCGGGCATTCTGCGGCCCAACATTGTGTGCGTCATGGGCAACGGTATGGTCATCGACCCCCATCACCTGGAGGGCGAAATTGCCCACCTGCGGGAACAGGGCATCGCCGTTTCTCCCGCCAACCTGAAGATTTCTGACCGCGCCACCATCACCATGCCCTACCACGTCCTGCAGGACGGCCTGGAGGAAGCCCGCCTGTCCAAGACCGGCGCCCAGTTCGGCTCCACCAAGCGGGGCATCGCCTATGTGTATGGCGACAAATATATGAAGAAGACCCTCCGGATGGGCGACCTGCTCCATCTGGACGACTCGGTCCGCAAGCGGCTGGTCACCATGGTGGATGCCAAGAACCTGGTGATGGAGGGCAGCTACAACGCTGACCCCATCAGCGTGGACGAGATGTGGGCCTGGCTCCAGAAGTACGCCGACCTGTTCAAGGATTATATCTGCGACGCCGGCGCCTACCTGGATGAGGCTGACCGGGAGGGCAAGAAGATCCTGTTCGAGGCCCAGCTGGGCGCTCTGCGGGATGTGGACTTCGGCATCTATCCCTACACCACCTCTTCCAATGTCATCGGCGCCTACGCCCCCATCGGCGCAGGCATCCCGGGCCGGAAGCTGGACCACTCGGTGGGCATCATGAAAGCCTATTCCTCCTGCGTGGGCGACGGCCCCTTCACTGCCGAGCTGGCCATGACCGAAGAGGAGAAGCATCAGCTCCGCGAGGCCGGCCACGAGTATGGCGCAGCCACCGGCCGTCCCCGCCGCGTGGGCCCTGTGGACCTGGTGGCCAGCCGGTATGGCGTATTCTGCCAGGGCTGCGACGAGGTGGCCCTGACCCTGCTGGACGTGCTGGACTACATGGAGAAGGTGCCTGTGGTCACCGCCTACAAGCTGGAAGACGGCACCACCACCACCCGGTTCCCCATGGGCAAGGCTCTGGATACCGCCCAGCCGGTGGTGGAGTACCTGCCGGGCTGGCACTGCGACATCACTGCCGCACGCCGCTGGGAGGACCTGCCCGCAGAGGCCCAGAACTATGTGCTGTATCTGGAAAAGGCTGTGGGCTGCAAGATCACCTACATCTCGGTGGGCGCTGAGCGGGAGGCTTACATCCACCGTACCTGAGAAGCGGAGAGAAAACCATGTTCGATATCATTACAGACAGCGCCTGCGACCTGACGCAGGAATTGATCCGCCAGCTGGACCTGACGGTGGTGCCCTTTTATGTATCCACCGACGGCCAGACCTACCTGAAGGAAGGGGAGGAGATCGCGGTCCGGGACTTCTACCAGTTCATGGTGGACCAGCCCAACGTGATGCCCAAGACCAGCCTGCCCTCCCTGGAGGACTTTGAGCGGGTGTTCCGGGCCAAAGCCCAGGAAGGCCGCGCCGTGCTCTGTCTGTGCTTCACCGGCAAGATGAGCGGCGGCGTGGGCAGCGCCCGCAACGCCCGGGAGCTGGTGCTGGAGGACTACCCCGACGCAGTGATTGAGGTGGTGGACACCGGCGCCGCCACCGTCAGCGAAGGCGCCGCGGTGGAAAATGCCGCCGCCATGCGGGATGCAGGCTGCAGCCTGGAGGAAACTCTCACCTGGCTCAACGGCACCCGCCCCACCAACCAGATTTTCTTTACGGTGGGCAATCTGGACTACCTGATCAAGGGCGGCCGGATTGGCAAGGTCACCGGCCGCGCGGCCAACCTGCTGAACGTCAAGCCCATGATCCATTTTGCCGATGGGGAGATTTTCTCGGGGGGCATGGCCCGGGGCCGCCAGAAGAGCATGGAGAAAGCCATCGAGCAGCTGCTGGGCTACCTGTCCGAGCGGAACGCCGACCCCGATGATTACCGGATCATTGTGGGGTACGGCTACGACGCCGAGGAGGGACGCCGCTTCTGGATGCAGCTGCGGGCAGCTCTGCGGGCCAAATATCCCGCCAGCGAATGTGATGTCGAACTGCTGCAGATCGGTGCCACCATCGCGGTTCACACCGGGCCCTATGCCCTGGGTGTGGGCGTCATGCGCAAGTGGAAGAAAAAAGAAGACTGAAAACAGAAAGCTGCCGCATCCATCCGCCATGGGGCGATGAAAGCAGCAGCTTTGGCTGAACCATAAAAAATCCGCACGTTCCCAGGGAACGGCGGATTTTTTTGCTGCTTGGGGTGATTCAGCGGCGGCTGCGCATCCGGATGCAGGCCAGGCTGTAGCTCACCTGGAGCACCCCCAGGATCACAAGGACTACCAGCACCGGCAGAAGGCCGGTTCCAGCCATAAAGTTCATCAGGGTCAGCACCATCCAGAAAATCAGACATGCCAGTGTGGCGGCCCGGAAGGCCTGGAAGGAGGCCTGGCCGATCTGGGCCCGCTCGGCCTCGTCGCAGCTGTCAAACCAGGTCTTATGGAATTTGATGTCATAGACGCTGCCCTTTTTCTCGGGATTCATCCGGCGGGTCAGGTCCACCACCTTCTGCTGCAAAAGGACGATACAGGCCAGCGCGATCAGGAACAGCACCGCGTTCAGGGGGGCAAAAGTATACTGGAAGCTGGCCGCCAGGAAAAAGAAGGCAAAGATCATCCCCAGGTTGGTCAGCAGCAGCGAGACATTCATCCGCTGCTCAATCTCCTCGGCCCCTTCTTCTGCGTCGGGGTCCCAGCTGGCGTACAGCCTGCGGGCCGAGCGGTAGTACAGCCAGGCCGGCAGCAGAAGTGCCGCGCCGCTCACCGGGATGCCCCAGGGGCATACCGCCTCCATCACCCGGTCCAGACCGGCCCGGATGGCTTCCAGGGTCTCGGGCTCGGCCGCCATTGCCATCAGAAATCCAGCGACGCCGCCCAATGCAGCGGCGCCTGCCACCACAGCCAGGAACTTGGGCAGCGCCCGGCGGTTGTCCTGGTTCACAGAATCTTTCATATCAGTTGTCCTCCTCATAGGAAAAAATGTCTTCCACCGTTACCCCACAGATCTTGGCCAGCTTGAGGGCCAGGGTCACCGAGGGGGAGTAATCTCCCCGTTCGATCTGGCTGATGGTCTGGCGGGATACCCCTGCCAGCCGGCCCATCTCCTGCTGGTTGACCCCCAGCCGGGCCCGGTGTTCCTTGAGCCGATTGTAAAGCGGCATGTTTCGCACCTCCTGAAATGACAACTTTAGATGTCGTTTTGACAACTATTGTTGTCATAATTAGCATACCATTGACAAGGATCCTTGTCAATAAGGAAAATTGATTTTTTCAAAAAAAGTTCCCGCCCAACAGAAGAAGCGCCCGCTGCTGCGGGCGCTTCTTTTTGCGTGGCGGGGGATTACAGCCCGGCGGGCCGGGCGGGGTTCCACAGGATGTTCTCCACCGAAGTCTCGACAGCGTCGTACTGGGTCTCATAGGGGATGGTGCTCAGGTACCGGAAGCCGCACTTCTCGATGACCCGGGCCGAGGGGGCGTTGCGGGTGAAGTGGCCGGCGATGATGAAGTCCAGATCCTCCACCCGGAACAGGTAGTCGATGACGGCTTGGGCAGCCTCGGTGGCCAGGCCCCGGCCCCAGAAAGGCTTGGCCAGCACGTAGCCGATTTCCCGGCCCCGCCAGGGGGCCAGGTCGGGGTGCTGGTCCTCGTCGTAGCACTCGATCCCCAGGGAACCGATCACCTGGTTTTGATGCTGGATAGCAAAGGTCTTTTTCTGCCGGATGAACAGATCCAGGATGGCCTGGGTTTCGGCCCTGCTCTGATGGGGCAGCCAGCCTGCCATCTGGCCCACCCCGTCCACCGAGGCGTAGGCGTAGAAATCTTCCAGGTCCTCCTGCTGCCACGGCCGCAGGGTGAGGCGGCCGGTGTGCAGCACCACAGAGGAAATGTCAATGGAAGGGTTCATGGTGTGCTCCTTTCTCTCTGTATCCATGGGGCTGGCAGGGGCGGGGAGCGGATACAAAAACATCCCGTCCCTGTTTCCAAGGACGGGATGTGTGCATTCCGTGGTACCACCTCAGTTCGCCGGCGTTTCACAGCCGCCGGCCTCACGGGGTGCGGGCCCGTGGCCGATACCCCTGCGCTGTAATGGGCGCGCCCATCATCGTCTCAGCGCCGCTGGGCGGCGCAGTCGGGATGCGGCTCCAAGGCCTTTTGGATTCCCCGGGGGGAACTCCGCTGCCGGAATACCTGCCTGTGCATCCCTTCTCAGCGGCCGGGACTCTCTGGGGCGTCAGCAGATACCTACTTGTTCTCTTCACTGCCTTATCTGGATCCAAGGGTACCATGGCCGGGGCCAAAAGTCAACGGAGCAAAAGAAAAACCCCGGGACCAAGGTTCCGGGGTGTGGTGGACGGTACAGGACTCGAACCTGTGACCTCCTGCACGTCAAGCAGATGCTCTACCAGCTGAGCTAACCGTCCAACTCTTTTTCCTGCTGCTCGTCACAGCTCTGCTATCATACCATACTTGGGGCAAAAAAGCAAGGGGGCAATTTCAGAAAAATAAAAAATTTGTGAGGACAGCGGCCTTATTTGCCATTCAGGCGGCGCTGTGTTATACTATAACAGTATAACTTTCGGCCCAAAAGAGGCCGGAGAAGGAAAGGAAGGTCAAGGGCAGAGGGTGAGAGTTTTGGGCATTGACCCCGGCTACGCCATCGTAGGCTGGGGCGTGGTGGAATATCAGGGAAACCGGTTTGCGCCGGTGGATTTCGGGGCCGTCACCACCGACGCCGGCCGCCCCTTTGAGGGCCGGCTGCGGGACGTATACGACGGCGTCTGCCAGGTGATCCACGACACCAAGCCGGAGGTGCTGGCCATCGAAAAACTGTTTTACCAGCACAACCAGACCACCGTCATCGGCGTGGCCGAGGCTCGGGGCGTGATCCTGCTGGCGGCGGCCCAGGCGGGGCTGCCGGTGTATGAGTACACTCCCATGCAGGTCAAGCAGGCGGTGACCGGCTACGGCAAGGCGGTGAAAAAGCAGGTCCAGGAGATGACCCGGATCCTGCTCCACCTGCCGGCCATCCCCAAGCCCGATGATACCGCCGATGCCCTGGCCATGGCCATCACCTTCTGCCACACCAATGCCAACCAGCTGAGCCGTCTGGCGGTGCGGCGGATCGGGCCGATCTGAGAGCGGGGGAAAGGAATCGGATATGATTTATTGCCTGAACGGGAAAATCATCAAAAAGACCCTGGACAGCGTGGTGATCTCCTGCGGCGGGGTGGGCTACTGTGCCCAGTGCCCCACCAATGTGGCGGCAGCCCTGCCGGGTTCCGGGGCGGAGGCCACCCTCTACACCGTTCTGAATGTCACCGAAAATGACATCAGCCTTTACGGCTTTGCCACCGAAGAGCAGCAGAACTGTTTCAAGCTGCTGACCGGGGTGTCGGGGGTGGGCCCCAAGGTGGGGCTGGCCATCCTCAGCGTCATGGACCCGGACAAGGTCTATCTGGCGGTGTCCGCCGGGGACCACAAGGCCTTCAAGGCCGCCAGCGGGGTGGGCCCCAAGCTGGCCCAGCGGATTGTGCTGGAGCTGAAAGACAAGGTGGCCAAGGGGGCTGCCGGCGCAGTGGTGCTGGAAGATCTGTCTGGCGTGTCTGCGGCCGCATCCTCCCAGAGCAGCGGCCAGGCCATTGCGGCCCTGGTGTCTCTGGGCTACAGCCAGAGCGAAGCCGCCCTGGCCATTTCCAAGATTGACCCTGCACTGCCGGTGGAAGAGATCATCCGGCAGGCCCTGCGGGGTATGGCGGGGGGAAGGTAAGCCATGGAAGAACAAGCACTGTATGGGGCCAGGATGATGCAGCCGGGGCTGACCACCGCGGACAGCGAGGAAAACAGCCTCCGCCCCCAGCACCTGGAAGACTACATCGGCCAGGAAAAGGTCAAGCAGAACCTGAAGGTCTACCTGGAGGCGGCCCGCCGCCGGGGAGAGGCCATGGACCATGTGCTGCTCTATGGCCCCCCGGGCCTGGGCAAAACCACCCTGGCCGGCATCATCGCCAACGAGATGGGGGTCCAGATCCGGATCACCAGCGGCCCCGCCATTGAAAAGCCGGGGGATCTGGCCGCCCTGCTGACCAACCTGCAGGAAGGGGACGTGCTGTTCATCGACGAGATCCACCGGCTGTCCCGCCAGGTGGAGGAGGTGCTCTACCCGGCCCTGGAGGACTACGCCCTGGATATCATCATCGGCAAGGGTCCCAGCGCCCAGAGCATCCGGATCAACCTGCCCCACTTTACCCTGGTGGGTGCCACCACCCGGGCCGGCCAGCTGACCGGGCCCCTGCGGGACCGGTTCGGCGTCCTGCTGAAGCTGGAACTCTACAGTCCTGACGAGCTGGCCCAGATCATCCGGCGCAGCGCCGGCATCCTGGATCAGCCCATTACCCCCGAGGGGGCCTATGAGCTGGCCAAGCGGAGCCGGGGCACCCCCCGTGTGGCCAACCGCTTTTTGAAGCGGGTGCGGGACTTCGCCACCGTCCTGGGGGACGGGGTAATCGACCAGGATGTCTGCCTGATGGCCCTGCGCCGGATGGACGTGGACGAGCTGGGCCTGGACGAGTTGGACCGCAGCCTGCTGCGGGCCATCATTGAGATGTACGGCGGCGGCCCGGTGGGCCTGGAAACCCTGGCTGCTGCCCTGGGTGAAGAAGCGGTCACGCTGGAGGATCTGTGCGAGCCCTATCTGATGCAGATGGGCTTTTTGACCCGGACCCCCCGGGGCCGCTGCGTCACCCACCTGGCCTATGAACATCTGGGCCTGCGTCCCCCCGAGACGCTGGCCCCGGAAGACGGCGGCCAGCAGAGCATGTTTTGAAGAAAACCGCATAAACGTTGGATAGAAAGGGCCGCCTGCGGCCCGGAAGAAGGGAACGGATTGTTATGGGTAAGTATTTTGGAACCGACGGCGTCCGCGGCATTGCCGGCATGGATCTGACCTGTGAGCTTGCCATGAAGCTGGGCCGCGGGGTGGCGGCTGTCCTGACCGACAGCACCGGCCGCAAGCCCCGCATCCTGATCGGCAAGGATACCCGCCAGTCGGGGGATATGCTGGAAGCCGCCCTGGCCGCCGGCCTGTGCAGCGTGGGGGCCGACGTGGAGACCCTGGGGGTGCTGCCCACCCCCGCCGTGGCCTATCTGGTCACCAAGTACAAGGCGGATGCCGGCGTGGTGATTTCGGCCTCCCACAACCCCATGGAGTTCAACGGCATCAAGGTCTTTGCCTCCACCGGATACAAGCTGCCCGATGAGGTGGAGGCCCGGATCGAGGCCCACATCGACAACAACTGCAAGGATATCCCCCTGGCCACCGGCGCCGGGGTGGGCCAGGTGTCCTTCCGGGCCGACGGCATCCGGGACTATGTGGACCACCTGTACGAGTCCATCGACGGGGACCTCACCGGCCTGAACGTCTGCATCGACTGCGCCAACGGCGCCGCCGCTGCAGTGGCCCAGAAGCTGTTCCCCCGGCTGGGCGCCAAGTGCACCTTCCTGGGCGTCACCCCCGACGGCCAGAACATCAACGACGGGGTGGGCAGCACCCATCTGGAAAAGCTGGAAAAAGAAGTGGTGGAAGGCGGCTTCGACTGCGGCATCGCCTTTGACGGCGACGCCGACCGCTGCCTGGCCTGCGACGAGAAGGGCCGGGAGATGGACGGCGACAAGATCATCGCCCTGCTGTCCCTGATGATGAAGGAACAGGGCAAGCTGGATGCCGACACTGCCGTGGTGACGGTGATGTCCAACCTGGGCTTTATGAAGTTCATGGAGAGCCAGGGCATCCGCACCGAAAAGACCGCTGTGGGCGACCGGTACGTCCTGGAGAATATGCGGGAGAACGGCTACGCCATTGGCGGCGAGCAGAGCGGCCATGTGATCCTGCTCCACCACGCCACCACCGGCGACGGCGAGCTGACCGCCGGCAAGCTGCTCAAGCTGCTGGCCCAGAGCGGCAAGAAGATGAGCCAGCTGAACGACATCTACGCCCAGTTCCCCCAGGTGCTGATCAATGTGGAGGCCAACGCCGCCCAGAAGGCCGCCTATAAAGAGGACGAGGTGCTGGCCGGCTTCATTGAGAACGAACAGCAGAAGCTGATGGGGATGGGCCGGGTGCTGGTCCGTGTGTCGGGCACCGAGCCCAAGATCCGCGTCATGGTGGAAGGCGAAAACCTGGAGGAGATCCGGGCCTGCGCCGAGCGGATTGTGGAGCGGATCAACCGCCGCATCCTGAAAAAGTAATGAGAGCATTTTGAAAGAGGAAGGACCATGAGAGCAGCCGACAGCTGGAAGGATTATGAATTATTGGACGCCACCGGAGGCAACCGGCTGGAACGGTGGGGCGAAGCGCTCCTGGTCCGGCCTGACCCCCAGGTGGTGTGGAAGAGCAAACCCAAGAGCCCCCTGTGGGCCAAAGCGGACGCCGTCTACCACCGCTCCAACCAGGGCGGCGGCAGCTGGGAGCACTGCCGCCCCCTGCCCGAGCGGTGGCAGATTCACTGCGGGGAGGGCCCCGGGCGGCTGACTTTGATTGTCAGCCCCACCGGCTTCAAGCACACCGGCGTGTTCCCGGAACAGGCGGTGAACTGGGCCTGGTATGACAAGAAGATCCGTGCCGCCGGCCGGCCCATCAAGGTGCTGAACCTGTTCGGCTACACCGGCGGCGCCACCCTGGCCTGCGCTGCGGCGGGGGCTTCGGTGTGCCATGTGGACGCATCCAAGGGGATGGTTCAGTGGGGCAAGGAAAACGCCCTCGCCAGCGGCCTGGCCGACCGGCCCATCCGGTGGCTGGTGGACGACTGCTCCAAGTTTGTGGCCCGGGAAAAGCGCCGGGGCAACACCTATGACGCCATCATCATGGACCCCCCCAGCTATGGCCGGGGCCCCGGCGGCGAGGTGTGGAAGCTGGAGGACTGCATCTACGACCTGATCTGCCAGTGCGTGGATGTGCTGAGCGAGAACCCCCTGTTCTTTGCCGTCAACAGCTATACCGCAGGGCTTTCCCCGGCGGTGATGGAATATATCCTGAAAACCACCCTGGTGCCCCAGTTCGGGGGCGCCACCAGCTGCGACGAGATCGGCCTGCCGGTGAAAGAGACCGGCGGCGTGGTGCCCTGCGGTTCCACGGCGATCTGGGAGTCGCTGTAAGACGAAACAACACACACAGGACCTGAGAATGGGGCGCAGCCCGGGGCCAAGGGCCGGACGGGCGTGCCACCAGAAAAGAGATGGACAGATGAACGAGACAATTCTGCAGGCCACCGACCTGCACTTCCGCTATGACCCGGAAGGGGACAGCTATGCCCTGAACGGGGTGACGGTGGGGATCCAGCGGGGCGAGTTTGTGGCGGTGCTGGGTGCCAACGGCTGCGGCAAATCCACCCTGGCCAAGCACTTCAACGCCATCCTGCTGCCCGAGACCGGCAAGGTCACGGTGGAGGGGATGGACACCGCCGACGATGACAAGCTCTATGACATCCGCCAGAAGGTGGGGATGGTGTTCCAGAACCCCGACAACCAGATTGTGGCCACGGTGGTGGAGGAGGACGTAGCCTTCGCCCTGGAAAATCTAGGGGTACCCACCGACGAAATGCGCCGCCGGATCGACGACGCCATGAAGATGACCGGCATCTATGAGATGCGGACCCGGGCCCCCCACAACCTGTCGGGCGGCCAGAAACAGCGGGTGGCCATTGCAGGCATCGTGGCCATGAGCCCCGACTGCATCGTGCTGGACGAGGCCACCGCCATGCTGGACCCCCGGGGCCGGGAGCAGGTGATGCAGACCATCCATCGCCTCAACCGGGACCAGGGGATTACGGTGGTGGCCATCACCCATTATATGGAAGAGGCCGCCCAGGCCGACCGGGTCATTGTCATGAGCCAGGGCCAGGTGGTGATGGAGGGCACTCCCAAAGAGGTGTTCAGCCAGACCGAGAAGGTCCGGTCCCTGCACCTGGACGTACCCCAGGCCGCTGAGCTGCGGGACGAACTGGTAAAGGCCGGCGTCCCCATGCCGGAGGGCATCATCGACCCCGGCGAATGTGCACAGGCTCTCTACGAGCTGCTGAAGTGAGGGAGGGCAATATGGCAAGCATCATCAAGGTGGAACACCTTTCCTATGTTTACAACCAGGGGATGCCCGGCGAAGTCACCGCCCTGGAAGACGTCAGCTTCGAGGTGGAAGAAGGGGACTTCGTGGGCATCATCGGCGCCACCGGTTCGGGCAAAAGTACCCTGATCGGCCACATGAACGGCCTGAACCGCCCCACCAGCGGCAAGATCATCATCGACGGCCGGGACGTCTGGGAGGATCCGGCCAAGATCCGGGACTTCCGGTTTTTGACGGGGCTGGTATTCCAGTACCCCGAGTACCAGCTGTTTGAAGAGACCTGCTACAAGGATATCGCCTTCGGGCCCAAAAACATGGGCCTGGACGACAAAGAAGTGGACCGCCGGGTCCGGGAGGCGGCCAAATTCGTGGGCCTGGAGGACAAGCTGCTCCAGCGCAGCCCCTTTGAGCTGTCGGGCGGCCAGAAGCGGCGGGTGGCCGTGGCCGGCGTCATGGCCATGGAGCCCCGGATCCTGGTGCTGGACGAGCCCGCCGCCGGCCTGGATCCTGAGGGAAGGGACTCGATTCTGTCGGCCATCAAGGCCTTCCACAAAAAGACCGGCACCACCGTCCTGCTGGTGTCCCACAGCATGGAGGACATCGCCCGCTACGCCGACAAGGTGCTGGTGATGGCCAAAAAGCGTGTGGCCATGTACGACACGGTGGAGAACGTCTTTGCCCGGGCCCAGGAACTGCTGGCCCTGGGCCTGTCGGTGCCCCAGGTCACCAAAATTTTCCTGAAACTGCGGGAGATGGGCATTGACGTCCCGGCGGATGTCTACACCGTTCCCTATGCAGTGAAAAAGATCCTGGAGGCCAAGGCCCGCCGGGATGCAGGGGAGAGCCTCACTCTGCCCCGCAGCGAGGAGAAAGGGGGCGGCGCCCAGTGATTCGTGATATTACCATTGGACAGCACTTCCCCGGCAACAGCCTGGTCCACCGCTTTGACCCCCGGCTGAAACTGGTGTTTACCATCATCTATATTGCGGTGCTGTTCGCCGCTTCCAACCCCCTGGGGCTGGCTCTGTCGGTGGTGTTCCTGGGGGCCATGTACAAGGTCTCCCGGATCCCCCTCAAGATGATCGGCCGCAGCCTGAAGCCCATCCTGCCCATCATCCTGTTCACCGCCGTGCTGAATGTCTTCTTTGTCAGCGGGGAAGGGGAACCTTTGTTCCAGATGGGCTTTGTCACCATCTACGCCGAGGGCATCCGGTATGCCATCATCATGGGGGTCCGGGTGGCGGCCCTGATTGCGGGCACCAGCCTGCTGACCTATACCACCAGCCCCATTGTGCTGACCGATGCCATCGAGGCCCTGCTGCGGCCCCTGGCCAAACTGCACTTCCCGGTGCATGAGCTGGCCATGATGATGAGCATCGCCCTGCGGTTCATCCCCACCCTCATCGAGGAGACCGACAAGATCATGAACGCCCAGAAGGCCCGTGGCGCCATGCTGGACACCGGCAAGCTGACCCAGCGGGTCAAGGCCCTGGTGCCGGTGCTGATCCCTCTGTTCATCTCGGCTTTCCGCCGGGCGGACGAGCTGGCCATGGCCATGGAGTGCCGGTGCTACCGGGGCGGCGAGGGCCGCACCCGGCTGAAGGTGCTGAAGTGCTGCCGCCAGGACTACCTGGACGTGGCCTTCTGCGTGGTGTGTTTTGGGATCATCCTGGCCTCCCGGCTGGTGTTCCCCAACTATTGATTGCTTCGGGGCCCCGGGCCTGCCCGGCGGCCCTGTTTTTTGGGAGAAAATTCCCCCGTTTTCGCGCAGATTCTGTGTTATTGTGAAAGGAGGCACGGCCTGTGACCTGGCTGCTGACACTGGCCTTTGACGGCACCAACTACTGCGGTTTCCAGGTGCAGCCCAACGGGCAGAGCGTGGCCGCCGCCTTCCAGGATGGTCTGGAGGCGGTGATCGGCTTCCGGCCCGACATCAAGGGATGCAGCCGCACCGACGCCGGGGTCCACGCCCTGGGATTTGCCCTCAGCTTTGAGGCCCGGCTGGGGATCCCCCCCGCCAAGCTGCCCCTGGCCCTCAACACCAAACTCCCCCGGGACATCCGGGTGCTGAAGGCGCAGCTGGTGCCGGACGGCTTCCACGCCCGGTATGCCGCCCACACCAAGACCTATCTGTACCGGATTCACAACAGCCCCATCGACTCCCCTTTTGAGGAGCGGTACTACTGCCGGATGCCGGGCCGCCTGGAGGAGGGCCGGATGCAGCAGGCGGCAGCCCACTTTGTGGGGAAACATGATTTCCTGGCCCTGTGCGCGGCCCACAGTTCGGCGGCGGCCCATGGGGACACCGTCCGCACCATCACCGACTGCCGGGTGACCAGGCAGGGGGACACCGTCAGCATCCTGGTGACGGCGGACGGGTATCTGTACAATATGGTCCGGATTCTGGCCGGCACCCTCTGTGAAGTGGGGGCGGGCCGGATGGACCCCGACGCGGTGCCGGCCATCCTGGCCAGCCGCGACCGCAAAAACGCCGGGCCCACCCTGCCGGCCAAGGGGCTGTTTTTGCACCATGTGGATTATGGCGATCTGTGACAGAGGACAGACGCCGGGAAAGGAAGCAGAGGGATGAGAAAGACCGGCCGGAGAGCCCGCAAAGAGGAAATGTCTGCGGGCCGGATCGAATACATCGAGGCAGCCCGCCAGCGGCTGCGGAGCCGCCGGCTGCGGCGGACCATCCTGCTGGTGGTCCTGGTGGCAGCGGTGGTCATTTACCTGACCGGGGTGGTCAACACATCGGTGATGGCCCTGGAAGACCTGGCCGACACGGTGCGGATTGCCCTGATGCCTGAGCGGGGGTTCCCCCAGCAGACCGGCACCGGCGCCGTGTACCAGGTGGAGCAGCTGGGAGGCAGCTTTGTGGTGCTGGGGGAGGACGGCTGCGCCGTCTATTCCCACAGCGGCACCAAACTCAACAACATAGGCACAGGCTATGCCCGGCCGGCCCTGGCGGCGGGGAAGAACAGCTTTGTGCTGTACAATCGCTCAGGGTCTGAGCTGCGGGTGGAAAGCCGCACCCGGGAGCTGTACAGCCGCCAGACCGACGGGGACCTGTACCTCTGCGCCCTCAGCGATGGGGGCCAGCTGGCCGTGGTCACCGACGACGTCCGCAAGCTGGCCCTGGTGACGGTCTATGATTCCTCCCGCACAGAGGAGCTGACCTGGAGCCTCACCACCACCGAGGGGATCCCCATGCGGATGGACTTTTCCCCCGATGGCAGCCAGCTGGCAGTGGCCACCCTTACCGCCCAGGAAGGGCAGGTGGTGTCCAATCTCTACCTGCTGAACCTGCGGGCGGGGGATCCCCAGCTGGTGACATCGGAGTCCGGCAGCACCCCCCTGGATCTGGAATGGCTGTCCAATGGCCGGCTGCTGGCGGTGTATGACACCCACGCCGCCCTCTACGGGTCGGACGGCAGCCAGCTGGCCCGGCGGGAGTTCGGCGGGGCCGCGGTGGCGGGACTGTCCGCCGCCAACGGCGGCCTGGCGGTCCTGTTTGGCAGCGGTCAGTCCAGCAGCGTGGTGCTGATGGACGGCAGCCTGGACATCCAGTATGAGGGCACCGTCCCCACCGCTCACGGCATCGCCCGTGGGTCCGACGCCTTCTACCTGCTGTGTGACAGCTCGGTGGAATGCTTTGGCCTGGACGGCACCTATCAGTGGACGGCGGCCATGAGCGCCCGGCCCCAGGCCATGCTGGCCAACGGCGGCGGGCTGTTTGTGTTCACCGACAACATGGTCCAGCGGATTACCCCGCCGGAGGAAGGCTCCAGCGAGGCGGCCGTCTCTTCGGAAGAATCCGACCCCGCCGGTAGTTCTGCGGCATCGCCGGCGGCCTGAGGCCATCCCGGGGTTTGAGGAGGGAGGTCCGTCTGAGTGCCTTTTGGCACTCTGCCACCCAGTCTGATAAAGTTTTTCGAGGATGTTCATGAATCCGTCATTTCTTTTTGATATCATTTGTACTGCGGTCTGGATTGGCCTTGCCATCCACTATGCCCGGAAGGGCATGCTGGCCGCAGTGGTCCAGATCGGCGGCAACCTGCTGAGCCTGGTCGGCGCCCACAGCCTGGCAGCCTGGGGCTCAGGCGCCCTGTTTGACCGCTTTTTCGCCGGAAGCTTCCGGGAGCGGATCATCGCCAACCTGTCGGCAGGGGGCGCAGTGGATCTGAATCTGATCGCCCAGCGGTATGCCGGGTTTTTGCCCGAGAGCTTCCGCCAGCAGGTGGTGGAAGCCTGCCAGCGGGCCCTGGATGGCCTGCTGACCGATAACGCTGTGGTGATTGCAGACACCATTGTCCAGGATGTAATCCGCCCGCTGCTGACACCGGTGTTTTCGGTGGTGCTGTTCTTTCTCTGCTTCGCCGCGCTGCGGATGCTCATCAGCATGCTGGTGACTGTCCTGGGCCTGGTGAACCACCTGCCGGTGGTGGGGACGGTCAACCGGACCCTGGGCATCCTGACGGGTGCCGCGGCAGGGCTGGCCGATGTGTTCCTGCTGCTGTGTGTGGTGTGGGCACTGGTGGTCATCACGGGGGGCAACCTGCCCTTCCTCAATGACGCGGCCCTGGGGACCAGCGTCTGGTACCAACTTTTCAACCTTGTCAACCCGTTTGTCTCATAAACGAGAGGGGAGGGTTTTGCGATAGGAGGAAACGCTATGGTTTGCGTTCGATGCAAAAAACGTCCGGCCATTATCTTCGTCCAGCGGATGGAGAACGGCCAGATGAAGCAGGAAGGCTACTGCCTGCACTGCGCCCGGGAACTGCACATCAAGCCGGTGGAAGACATGATGAAGCAGCTGGGCATGTCCGACCAGGACATGGACAATATGGAAGACCGGATGGATAACCTGATGGAGGAGATGGGGGACGGCGCCAACCCGCTGGCCATGATGATGGGCATGCAGCAGGAAGACGGCGACAACGCCGGGGACGAGGATTTTGTGCCGGGCGGCAACGCCACTTTCCCCTTGAATATGGCGGGCCAGGCCGACCAGAACAGCTCTGTCCCCAAAAACGGCAAAGGGGGCAAGAAGCCGCCCCGCCGCAAATATCTGGATACCTACTGTGAGAACCTGACTGCCAAGGCCCGGGAGGGCCGGCTGGACGAGATCATCGGGCGGGACCGGGAGATTTACCGGACCATCCAGATCCTGTCCCGGCGGCAGAAGAATAACCCCTGCCTCATCGGCGAGGCAGGCGTGGGCAAGACGGCCATCGCCGAGGGCATTGCCGAACGGATTGCCCGGGGCCAGGTGCCGGCCCAGCTGAAGGACAAGGAAATCTACCTGCTGGACCTGACCGCCCTGGTGGCGGGCACCCAGTTCCGGGGCCAGTTTGAGCAGCGGGTGAAAGGCCTGCTGAACGAAGTGCGCCAGGCGGGGAACGTGATCCTGTTCATCGACGAGATCCACACCATCACCGCCGCCGGCGAGAGCGAAGGGGCCATGAATGCCGGCAACATCCTGAAGCCCGCCCTGTCCCGGGGCGAGATCCAGGTGATCGGCGCCACCACCTTTGCCGAGTACCGCAAGTATATCGAGAAGGATCAGGCCCTGGAGCGCCGGTTCCAGCCGGTGCGGGTGGAAGAGCCCAGCGTTTCCGACACCATTGCCGTGATGAACGGCATCAAGCGCTACTATGAGGACTACCACCATGTGAAGGTGCCCGCCAGCGTGGTGAATGCGGCGGTCACCCTGGCCGAGCGGTATATCACCGACCGGTACCTGCCCGACAAGGCCATCGACCTGCTGGACGAGGCCTGCGCCTGCTGCAACCTGGCCCACCCCGAGATTTCGGCCTATCTGGAAGCCCAGAAAGAGCTGGATACCCTCAAGCAGGAGGAAGCCGACATGGAGTCCTCCAGCACCGACGAGGCCATCGACTATGAGCAGGTGGCCGAGCGGAAGACCCGGATTGCCCAGCTGGAAGCCGACCTGCCTGCCCGCCAGGCAGCCGCCAGCGACATTTCGGTGTCGATGGACGATCTGGCCCGGGTGATTGAGCTGTGGACCGGCATCCCGGCGGTCAAGATCCGGGAGACCGAGTACGTCCGTCTGGCCGGCCTGGAAGACGAGCTGAAAAAGAAAATCATCGGCCAGGACGAGGCGGTCCATCTGGTGGCCCAGGCCGTCAAGCGGAGCCGGGCCGATCTGGCCGGACGCCGCCGCCCCGCCAGCTTCATTTTTGTGGGCCCCACCGGCGTGGGCAAGACCGAGCTGGTGAAGCAGCTGGCCAGCCAGCTGTTTGCCGGCCCCGACCCGCTGATCCGTCTGGACATGAGCGAGTATATGGAAAAGTACGCGGTGTCCCGGATGATCGGTTCCCCTCCGGGCTACGTGGGCTATGAAGAGGCCGGCCAGCTGACCGAAAAGGTCCGCCGCCGCCCCTACAGCGTGGTGCTGTTCGATGAGATCGAAAAGGCCCACCCCGATGTGCTGAACATCCTGCTGCAGATCCTGGACGAGGGCAAGATCAACGACGCCCAGGGCCGGACGGTGGATTTCTCCAACACGGTCATCTGCATGACCTCCAACGCCGGTTCTTCCGAGCAGGGCACCGGCGGCCTTGGCTTCAACAAGAGCGCCGATGAAATGAACAAGGATAAGACCATGAAGGCCCTGCGCCAGTTCCTGCGCCCCGAGTTCCTGGGCCGGGTGGACGAGATCGTGGTGTTCAAGTCCCTGAGCCAGGAGACCCTGGAGGGGATTGCCGGCCTGATGCTGGAGGAATACCGCCCCGGCATGGAGGCCAAGGGGATCAGCTACAGCTATACCCCCGCCGCCATCAAGGCCCTGGTGGCCCGGTGCGACGGCGGCAAGTTCGGCGCCCGTGACCTGCGGCGGATCATCCGCAAGCAGGTGGAGGACGAGGCCGCCAACCGGATCGTGGACGGCCTGCTGGCCTCGGGCGGCAGCCTGACGGTGGATGCCGAGGAGGGCAAGATTGTCCTGAAAAGCTGACAGATAGACAAAAAGGCCCTGCCGCAAAAAACGGCAGGGCCTTTTGATTTGTAGGATTACCCGGCTTCGCTTTCGCTGGAGGAGCGGTAGATGCCGAAGGTATTGTCCGGTTCGGGCATATCCACCCGGGAGGCCCGGTCGTTGACCGCCAGCATCAAACCGGCCAGGACAATAAAGACAAAGAGGATCACCAGCCATTTGAGCCAGTCGGGCATACGGTTCATGGATACGCTTCCTTTCTTTTCCACATCCAGGGCAAAGCCGGGACGGCGCCGGGGCCGCCCGCCTTTTCCAACAGTATACAACAGCCGGGGCGCAAAATGCAACGTCCCGGCTGCGGCGGATGGGATTTTGTCAGGTTTCGGCAGGGGGTGGCTTCATGATGAACCAGAAGGTGGAACCCTTGCCCAGGGTGCTCTGGACACCGAACCGGAAGCCATGCTGCTGGAAGATGGCCTTGGTGATGGACAGGCCCAGGCCGGTGCCGGCCTTGCCTGCATCGGAACGGGAGCGGTAATACCGCTCAAAGATATAGGGCAGGTCCTCGGCCGAGATGCCGGGGCCGTGGTCCTCCACTTCCACCCGCACCCCCTCGTCGCAGGGCTGGGCCCGCAGGACAAAGACGCCGTCGGCGCCAATGTGGTGCATGGCGTTGCCCAGCAGATTGTGAAGGGCCCGCTCGATCATGGAGGGGTCGGCATAGACGTCCAGGGGCTGGTCGGGGATCTCCAGTTTCAGGGTCCAGCCGTTCTGGGCGCAGACGGCTTCATACCGCTCGCTGACCTCGTCGCACAGCTGGCCCATGTCAAAGCGGACTTTCTCACACTTGTCGGCGCCGCTGGTCACCTTGCTCAGCTCCATGACACTGGACACCAGGGCGGTGAGGCGGTCGGTCTCGTCCACAATGATGTTCAGCTGCTCGTCCCGGTGGGCCTTGTCGTCGCCGGTGATGTCCCGCACCGTCTCTGCATAGCCCTTGATGAGGGTCAGGGGGGTGCGCAGGTCATGGGAGACGTTGGCCAGCAGGTCCCGCTGCATCTGGGCAGCCCGCTGGACTTCCTTGGCCATGTGGTTGAAATCTTCGGCCAGGGTGCCCAGCTCGTCCCGCCGGAAGGACTCCACGTGGACCGAGTAGTCTCCACCGGCCACACGGCGGGCGGCGGCAGACAGGTCCCGCAGGGGACGGGTGAACCACTGGCTGAACAGCCAGGCGGCCGCCAGGGCAAAGGCGAACACCAGGATGGCAATCAGGGGCAGCATATCGCTGAGCACCTGGCCGGCCTCGGCCACGTGGACCAGGCTGGTGGACACCAGCACCGAATAGGAACCGTCCTGGCTCATCCGGCCCACTACCACCTGGGAGGAACCGCCGCTGGTGTTGAGGATCTGGAGGCAGTCGCCGCTGACGCGGCAAACCCGGCGCATCTCGATGACGGTGGATTTGTCCCAGGAGAAGGAGCTGTCGCCCGACAGGGAGGACAGGGTGCTGTTGTGGAGCAGGCAGGGGTACAGGTTCTCAATGGTGATGACGCTGCGGAGGGTGGAGTCGGAGATGTCTACACAAAAGTTGGTCAGCTGGGTGTTGGCCGACAGGCTCTCATACAGCTTGGTGCGGAAGTCGCTGTTCACCACCAGGACGCCGAAGTTCCAGCTGGAAATAATATCCCCCTCGTCCTGAGTCTGCTGGATCAGGGCCACAATCTCGTCGGCCTGGCTGGACAGCTGGTTTTCAATCCGGCGGTTGTAGAGGGGCTCCAGCAGCTGGGTGGAGAGGAACCAGTACAGCACCAGCAGCAGAAGGCAGATGAAGGCGAGGAACAGCATCAGCTGGGCCCGGATGCCGGGGGCGGAGCGCCGGGCTTTTTTCAGACGCGGCATGGATTACCGGCGGGCGTCGGGGTCGAACTTATAGCCGATACCCCAGACGGTCACAATGTAACTGCGGCAGGCCCCCAGATGGCCCCGCAGCATCTTGACGTGGGTGTCCACCGTCCGGTCCTCGCCGAAATAGTCATAGTTCCACACCTTCTGCAGGATCTTCTCCCGGGAAAGGGCGATGCCCTTGTTGGAAGCCAGAAAGACCAGCAGGTCAAATTCCTTGGGGGTCAGGCTGACCTCCTCGCCGCTGACCTTGACGGTGTGGCTGGCAGTGTCAATGGACAGCTCCCCGAAGGTCATGACGGTGGCGGCGTTGTCGGGGTGGGCCAGGGTCCGGTTGAGGACGGCCCGCACCCGGGCCACCAGTTCCCGGGGAGAGAAGGGCTTCACCACATAGTCGTCGGCGCCCCCCTCCAGGCCGGCTAGTTTGTCGTATTCCTCGCCGCGGGCGGTCAAAATGATGACGGGGGTGTTGATGTGGCGGCTGCGCATCTCCCGCAGGCAGGTCATACCGTCCATAAAAGGCATCATCAGGTCCAGAATCACCAGATCGTAGGTGGAACTGGTCACCTGGGCCAGGGCAGCCGAGCCGTCGGCAGCCTCCTCACAGGTATAGCCCGCATACTGCAGATGTTCCCGGATCAATTCCCGGATACGGGGTTCGTCATCGACGATCAAGATTTTAGCCATAGGGCGGGGATCCTCCATTTCTGATTCAAAACAGCCCGGCGGCGGGCCGCCGGACCGGTTTCATATCATTGTATTACACTCTAATAATAATACGGAAAATGTGAAGAAGTGTGAACTTTGGGTGAATCCTTTGGAAAAAAATCACCTACAGTGTAGCACATCCGGCGGCCCTCCTTCAAGCTGAAAAGCCGTCCCGCACTTGCGCCTGAGGGCACAGATGCGGTATACTGAAGCCGACCCATCCCTCACCCCCGGCCCGGTGCCGGCGGGGCAACAGAAAGGAATCCGATCCATGCGTTTGGGATTGACCGAAATTGTATTGATCCTGATCATCATTCTGGTGATTTTTGGGCCGGGGATCTATGGCTGGGTGACCCGCTGTTCCCGGCATTTCCGGGCCCGCCAGGCCGAAGAGGCCCGCCGGCGTGCCGCATGGGAGGCAGAGCGCCGGGCCCGGCGGGATTTTATCCTCCACCGGTTCCAGATTGCGGCGCTGGTGTTTGTGGTGCTGCTGGCAGTGGGCCTGGTGTATACCCTGGGCTTCCGGCCTATTGACGCCCAGCCCCAGAGCTACAGCCTGCCGGCGGCCCAGGCCCCCCAGGGGGGCCAGTCCATCGCCGAGACTGCTTCCCTGACCCTGGAAGGCTACCAGGCCCCCGACTGGATGGTGCGGCAGGACGGCTGGCTGTATCTGGCAGCCCGGCCCCTGGAAGGGGAGGGCAGCGCCCTGCTGCGGATGCGGGAGGACGGCACCGGCCTGACGGTGGTGCTCACCGAGCAGGGGGTGATCACCTCCTTTGCCTTTGACCGGGAAGGGGATATCTGGTATACCCGCCTCACCAGCGAGGGAGGCGCCCTCTGCCTGGCCTCCCACGATGACTGGGGCGCTGCCACCCAACAGATGGTGAACCAGATTGACGGCCGGGCCCTGTCCTGGCCGGCGGCAGTGACGGTGGACGGGGCAGGCCGGGTCTACTTCACCGAGGCGGCCCGGCAGGGCTCCCGGTCGGGCACCCTGGCGGATGTGCTGCGGGCCGAACTGATCGGCCACACCGCCAGCGGCTGGGTCTATGTCTATGACCCGGCGGCCCGGACGGTCCAGCGGGTGCTGGGCGGGGTGGCCGGAGCCTCCGGCCTGGCCCTGTCCCCGGAGGGTGATACCCTCTATGTGGCGGACCTGGCCAGCCGGTGCATCTGGGCGGTGGACCCCGACAGCCGGGAGCTGACCGCCGGCGGCAAGGGCTGCAGCCTTTTTGCCGGGGACCTGCCCGGCTATCCCACCGCCCTGGCCGCGGATGAGGACGGCAGTGTCTATGCGGCCTATGGCTGGGACCGGTCAGACTGGCTGGAAAGCCGGGCCGCCGACCCCGGTTTCCGGGAAGTGGCAGCCCGTCTGCCCCGGGGCGTCCAGCAGAGGCTGTTCAGTCCCTGCCCCACGGCGGCCCAGAGCTTTGATGCCGATGGCCGCCTGGAAGGAAGTTACAGTTCCAGCGAGGTGACGGGCTGGGCGGCGGCTGCCAGCGGCAACCGGCTGTACCTGCCCGGCACCGATTCCAATGTTTGTTACTTCCGTTTTTAAGGAAAGAGGCGTTTTGCAATGACAGAACAAGAAAAACAGGAGATCACCGCCCAGGCCCGTCAGGCCGTGGAAGAGCTGCTGGCCCAGGCCAATCTCCGCAAGGGCAATGTGTTTGTGGTGGGCTGCTCCTCCAGCGAGATTGTAGGGGGCCACATCGGCCATGACAGCAGCATGGAGGCGGCGGCCGCCGTCTATGCGGGCATCGCCCCGGTGCTGCAGGAGCGGGGCATCTGGCTGACGGCCCAGTGCTGCGAGCACCTGAACCGCGCCCTGATCCTGGAGCGGGAGGCTGCCGAGGCCTACGGCTGGGAGGAAGTCTGCGTGGTGCCCCGTCCCCACGCCGGCGGCAGCTGGGCCACCACCTGCTGGAAACACTTTGAGCACCCGGTGGCGGTGGAGGCCATCCAGGCCCATGCAGGGATGGATATCGGCGGCACCCTCATCGGGATGCACCTGAAGCGGGTGGCGGTGCCAGTGCGCCTGTCCCTGGACCACATCGGCCACGCCATTTTGCTCTGCGCCCGGACCCGCCCCAAACTCATCGGCGGAGAACGGGCCAAATACACAGAGGAGGATTGATTTAGAATATGCCGGAACGGAATTTGGAACAGATGGCTGAGGCGGTGGCAGAGATCCGCCGCCGGATGGACCAGGCAGCCCGGGAGGCCGGGCGGGACCCCGCCAGCGTCCATCTGTGTGCAGCCTGCAAGACCCACACCCCCGAGACCATCGCCCTGAGCGCCCAGCTGCCCATCGACCTGTTCGGGGAAAACCATGTCCAGGAGCTGTGCGCCAACTATGAGGCGGGGGCTTACTGCGGCAAGCCGGTCCATTTCATCGGCCACCTGCAGACCAACAAGATCAAGAAGGTGCTGGGTAAGGCGTCCCTGATCCAGAGTGTGGACAGCGAGCGTCTGGTGCTGGCCCTGGAAAAGGAGGCCGCCAAGCTGGACCTGGTGCAGGATATCCTGCTGGAAGTGAACATCGGGGAGGAGGCCAGCAAGACCGGTGTCTCCCCCGAACAGCTGTGGGCCCTGCTGGATACGGCAGCGGCCCAGCCTCATCTGCGGGTGAAAGGCCTGATGGCCATCCCGCCGGTGAACGACGACGACGCAGCCAACCGGGCGATCCTGGCCCAGGTGTACAAGCTGTTCGTCCAGGCCGGGGAGCGGGGCTACCAGAATGTGCAGATGGAAACGTTGTCCATGGGCATGAGCGGCGACTTTGAAAATGCCATCCGGGAGGGCGCAACCCTGGTGCGGATCGGCACCGCCATCTATGGCGCCCGGGACTACGGCACCCGCTGAGCCCTGGCCTTTGAGGGGAAAACTGAGGGAAAAAGCAAAACGAATTGTAAAACCAATGGGAGAATCAACATGGTGGATTTGAAAGACATCGAAAAACCGAAGTATGGGGACCCCAACGCTCGCCATACTTCGGCGGCCCGGCTGCTGCAGCGGTTCTGGCCCTATGAGCAGAAATACTGGAAGACCATGGTCTTTGACCTGTTCTGCGCAGCCCTGACCTGCATCTGCGACCTGGTGCTGCCTCTGATCCTCCGGTACATCACCAACACCGCCGTCAATGACCTGGCAGCTTTGACGGTGGGGGTGGTGCTGAAGCTGGGATTCCTGTACTTTGTGCTGCGGCTGATCGACGGCCTGGCGGCTTACTATATGGCGGACATGGGCCACGTCATGGGCGTCTACATCGAGACCGACATGCGGCGGGACGCCTTTGCCCATCTCCAGCGGCTGAGTGTGGCCTACTATTCCAACAACAAGATCGGCCAGATCATGGGCCGGATCACCAACGACCTGTTTGACGTCACCGAGTTTGCCCACCACTGCCCTGAGGAGTTCTTCATCGCGGCGGTCAAGATTGTGGCCAGCTTCATCATCCTGAGCCGGTACAGCCTGGGGCTGACGGCCCTGCTGTTCCTCTGCCTGCCCCTGATGGGGGTGGTGTCCATCAAGCTGAACACCCGGCTGCGGGCCACCCAGCGGGCCCAGCGGGTCCAGGTGGGCGAGCTGAATGCCCAGATTGAGGAGAGCCTGCTGGGCGAGCGGGTGGTGAAAGCCTTCTGCGCCGAGAAGACCGAGAACCAGAAGTTCGAGGCCGGCAACGGCACCTTCCAGCGGCTGAAAAAGAACAGCTACCGGGTGATGGCGGCCTTCCAGACCTCCACCCGGATGTTTGACGGCCTGATGTACCTGGTGACCATCCTGGGGGGCGGCATCTTTGTGGTGAAGGGGTGGATCACCCCCGGCGACCTGGTGGCCTACTCCCTGTATGTGTCCACCCTGATTGCCACCATCCGACGGATTGTGGAGTTCGCCGAGCAGTTCCAGCGGGGCATGACCGGCATCGAGCGGTTCTTTGAAATCCTGGATACCCCGGTGGATATCCAGGATGCCCCGGGGGCTGCGCCCCTCAAGCCGGGGCCGGGCCAGATCAAGTTTGACCATGTCAGCTTCGAGTACCCCGACGACCACAACAAGGTGCTGCGGAACGTCAGCATCGACATCCCGGCGGGCCAGCGTCTGGCCCTGGTGGGCCCGTCCGGCGGCGGCAAGACCACCCTGTGCAACCTGATCCCCCGGTTCTATGATGTGACCGCCGGCAAGATCTTCATCGACGGCCAGGACATCCGCAAGGTGACCCTGGAGAGCCTGCGGGCTTCCATTGGCATTGTCCAGCAGGACGTGTACCTGTTCAGCGGTACAGTGGCCGAGAACATCGCCTACGGCAAGCCGGGGGCTACCCGGGAGGAGATCGCCCGGGCCGCCCGCCTGGCCGGCGCCGAGAAGTTTATCCTGGGCCTGAAGGACGGCTACGACACCTATGTGGGCGAGCGGGGGGTCAAGCTGTCGGGCGGCCAGAAACAGCGGCTGTCCATTGCCCGGGTGTTCCTGAAGAACCCGCCCATCCTGATTCTGGACGAGGCCACCAGCGCCCTGGACAACGAGAGCGAAATCCTGGTGGGCCAGAGCCTGGAAGAGCTGGCCCATGGCCGCACCACCCTGACCATTGCCCACCGGCTGACCACCATCAAGGACTACGACCGGATCCTGGTGCTGGGGTCGGAGGGCATTCTGGAGGACGGCACCCACGAGGAGCTGCTGGCAAAGAAGGGGATTTACTATCGCCTGTGGAACCAGCTGCCGGGGGACGACTTCCTGTCCTGACCAGCAAAACAAAAGAAAGAGCGGAGCCTGCTGTCCGGCGGGCTCCGCTTTTTGTTACAGTTTGATGAGAGGCTGGGTGAAGGCGGTCCCCATGGGGCCGGGGGTGCGGCGGCACAGGGCGGTAAAATCTGCGGCCGCCGCCTGGGCCTGGACAGTCCGGGCACAGTCCCGATCTTCCCGGGCCAGTTTGGCCAGGGAGGGGGAGAGGGGCAGGGATGCCCGGGCCAGCAGCCCGGCGGCCTCCTGCCGGAGCCCCAGCAGATGGAGGTAAGGGGGCAGGGCCGGCAGGTCCATCCAGCCCGCTCCGCTGCCGTAGCCCAGGACGGCATCCATCACCAGGCGGCGCATCCGGGCCCGGGGATAGCGGACGGTGGTCAGGTCGTCCCACAGCCCTTCCAGGGTCACCGCCTGCCGGGCCGCCTGGGTCAGCCGGTGCTCCAGCCCTTCGGCGGCTCCCCGGACCCCGGCAAAATCCTGCCGGGCCCGCAGCCGGGCGAGGGCGGCCAAGCTCACCGCCCCGAAATCGGTGTACTGCCCGGCGGCCCATGCTTCCCGGTAAAGGGCCAGAGCCTGCCGGGGCACATAGGGGGCCAGGGCCTCGGGGCCTTCTTTGGCCCAGAGGGCCCGGAGGGCGCTGGCGCTGGCATACCGGCCGGCGGTGCGGGCCTGGCCATGGTCTGCCCCCTGGCGGGGCAGGGGCACCGGGGTGAGGGGGGCTTTCAATTCCAGAATGGCCTTGCAGTACTCCACCGCCAGATTGTTGTTGGGACGGTCCAGCAGCTGGGACAGGCCTGCCCCGGGGCAGACCTGCTCCACAGCTGCCTGCCGGGCGGCGGCAAAGTTCCGGGCGCCGGCGGCCAGCTGCTGCTTCAGGGCTTCCCGGTAGGCAGGGGATGCCAGCACCCGGGCGGCCCGGGTCAGCAGGGCGGCGTCGGGGGTCTCGGCGCCGAACACCAGGGCATCACACCCCGCCGCCGCCAGGACCTTCACCCCCGCCCGGGCAAAGGATTCCGCCCCCGACATGGCCCAGGGGGCGGGGAGGGCGAACACCAGGCTGGCCCCCGACTCCAGGGCGGCCCGGACCCGCACTGCCTCGGGCAGAAGGGGCGGCGCCCCCCGCTGGGTCAGCCCGCAGCTGAGGGCTACCGCTGTGTGCGCAGCCCCCATTTGGCGGGCTGCTGCCAGCTGCCAGGCGTGTCCGTTGTGAAAGGGATCGTATTCCGCGATGATGCCGGCAAACTCCATGAGGCCTCCTGAACGTTGTACACAAGAAATGGTCTTTTTGGTCTTTTTCTCTTGCAAAGACGCTGGCTCTATTATATAATGTAAACGAATGGAACGCAATGGCTTGGAAAGTGCAGCGCTTTTGCGCTGGATTCTGGTACAGGCCCTTGTGCTTTTCTTTGTAAGGAGTTCTGCCGGGGCGTGCTGCTCGGACGGCAGAAAATGAAACAGGAGGCAACGAAGAAGATGAAAGTTCTGGTTATCAACTGTGGTTCTTCTTCCCTGAAGTATCAGTTGATTGATATGGACGGCGAGAAGGTGCTGTGCAAGGGCCTGTGCGAGCGCATTGGCATGGAGAGCAGCATGATCACCCACGACGCCAACGACCATAAGGCTACCACCCCCGCCATTTTCCCCACCCACACCGAGGCATTCAACGAGGTCATCAAGAAGATGACCACCGGCGCCGGCAAGTGCATTGAGAGCGTGGATGAGATCGACGCCATCGGCCATCGTGTGGTCCACGGCGGTGAGAAGTTCCAGTCCAGCTGCCTGATCAACGATGAGGTTATTGCTACCCTGCGCGAGCTGAGCCCCCTGGCCCCCCTGCACAACCCCGCCGGCATCCTGGGCATCGAGACCGCCCGCAAGGTCTTTGGCCCCAATGTGCCCCAGGTGGCTGTCTTTGATACCGCCTTCCACAGCACCATGCCCCCGAAGGCTTATATGTACGCCATCCCCTACGAGTACTACACCAAGTACGGCGTCCGCCGCTACGGCTTCCACGGCACCAGCCACAAGTACGTCAGCCACAAGGCCGCTGAGTACCTGGAGGAGCCCATCAGCCGCCTGAAGCTGATCACCTGCCACCTGGGCAACGGTTCTTCCATCACCGCTGTGGACCAGGGCCGCGTTGTGGATACCTCCATGGGCATGACCCCGCTGGCCGGCCTGATGATGGGCACCCGCTGCGGCGACCTGGACCCCTCTGTGGTCAACTACCTGAAGTACACCCTGGACATCACCGGCCATCAGCTGGATGAGATCCTGAACAAGAAGTCGGGCCTGCTGGGCATCTCGGGTGTTTCCAGCGATATGCGCGACGTGGAGAAGGCAGCCCGCGAGGGCAACGCCCGCGCCGAGCTGGCCATCGACATGCTGACCTACCAGATCAAGAAGCTGGTGGGCAGCTACATCTCCGCCATGGGCGGCGTGGACGCTCTGGTCTTCACCGGCGGCATCGGCGAGCACGATGACATCGTCCGCGCCAAGATCTGCCACCACATGGATTGGCTGGGCATCCGCATCGACACCGACAAGAACCGCGATCCCCAGGGCGATGTCTGCGAGATCACCGCTTGGGGCGCCAAGGTCCGCACCCTGATCATCGCCACCAACGAGGAACTGATGATCGCCCGCGACACCAAGGAAGTTCTGGAGAATCAGCACTGATTTTTCCGGCCCGCTCTGTGGCCTGAACCACAAAAAATCTTCCAAAGACCGTATGCCGTGACAGGCATACGGCCTTTTTTTGCAAAGGGACAGAAGTTGACAAAATCAAAAGTATGTCTTATGTTGGCAGAAATGGAATTTGCGCGGCAGGCCTCTGCTTTTTGGTTGACAAATCCGGGAAAGCGGGGTACAATAAGGGAGTCCTCGACCCGAGGATGACATTCATGCTTCAAGCCCCTGGTAGCTTACGATCGGCGCGATGGTCCCCAAAAACCAAGGTGTGTTCCAATCCTTCCGCGGGCAAGAACAAAACAAGAGGAGATACTACAATGTTCGAAGACAAGACTTTAGTTTGCAAGGACTGCGGCAAGGAGTTTGTTTGGACTGCCGGCGAGCAGGAGTTCTATGCATCCCGCGGCTTTGAGAATCAGCCCCAGCGCTGCAAGGCTTGCCGTGACGCCCGCAAGAACGGCGTCCGTCCTGCCGGCACTGGTGAGCGCAAGATGTACGACGCTGTGTGCGCTTCCTGCGGCAAGGCCTGCAAGGTTCCCTTCCAGCCCCGTGAGGACCGCCCCGTCTACTGCTCTGACTGCTTCGCTCGCATCAAGCAGAACTAAGATGTAACCCCGAAGGGCTCCTGCTGCCGCAAGACAGCGGGAGCTCTCTTTTTGTGACCCGGTTACTTGCAAAACCGGGGGTTTTTGGGGTATCATACAGGTACAAGTCTTCCAACACACCACATGAAAGGATAACCATCATGTTTGATATTTTCAGTTCTGTCCGCAAGAACCACAGCGATGAGCCCTTCCAGGTGACCCGCCAGACCGTCATCGGCGACATCCTGGACCTGGACAACTCCACCGCACCCTACTTCATGGAGATCGGCATGCACTGCCTGGGCTGCCCTGCCTCCCGCGGCGAGAGCATCGAGGAAGCCTGCGCCGTCCACGGCGTGGACTGCGACGCCCTGATCCAGAAGCTGAACGCTCACCTGGCAGGCAAGGCCCAGGGCTGAGATGGTTCTGGATGCACGGCTGGCAGCCGCTGCGGCGCTGGTGCGTCCGGGGCTGCCGGTGGCAGACATCGGCTGTGATCACGGCAAGCTGACCGCAGCGCTGGCCTGTTCGGGCCTGTACCCCAAAGTAATCGGTTCCGACCTGCGGCCCGGCCCCCTGGCCAAGGCCCGCCGGACCGTAGAGACGGCACACTGTCAAGACCGCGTCGAGCTTCGGCTGGGCGACGGTCTTTCTGTGTTGTCGGCGGGGGAGGTGGGCACCGTCGTGATTGCAGGGGTGTCGGCCCAGACCGCCTGGGAAATGCTGGAGGCGGCGCCCTGGGTCTTTTCGCCCCAGGGGCCGCGGCTGGTGCTGATCCCCGCCACCCGCCACGACGAGCTCCGGCGGTGGCTGGCCGGGCACGGGTTCCGGCTCTGCTGCGACCGGCCGGTGGAGGCGGCGGGCCGCTGGTATGCAGTGATGGCCGCCGAATACGATGGGGTCTGCCGCCATTTGACCCTGGCCCAGGCCCTGTACGGGGATACCGGCCAGTGGCCCGGGGCAGAGGGCTATGGGGCCAAACAGCTGGAAAAACTGGTCAAACTGCGGCGGGGTGTGCCGGACGGCAGCCCCGAGGCAGAGGAAATGGATCGTCTGATCCAGGGAGGGTGAACCATGGAGATCACGGTACAAACTGTTTATGAGGCGATGGCCCGCCTGGCCCCGCCCCAGCTGGCCGAGAGCTGGGACAATGTGGGCCTGCTGGTGGACTGCGGGAAACCGGTGGCCCGGGCCCTGACGGCCCTGGACATCACCCCCGAGGTGGTGGAGGAGGCCCGCCGACTGGACTGCGGGATCATTGTTTCCCACCATCCGGTGATCTTCTCCCCCCTGAAAAAGCTGGGGCCTCAGGATGTGCCCTTCCTGCTGGTGCAGGCGGGGATCTCGGCGGTGTGCATGCACACCAACTACGACGCCGCCGAGGGGGGCGTCAACGAAATCCTGGCCGGCATCTTTGGGATGCGGGACCCGGAACCCTTTGCCGGGGGCTGCGGCCGGGTGGGGGCGATTGACCCCATCACGGTGGAAGGGCTGGCAGCATTGGCCCAGGACCGTCTGGGGGCCCTCTGCGTCCCGCCCCTGCAGGGGCCGGCGGTCCAGGTGAAGTACACCGACAATGGCCGGATGGTCCGGCGGCTGGCAGTGATCAGCGGCGCGGGCGGCAGCCTCTTTGAGGATGCCCTGTCTGTGGGAGCCGACTGCCTGCTGACCGGCGAGGCCAACCATCACGCTGCCATCGACGCCAAACGGCTGGGGCTGGGGCTGATTGCCGCCGGCCACTACGCCACCGAATACCCGGCTGCCGCCGCCCTGGCGGACCGCCTGCAGCGGGCAGTGCCCGGGCTGGCGGTGATTGCCAGCCGGGAAAACCGGGACCCCTTTACTTATTTATAATAGGGAGCAGGGGCCCAACACGAGAGGGGGAACACCATGGCATTGGATGCCGCGACGCTGGCACTGACGGCGGCCGAACTGGGCCGCGTGGTGACCGACGCCAAGATTGCAAAGATATTTGAACCCACCCGGGATGAGCTGGTCATCACCCTGCGGACCCGCACCGACACCTACAGCCTGCTGCTGTCGGCCCGCAGCGGGTCGGCCCGGGTCTGCCTCACCGACGAGACCTTTGAGAACCCCGAGACCCCGCCATCCTTCTGTATGCTGATGCGCAAACACCTCACCGGCGGCCGCCTCACCGGGGTGCGGATGGAGCCGGGGGACCGGATTGTCTATTTTGACTTCCTGTGCACCAACGAGATGGGGGACCTGGTGACCAACACCCTCTGTGCCGAGCTGATGGGCCGGTATTCCAACCTGGTGCTGGTCCAGAGCGGCAAAATCATTGATGCCCTGAAGCGGGTGGACTTTGAGGACAGCGAGATCCGGCAGCTGCTGCCGGGCCTGCCCTATACCGTCCCGCCCAAGCCGGCCCGGCCCGATTTCCTGGCCGCTAGTGCCGCTTCCATTGTGGCCCAGGCCTGCCAGAAGGACCTGCCGGTGGCCAGCGCCCTGAACCGGACGGTGGCCGGGGTGGGCCCGGTGGTCTGCCGGGAAGTGGCCTGGCGGGCCTTTGGCCCCCAGGACCTGGCCGCCTGTGAACTGGACCAGGACCAGCAGCGGAAACTGCTGGACGCCATTGAGGGGCTGAAGGCCGAGCACGCCGCCGGCGGCTGCCCCTGCAGCGTGGTGAGCCCCGAGGGCAAGCCCCTGGAATTTACCTTCTTCCGGCCCCAGCAGTACGGCGCCGGGTATGAGATCCGCCAGTGGCCTTCCTTCTGTGAGATGCTGGAGGGCTACTACGCCGAGAAGGACCGGGCCGAGCGGCTGCGGACCAAGAGCAAGGAGCTTCACAAGGCGGTTCACAATATGTATGAGCGGGCAGTCCGCAAACAGGCAGCCCGGAAAGAGGAGCTGGCGGCCAGCGAAAAGAGCGAGCAGCTGCGGCTGTACGGCGAGCTGCTGTCGGCCAACCTCTACCAGGCCCAGAAGGGGATGAAGAGCATCACCGTCCCCAACTGGTACGACGAAGGGAAGGAAGTCACCATCCCCCTGGATGCGCGGTACAGCCCCAGCCAGAATGCCCAGAACTTCTTCAAGGCCTACAAGAAAAAGCAGACCGCCGCCCGGATGCTGGTAGACCTGCTGGCCGAGGGCGAAAAGGAAATCGCCTATCTGGAGACGGTTCTCTATGAGGTGGAGAGCGCTCCCGGCGAGGCGGCCCTGAATGAGATCCGGGCCGAGCTCAAGAGCCAGGGCTACCTGAAGTATTACAAGCAGCGGGACAAAAAACAGAAGCCCGCCGACTTTTACCGGTATGTGTCGTCGGACGGGTTCGAGATCCTGGTGGGCCGCAACAACATCCAGAACGAGCGTCTGACCCTCCACACCGCCCGGGGCAAGGACCTGTGGTTCCACACCAAGAACGCCCCCGGCAGCCACACGGTGGTGATGAGCAACGGCAAGGACATCCCCGACCGCACCCGGGAAGAGGCCGCCCAGCTGGCGGTGCTCCATTCCAGCCAGGCCAAGGGGGTCAAGGTGGCGGTGGACTACACCGAGGTGAAGAACATCCGCAAAACCAGCGACCTGAAGCCCGGCATGGTGCTGTATGAAAAGTACGAGACCGCCTACATCACCCCTGATCCGGCCCTGCTGGACAAGCTGCGCAAAAAGTAAAGAGGAACGTCGAAGCGCCCGCGGCTGCGGGCGCTTTTCTTTTGTGCGCTTTGTCAAAATTTTTGGCCGCATTTTATGGAATTTGTAGGATTGCCTCTTGCGTTGGCACGCGATTTATAGTATTATAAGAAAGCTGGCCCGCCTGGTGAAAGGCAGGGCCGCACAGGGCAAAAAACCTGCGAAAAAAGTTTGATTTTTTTCAAAAAAAGGCTTGCAAAAAGGGCGCGGATATGATAAAATATCTGACGGCTGCAAAGGGCTTGTGCGATACAAGTCGTGCAGGCCACGATATGCGATGATGCGGGAGGTTGCCGCACGGCCAAGGCCGATGCGGGTTATTTCCGCGGAGTATGTCCGATCTATGAACCGGGCGAAAGAATTACTGACAGTGAAGGGATATGTCCCCGCAGCATGACTGCGATGTGGACCAATGTCTGCTTATCTTTGCTAGATTTCTTTCCGGGAAAACTGCGTGGCGGTTTACCGGCTTTTCTAATGCGAAGATGTGAGACACCCGGAACAGTGTGCAGTGATTGATCGGGAGGCACAACCAAATGGCAGTCAAGGAAAAGATCAGAATCCGTCTTCAGAGCTACGACGTTCAGCTCATCGATGCGGCAGCAGAGAAGATCGTTGAGACCGCAAAGCGCACCGGCGCCCGGGTCTCCGGCCCCATCCCCCTGCCCACCGATCGCGAGGTGGTCACCGTTCTGCGTGCTACCCACAAGTACAAGGACAGCCGTGAGCAGTTCGAGAGCCGCACCCACAAGCGTCTGATCGACATTCTGAAGCCGTCCAACAAGACGGTCGAGGCTCTGATGAGCCTCCAGCTCCCCGCTGGCGTGGACATCGAGATCAAGCTGTAAGGCTTGGCTCCATCGATGCCCTCGTTTCCCGAGGGGTCATGTTGGCGGTGACGTGCGCCGCCAACCAATAACCTTTACAGGAGGAAAAGAAAATGGTTAAAGGCATTATCGGCAAAAAGGTCGGTATGACCCAGCTGTTCGATGAGAACGGCAAGGTCATCCCTGTGACCGTCATCGAGGCAGGCCCCTGCACCGTCGTGCAGAAGAAGACTGTCGAGAGCGACGGCTATCAGGCTGTTCAGCTGGGCTTCGGCGAGGTTTCCGCCAAGAAGGTCAACAAAGCAGCTGCAGGCCACTTCAAGAAGGCCAATGTGGCCCCCAAGAAGACCCTCCGCGAGTTCCGTCTCGAGGATGTCTCCGGCCTGAACGTGGGCGATGTCATCAAGGCTGACGTCTTCGCCGCTGGCGACAAGATCGACGTCATGGGCATCTCCAAGGGCAAAGGCTACCAGGGCGTTATCAAGCGCTACGGTCAGCACCGCCTGCGTGAGAGCCACGGCACTGGCCCCGTCGCACGGCATGCCGGTTCTAACGGCTCGACCTCGACCCCGAGCCGCGTTTACCCCGGCAAGCGCCTGCCCGGCCACATGGGTTTTGTGCGGGTCACCGTGCAGAACCTGACGGTCGTCAAGGTTGACACCGAGAACAATCTGATCGCTGTCAAGGGTGCAGTCCCCGGTACCAAGGGCACCATCATCACCCTGGCCAACAGCGTGAAGGCCTAAGGAGGAAAGCTACAATGGCAAAATTTGACGTAGTCGATCGGAACGGCAAAAAGGTCAGCGAGATCGAGCTTTCCGACGCCGTGTTCGGCAT
>CAJFNF010000006.1 GCA_904394215.1 uncultured Faecalibacterium sp.
GCTAAAACTAAACGGCCTGAGCCCTGTGCAATACAGGATTCAGACCGTTCACGTTGCTTGATGTTAAATTTTGTCTAACTTTTGGGGGTCATTTCACTTTCCGTCGTACCGTGCCGCAGGCACAAACGCCGATTGAGATGCGGGGGTTTGCCGCCCGCTAGGTGTAACGTGAGTGCACAGCAGTTACGCGGTACAAGTTGAAAAGCTTTTTGCCTACTTTTTCTCCGAAAAAGTAGGTTAGTCGATGTTGTAGGTGCGGTTGGAGATTTCGTCGCAGACGTGCTTGATGAAGGCATCCAGCTCCATCGTGGTGGTCTCGCCCTTGCGGTTGCGGACCGAGATGTTGCCGGCTTCGGCCTCCTTGGCGCCCAGAACCAGCATATAGGGCACACGGTCCACCTGCTGGGCCTCGCGGATCTTGTAGCCGATCTTCTGGTTGTCGCTGTCCAGGTAGACCCGGATGCCGGCCTCGGCCAGCTTGTCGGTGACTTCGGAAGCGTAGTCCAGGGTCTTCTCAGAGACGGGCAGAACCTTGACCTGGGTGGGGGCCAGCCAGGTGGGGAAGCGGCCCTTGGTCTCTTCGATCAGGTAGGCCATGAAGCGGTCGATGGAGCCCAGGATGGCGCGGTGCAGCACCACAGGGGTCTTCTCGGTGCCGTCCCGGTCCACATAGGTCAGGTGGAACTTTGCAGGCAGGCAGAAGTCCAGCTGGCAGGTGGACAGGGTGTACTCGGCGCCCACGGCGGGACGGACGTTGACGTCCAGCTTGGGACCATAGAAGGCAGCCTCGCCGATCTCCTCGGTGAAGTTGATGCCCAGCTCGGTCAGCACCTCGCGGAGGGCGGACTCGGCATGGTTCCACATGGCGTCGTCGTCATGATACTTCTTCTTGTCGTTGGGGTCCCGCAGGGACAGCACGCAGCGGTAGTCGGTGATGTTGAAGTCCTTGTAAACCTCAAAGATCAGGTCGCAGACAGCGGCCACTTCGCTCTTGATCTGCTCGGGCGTCACAAACAGGTGGGCGTCGTTCTGGCAGAAGTGACGGCCGCGCTCGATGCCCTTCAGGGTGCCGCTGGCCTCGTACCGGAAGTCGTGGGCAATCTCGCCGATCCGGATGGGCAGATCGCGGTAGGAATGGGGCCGGTTGGCGTAAATCATCATGTGATGGGGGCAGTTCATGGGACGCAGCACATAGCTCTCGCCCTCCATCTCCATGGCAGGGAACATGTTCTCGCGGTAGTGATCCCAGTGGCCGGAGGTCTTGTACAGGTTGACGGTGCCGACGCAGGGGGTCATGACGTGCTGATAGCCACGGGCGCGCTCCTTGCCCTTGATATAGTCCTCCAGCTGCTGCCAGACCACATAGCCGTTGGGCAGGAACATGGGCAGGCCGCGGCCCACCAGGTCGTCGGTCATGAACAGGCCCATCTCCTTGCCGATGCGGCGATGGTCACGGGCGCGGGCCTCTTCCTGCTGCTTCTCCCAGGCTTCCAGCTCTTCCTGGGTGCGGAAAGCCACGCCGTTGATGCGGGTCAGCATCTTGTTGGCCTTGTCGCCCTTCCAGTAGGCGCCGGACTGCTGGGTGATCTTGAAAGCCTTCAGGCCCTTGGTATAGGTCAGGTGGGGGCCGACGCACATGTCAATATACTCGCCCTGCTGATAGAAGCTGATGGTGGCGTCCTCGGGCAGATCGCCGATGTGCTCCACCTTGAACTTCTCCTTGCGGTCCTCCATCAGCTTGATGGCCTCGGGACGGGGCAGGGTGAAAGCCTTGATGGGCAGGTTCTCCTTGGTGATCTTGTGCATCTCTTTTTCGATGGCAGCCAGATCCTCGTCGGTCAGCTTGACATCGCCCAGATCCACATCATAGTAGAAACCATTCTCGGTGGCAGGGCCGTAGCCAAAGTCGGCGTCGGGGTACAGACGTTTGATGGCCTGGGCCATGATATGGGCGGCGGTGTGACGCAGAACGTGCAGTTCCTGGTCCTGGGGGCACTCAGCGACGGTGCCGTCATTGTAGATGATCTTCATCGCAGTAATTCCTTTCTTCCAAATCGGATTGGAAATAAAAACAAAAGGCGCTTCATCCCGCAGAACGTACACACGGGATGAAGCGCCGGAGAATCTGATTCCGGAAACCGCTCCACGGTTCCACCCGAATTGCGCCGCCCAGGGGGCAGTGCCTCTCGCTGTGCTGTAACGGGCACACCCGGCAGAGGTTCGCCTCTGCACTCCGCGGTGGTAGGGCACGGGATGGACGCCGGGCTGCTTGCAGCACGCCGCGCTGGCGGCGGCAGCCTTCTCTGGGGGCGCCATGGTCCGCTCCTGTTTGTCCGCATCCGAGAGGGATCGACCCTCTCACGCTTGGTCAGGATGAAACTGAGAAGATTGTAGCACACCTGCGGCAAAAATGCAAGCACCCTGACAGCAAAACGGCCCCCGCCCTGTCGGAGGTGGGGGCGGAGGCTGTTTCGCTTTATGCATCTGGTAAAGGAAAGAAAAAGAAGAAGGAGAACGCCCGCGCATCCAAACCCTTGCGGCGGGGGCCATCCCTCAGAAAGCCCTCTATTCTTCCTGAAAGACTGGATGCGCCAAGCGGGGGAAAACGAAAGGCGCTGACAGATTTCTCTCTGTCAGCGCCTTTGCTTTCGACGATGTCAGTATAGCGCGGGTTGTGGGAATTGTCAAGAATTTGATGAGTGTTTTGGAATATTTTACAGGTACGCCGGAAAGAATGAACCGGTTTTTGATGAAATCACAGGTCTCACTTGGATTCCGGGTCCGAATCCTCCGGATCTGCCGGCTTGTTTGCACTGGCGAAGGCCCCGCCTTTCTTGGGCCAGAAGGGACTGGATTCCAGCACAGCCCGCCGCTCGGCGCGGCGTTCGTCCCGCTTGGCCTCGGCCCGTTCGGCCCGCTCGGACCGCATCTCCACCCGGAGCAGGATGCTCATCAGGGCGCGGGAACCGAAGGTGGCCACCAGCAGCAGCACTGCATCCAGGCTGGGCAGCAGGATGGTCTTGGAGACCTCGGCCGCCATCAGAAATTCCAGGGCCGTAATCAGGCCGGTGCTCATCTCCAGATGATAGTCGTAGTCGTCGTGGACCAGCACCACACGGAGATAGTGATAGGTAGTGCGCAGCAGGCTGACCACAATGATGAGCAGGCCGATCAGCTCGGCGATGCCGGAAATCAGGGGGACGGTGACGGACAGGGCAGTGTTCATCCCGTTGTCCAGTTGTTCAAAAAGATGCAGCATGGGTTACCGGTTATCCTTTCTGGGTGTGGGCCGCAGGCGCCGGAGGCTGTCCCTGGGCGGAAAAACGAAAAAAGGCGAATAACTTTATTATACCGGACGGTTGGGAGAGGCCGCAAGACACAGGCAGGAAAAGGATAGATGAAATCCTGTGCAGCCAAAGCTGAAAAAGTTGCAACGGTTTCGCCTGTGGGGATAAAAGAAAAATGCTGCCGGCCCGGCAGATAAAAAAAGAACGTAACAAATGAAAAATCCTGGGCTTTGATTGACACTGAACAGGCCGTATGATAGAATCGAAACGACATCACAATCATGCCGCGGCAGCTTTTTTGGGGCTGTAAGGCCGGTGTATCACCCATCAAAATGTTAAAGGAGGACATCCTATGTCTTGCATAATCTCCCGCAGAAACTTTATGAGAGGTGCCGGCGTAGGCGCTCTGGTCCTGGCCACTGGCAGCCTGCTGGGCGGCTGCACCAAGTTCGACGCCGAATACGGCCTGGGGCAGAAGGCCAGCTGGACCGATTCCAAAGGCGGGACGCTGACCATGCTGATGACCGAGGCCTGGGAAGTCACTGCCAACCAGCATGCAGACTTTGCTGAGAACTACCAGCTGAAGGTGAACAAAACCCAGCGGTATATTTATTTCCGGATGGAGGTCAACAACAATACGGCCCAGCCCATTGAGCTGTACCACAGACGGTTTGGCATTGACTGGTTCGACCCCGAGTACAACGACGAGCAGGTCCGCAAGGCCTTCTATACCTGGGAAAAGGGAAACGGGGAGGACGGCACCCTGCCCACCTACCCCAACGCCAACAAGGTGGTTCAGGTCCCGACCACCCTGTGGGCCTACAACAACGGCACAAACCTGAACAGCAGCTCCTTCGGGATCGTGTGCTACACCGGCACCGCCGGCCAGCCCCGCCAGGAAAATACATACGGGAGCATCCCCACCGGACTTTCCTATCTGGACTGCATTGGCCAGATCACCGAGAACATGCAGACCTTCCGTCTGGTCTACCGGACGGCGGGCAAAGAAGTGAATTTTGTGCTCCGCCCCAGCGATCTGGGCTGAGCGCCTGACCAAACCAAAAGCTGCCGCCCGGCCAGAAACCGGGCGGCAGCTTTTTATGGTTTGGAAGGTTTGGAGCCGTCATCGTCTTTCCGATGGAGCAGCTCCCGGAGAGCGTCCAGGGAGAGGCGGCGGCTGCCATGGCGCAGACGGGGAAAGGCGTTGATCAGGCGGCCGGCCCCCAGAAAGGCGGTGTGCTGGAACTGGGCCCGCATCTGGGCCTGCATCTCTTCAGAGCGGGCCTCCAGCTCAGCCCGCAGCCGCTCCAGACGGAGCAGCTCGGAAGCCCGGTCCATCTTGTCGGCAGCTGCCAGGCGGGCGGCTTCGGCGGCCTCGGCGGCATTCAGGCGGGCAGCCTCGCCGGCCCGGCGGGCGGCGTCCATGGCCTCGGCGGCCTTGGCCCGGGCGGCACGGGTGGCCCGGCGCATCTCACGGCGGGACAGCCGCTGGCTCAGCTCGGCGCCGGCCAGCTTGAGCTGCAGCCGGCTTTCGTCCAGCTTCTGGTCGGCGTCCAGGGCAGTGGAGCCGATGAGGCTGGTCATGGCGTCGCTGACGGCGTGGATGCCGTCGGAGATCTGTTCCAGGGCGTCCAGCTCGGCGGTGAGGCCCGCCGCTGTGATGGTGGTGACCACCAGGTCGGCGGCGTACACCAGATAGCAGAGGGCCAGGATTAGCCAGCCTGCGGTGGGGGGGATAGCGCTCACCAGCAGGGCCACTGCAGGGTGGACCAGCTTCATCATGACCATCGATCCGATGCCCCAGTAAATGCAGAATTCCAGGCAGATATAGCCCCCCAGGTTGAAGGGCTTGTCGGTGTAGTCCCACCAGCGGGTGCGGTAGATCTTGTACAGGATCCAGCCGCCCACCAGTTCGATGGCGCTGGGAATCACCATGCCCCAGAAAAACAGAAGCAGGTACCGGTGCACCAGGGGGGTCAGGAAAAACAGCAGGGCCAGCATCCCGAAGCCGTAGATGGGGCAGACCGGGCCGTTGAGAAAGCCCCGGTTGACCAGTTTGCCCAGGGTGATGGCGGCATAGGCCACCTCACAGCACCATCCCAGAAAGGAATAGATCAGAAAATAAAACGCGATCTGATAAAAGGTGAATCCAAACAGCATGAACGCCTCCGTGCCGGTCACAGGACAGGCGCAGAGGCCTCGCCGGTGCCGTTGTCCTCGGGGTCCTGGCCGCCCCGGCGTTTGGGCTCTACCCAGGTGATACTGTCATCCCCGGGCTTCTTGCGGGCAATCAGGGCCTTGATGTTGATCCCCATTTCGGTGAACATCCCCTCGTGCTCGGTGCGGATGTTCCAGGCAGGCTCGTTCTCGTGGAGGTTATAGGTCTGCCAGGTGATCTCGTATCCCGCCGCAGGGAAATATTCCAGACTGTCCCGGAACAGGTCGTCGTCGTCGGTCTTAAAATAGATTTCCCCGCCGTCCACCAGAAAATCCCGGTACTGGATCAGCTGCCGGGGGTGGGTCAGCCGGTGCTTGTTGGAGGAAGCGTTTTTGCTCCAGGGATTGCAGAAGTTGATGTAAATCCGGCTGACGGTGTCCTGGGGGGTGAACAGATTGCGGATCCGCTCGATGTCGGCGCTCATAATCCGCACGTTGTCAATGGGCTGGCCTGCGGCGGCATAGGATGCCTCGATTTTCCGCTTGGCCAGAATCAGCACCTTGTCGGTGATGTCGATGCCCAGGTAGTTGTTTTCAGGGTGGGCAACGGCCAGCTGGGAAATGAAGCCGCCCTTGCCGCAGCCCAGCTCCAGCACCAGAGGCTGCTGGGGACGGGCAAACTGGTTGTGCCACTGTCCCTGCAGGTGGAAGGGGTCGTGGATGTGGAAGTAGGCGGCGAGCAGCTCGGCCCGCGCGTAGGGCTTGAAACGCATGCGCATGGAATATACTCCTTGTTTTATAATATGCTTGTTTTACGAATGGGCTGCATCCCGCAGGAAGGCTTCCACCGTCTGGGGATCTGCGGCGCAGCTGCCCTGGCAGATGCCGGGCTTGCCGCCGCCCCGGCCGCTGCAGGCGGCGTTGAGGGCCTTGGTCAGGGGACGGACATCCCCGTCCCGGCGGGCCAGGCAGTAGCCGCAGCCCTTGTCGGTGGGGGTCAGGGCGGCGCACAGGCCGTCGGTGGCCTCGCTGAGCCGCACTGCCAGCCGGTGGAGGCCGTCGGGGTCCAGCCCCGGCACCAGCCGGATGGCGTCCTCGTGGGGGCCTACTGCCCCGGCCAGGGCTTCAAAGAGCTGGCCGCACAGGCCGTACTGGGCAAACTTGAGGGCGGTGAGTTCCTCGTGAACCCGGTGGACGGCGTTGGCGGTCTCGGTGGGCTTGGCGCTGAGCTCGGCCACAATGGCGCTCTGACGCTCCTGCATGGCCTGGACCTCGGCCAGGGCCCGGCCGCCGCAGACCACCGCCAGCCGCATCCCGCCCTTGTAGTGCTCGGCCGAGAGGATCTTGATCAGACCCACCTGGCCGGTGGTGGCGGTATGGGTGCCGCAGCAGGCACAGATGTCGGCCCCGGGGATGGTGACAATCCGCACCTGGCCCTCGATCTCCTTTTTGCTGCGGTAGGTCATGTGGGCCAGCTCTTCCCGGCTGGGGTAGGTGATCTGGACCGGCAGGTCCTGCCAGACAAAGCGGTTGGCTTCCAGCTCGGCCTGTTTGAGGCCCTCGGGGCTGATAGGGACGCTGGTGTCCATCCGCACTGACTCGCTGCCAATGTGGAAGCCCACATTCTCGGCCCCGAACAGCCGGTGGAGGGTGCCGGACAGGATGTGCTCGCCGGTGTGCTGCTGCATCTTGTCAAACCGCCATGCCCAGTCGATCTGCTGGTGGACGGGGGTGCCCTCTTTGGCCTCGGGGACCAGGGCCTCCACCGTGTGCCAGATGATGCCCTCTTTTTCGTGGACGTCGGTGACGTGCAGCACCTGCCCGTCGGGCAGGGTCAGGGTGCCCCGGTCAGCGGGCTGGCCGCCCCCCTCGGGATAAAATACGGTGCCGGTCATGGCGACCCGGCCGCCGCCCCCTTCCAGGGGCTGGACGGCCGCAATTAAGGCAGGCGCCTCGGTGCGGTAGGTGTCCGCCTGGTAAAAACGTTCAGTTGGAAACATATCTTGAAATCCTCTCCAGCCCCATCCGGGGCCCGCAAAATCGGCTGTGAAACCAGCTTTGGGGCCGTGGCGCCGATGCCCGCCCAGGCGGGCAAACACCAATCCGCACAGAGTGCGGGCAACTGTCCCAACAACCTTATACGAAGTTGTCATGCCAATGTCTGCCAAAGCGGGCAAAGACCAATCCACGCGAAGCGTGCACTACTGGCCAAATAACCTCATACAAGGTTATTATGCCAATGTCTGCTAAAGCAGGCAAAAAATCAATCCACGCGGAGCGTGCACAGCTGGCCAAATAGCTCCACGTGGAGCTATTATACCACGATTTTTCCCTGTGGAAAATACTTACCGGTTGTGATATCATAAAATAGACAGGGCCGCCCGGCGGATGGCGGCACCTTTGAATCAAGAGAGGAACGGAAACATGCGTGAAAGTGGAATTTTGATGCCTGTATCCAGCCTGCCGGGCCCCTATGGGATCGGCTGCTTCGGCGCGGAGGCTGTGAAATTTGTGGACTTCCTCGCGGCAGCAGGCCAGCGCATCTGGCAGATTCTGCCCCTCAGCCCCACCGGCTACGGCGACAGCCCCTACCAGAGCTGCTCGGCCTTTGCCGGCAACCCCTATTTCATCGACCTGGAAGCCCTGCAGGAGGAGGGCCTGCTGAGCAAGGACCAGCTGGAGGAAGCGGACTTCGGCGAAGACCCCTGTGTGGTGGACTACGGCGCTTTGTACAACACCCGGTATGAGCTGCTGCGGGAGGCCTATGCCGCCTGGCGGGCCGGGTGCGTGGGGGTCCACGGCTGCAGCGTCTATTATCCCGACGACTACTATGCCTTCACCCTGACCCATGAGGACTGGCTGGAGGATTACGCCCTCTATATGGCCCTGAAGGTGGGCCACGAAATGAAGCCCTGGACCCAGTGGCCTGAAGAATACCGGCTGCGGGACAAGGCCGCCCTGGAGCGCTACGCCGCCGAACACCAGGAAGAGGTGGGCTTCTGGAAATTCCTGCAGTACAAGTTCAGCCAGCAGTGGAGCAAACTGAAAGCCTATGCCAACGCCAAGGGCATCCAGATTCTGGGGGATATGCCCATCTATGTGTCGGCGGATTCGGTGGATGCATGGTCGGGCGGCAGCCTCTTCGAGCTGGATGGGGAAGGCAAGTTTGCCCGGGTGGCAGGATGCCCGCCCGATTACTTCTCGGCGGACGGCCAGCTGTGGGGCAACCCGCTGTATGACTGGGACTACCACCGGAAAACCGGCTTCGCCTGGTGGATCAAGCGGGTCCGGTATGCGGCCTCCATCTATGACCTGGTGCGGATCGACCATTTCCGGGGCTTTGATACATACTGGGCCATCCCGGCGGCCAGCCCCACCGCCAAGACCGGCAGGTGGGAACAGGGCCCCGGCATGGAGCTGTTCCGCGCCCTGGAGGAGGCCCTGGGCAAGCTGCCCATCATCGCCGAGGACCTGGGGGACCTGACCGACAGCGTCCGACAGCTGCTGGCCGACAGCGGCTTCCCCGGCATGAAGGTATTGCAGTTCGCCTTCGGCGGCGGGGACAACGAGTACCTGCCCTACAACCACATCAAGAACTGCGTGGTGTATCCCGGCACCCACGACAACACCACCCTCAACGACTGGTGGGAGACAACGGCCACAAAGAAGGAAAAGATGAATGCGGCCGCCTACCTCCACATGACCGCAAGCGTCAAGCCCACCGCCGCCCAGGTGGCGGCGGTCAAGCCGGACCAGGCCCGGCTGGCTTTGATCCGGGCAGCCCTCAGCTCCCCGGCGGACCGGGCCATCATCCCGCTGTACGACTGGCTGGGCCTGGGGGCCGAGGCCCATCTGAACACCCCCGGCCGCCTGGGCGGCAACTGGGCATGGCGGGCCGAGGAAGGCTTTGCCACGGCGGCGCTGGCAAAACAAATCCGCCAGGAGTGTGAGGTAAGCTGCCGCACCCGGGACAATCTTTTGGCAGAATGACAAAATTTCGGCTTCTGAAGCGAAAAGTTACGCCCTCTTCTGGAAAAAAGACGTAGATCGTGATATAATTTAATTGGTTCTGGTTATTCAGACAAGCTGACGGGCAATTGGGCCCGTCTGAGGGAAGAGAGGGCCTCCCCGGCAGGAGACCGGAGAAGCTGGAAGCGCAAACGCCTTTTGAGGCTGCCCGGATGGAGAAGGTCCGGTGCACAGCGGGGGAAACGATAATGAAACAAGGATGTAACGTGCAGGATCTGCAAAAACTGACCCAGGCGCTGCAGTCGGTCTTTGAAGACGTCAGCGTAGTGGAACTGCCGCCGGAGTGCGAGGACCACTGGCAGGATGACGCCATGCAGGTGAGTTATGAGCAGGGCGGGGGTCAGGTGAGCTGTGTGCTGCGCCGCCGGGTCAGCTGCGGCGGGGTCAGTTATGGCATTCAGATGAGTGCGCCCCTGGCGGGCAACACCCTGCCCGAAGACCGGATGACCGAGCGGGAGCGGGAACTGGTGCGGGAAGACATGAACCGTGATTTCCTCACCGGCGCCTACAACCGCCGCTATGTGGAGACGGTGTTCCGGGAGAATCTGGAACAGCTGCTGAGCCAGGGCGGCCAGGCTGCCGCGGCTCTGGTCTCCCTGGACAATGCAGACCGGCTGCGCTATACCTACGGCCAGCCTGCCCTGGACCAGGTGGTCTGCACCATTGTGAACCAGTGGAAAAAACACTATGACCAGCCCGGCAGCCGGGTGGTCTGCCGGATCCACGGCGAGGTCCTTCTGGTCATCTGCGAGGGGATGACGGCGGCCCAGCTGGAGCAGGAAGTCCGCCAGCACTACGCCGCCATGCCCTGTGAGTGCGTGGCCGGCACCGGCATGATGAGCCGGGTGGCCTTCACCCTGTCCATCGGCGTGGCGGGCACGGCAGAGCTGGCCTCCGGCCAGCAGCACTGGGAAGGCCTGTACCACCTGTGCGACCAGCGGATGCGCGCCGCCGCAGCCGCCGGCGGCAACCAGATCTGTGCCAGCGGCAAAAACTAAAGGATTCCTGCCCCGGCAGGTTTGACAGAATAAAAGCCTCCTTTTGGTGCAAACTAGGATCAACCTGGGACCAAAAGGAGGCTTTTTTCGATGGAACACCAGAAAAACGATAACCTGAACATGCTGGAAGCGGTGATCCAGAACACCGAGATGGGCAAGAACACCCTGGCCCAGATCCTGCCCATGACCGATGACGCCCGGTTCCGGGCTGAGCTGATCCGGGAGCGGAACGGCTACCAGGAGCTGAGCCAGGAGGCCCACACCGACATGGAGGCCTGCGGCGGGCAGGCCCAGGGCCAGTCTGCTTTTGCCAAGATCAACACCAAAATGGGGATCAGCATGAAGACCCTCACCGACAAATCCACCCGCAACCTGGCCGAGATGCTGTCCGAAGGCAGCAGCCAGGGGGTGATGGACTGCATCAAGTGCCAGAAGGACTATCCCAACGCCGCCCCCGGCACCAAACGGCTGATGCAGCGGCTCCAGGATTTTGAGGAGGACAACCGGATCAAGCTGGAACAGTTTCTGTAAAAGGACGAAAAAGGCGCTGCCTCCCGGGCGGGAAGCAGCGCCTTTTGCTGTGATGGATCCGTTACAGCCGCTGGATCATGGAAGCCACAATCTTGGTGGCGGTGGCTACATATTCCGCGATGCTGAATTTCTTGACCACCAGAACCTCGTGGCCCGCCTCGTCGGCGTTGTCGCTCATGGCCCGGAGGATCACGCAGGGAACCCCGTTCTTGGCGGCAATCTGGCTGACGGCGGCGCCCTCCATCTCGACACAGTCGGGGTCGCATTTGGCGGCGATGGCTGCCTTGGAGGCGCTGTCCCCGATGAACAGGTCGCCGGTGGCAATTTTGCCGGTGATGTACCGGACCCCTGCCTCCTGGCAGGCGGCCTCCGCCGCCGCGATCAGGGCCGGGTCCCCGTGGTATTCCTTCAGGTAGGGGGGATTCTGGCAGATCATGTCCAGCTGGGCGTCGTGGTAGAGGACGGTGCCCCCGATCACCACGTCGCCGATGCCGATCTTGCTGGTCATGTTCCCGGCGATGCCCGAGAAGATGATCTGCCCGGCGCCGTACCTGGTGATCAGCACCTGGGTGGTGGCGGCGGCGTTGGCCTTGCCCATGCCGGCGCAGCACACCACCAGCTGCCGCCCTGCCAGGCTGCCGCAGTGATAGCTGACCCCGCCGTATTCTTCCACCTTGACGTCGGTCAGGCGGTCGCAGAGCTGGTCCACTTCGTCGGGCATGGCGCCCATTATACCGATGACCATGGGGTCCACCTCCTTAGACGTTGAACAGGAACTCGATGACGTCCCCGTCCTGCACCACATATTCCTTGCCCTCGGTGTGCTGCAGACCCTTGGCCTTCACCGCGGCATAATCGAAGTTGTTGGCCTCCAGGTCGGGGTAGTGGATGACGCTGGCCCGGATGAAGCCCCGCTCGAAGTCGCTGTGGATCTTGCCGGCAGCCTGGGGGGCCTTGGTGCCCTTGCGGATGGTCCAGGCGCGGCACTCCTTTTTGCCGTCGGTCAGGAAGGAGATCAGGCCCAGCAGGTCGTAGCTGGCGGTGATCAGGTTGTCCAGGCCGCTGGACTGGATGCCCATCTCGGCCAGGAAGGCTTTCTTTTCCTCGGGGCTGTAGTCGGCGATGTCCTCCTCGGTGCGGGCGCAGATGGGGATCACCTTGGCGCCCTCCTCGGCGGCACGCTTGGCCACCAGGGGGACGTACTTGTTGTTCTCGATGCCCTCCATCAGGTCATCCTCGCCCACGTTGCAGGCGTACAGCACCGGCTTGGAGCTCAGCAGGCCCATCTCCTTCAGGACAGTCTTCTGGTCCTCGTCGTTCTCGTCCCAGTCAAAGCTGCGGGCGGGCTTGCCCTCGGACAGGTGGGCGGCCAGCCGCTCCAGCCAGGCAGCCTCGGCGGCGGCACCCTTGTTGTTGCCGCTTTTGGCGGCTTTGGCCATCCGGCCGGCCCGGTTCTGGACCACTTCCAGGTCGGAGAGGATCAGCTCATAGTCGATGACGTCGATGTCGGACAGGGGATTGACGGCCTCTGCCTTGGTGACGTCCTCCACCACGTGGATGATGTTGTCGTCGTCAAAGCAGCGGACCACATGGACGATGGCGTCGCATTCCCGGATGTGGCCCAGGAACTTGTTGCCCAGGCCGGCGCCCTGGGAGGCACCCTTCACCAGGCCGGCGATATCCACAAATTCCACAATGGCAGGGGTCTTTTTGCTGGTCTGCCAGACTTCGGCCAGCTTGTCCAGCCGGGGGTCGGGCACTGCGACGATGCCGCTGTTGGGCTCGATGGTGCAGAAGGGATAGTTGGCGGCCTCGGCGTTGCGGGTCGAGGTGATGGCGTTGAAAAGGGTAGACTTGCCCACGTTGGGCAGGCCGACGATGCCTAATTTCATAGTGCTGTGCTCCTTTATGTCCAGCCCGCGCCGTCTTTGGCGCAGTACCGTATGATGCGTTCTCCCCTTATTATACGCACCATCCCCCCGTAAAGCAAGGCTTGGCGGGGCCGGGGCTGCAAAAGCGCAGGTTGCGGGGCGGGGAGAAGAATGCTATCCCAAAGATGGCTGCAACCCCCTCCGAAAGCCCGCCGGAGACCAGAAAAATGCGGGAAGTTCTTTATTTTGTCATAACTGTTCCGTATAATAAAAATCAGATCGCAACACGCAAAAATGCAGGGGGAGAAGCTGCTGTGCATCCGGCGCCCGCTGCGATGGAATTGCAGGAGGAAACTGCCATGGCCAACGAAAAAATCCTCGTCGTGGACGACGACCAGAATATCTGCGAACTGCTGCGGCTCTACCTGACCAAAGAGGGCTACCAGGTGACCCTGGCCTCGGACGGGGAGGACGCCCTGGAAAAATACGCCCAGATCAAGCCGGATATGGTGCTGCTGGACGTCATGATGCCCAAGCTGGACGGCTGGGAGGTGTGCCGCCGGATCCGCAAGGAGGGGGACACCCCGGTTATTATGCTGACCGCCAAGGGGGAAACCTTCGACAAGGTGCTGGGCCTGGAGCTGGGGGCCGATGACTATGTGGTCAAGCCCTTTGACAGCAAGGAAGTGGTGGCCCGGATCAAGGCGGTGCTGCGGCGGTGCGCCGGCGGCGCGGCCGCAGACAAGCCCGCCGAGGGCGTGGTGGAGTTCGACAACCTCCGCCTGGATATGAACAGCTACGAGCTGAAGGTCAAGGGCAAGGTGGTGGAGGCTCCCCCCAAGGAGCTGGAACTGCTGTACTGCCTGGCCTCCCACCCCAACCGGGTCTACACCCGGGACCAGCTGCTGGACGAGGTGTGGGGGTTCGAGTACTACGGCGACTCCCGGACCATCGACGTCCATGTCAAGCGTCTGCGTGAAAAGCTGGCCGGCGCCTCGGACAAGTGGGAACTCAAGACGGTTTGGGGCGTGGGCTATAAATTTGAGGTGCGTCAGTAATGCGGAAAAGCATATCGGTGGCCTTCTTTTCCACGGTGGCCACCCTGCTGATTCTGGGCGTGGCGGTGATGGGCCTGTCCCAGCTGGTGCTGTTCAGCCGGTACTTTGCCCAGGAGCGGTTTGATACCCTGGACGACGTGGGGGAGCTGGCCGGCCGGACGGTGGGATATTTCTGGGACGACATCACCCGGCGGGAGGAGATGGACAGCGCCCTGGATCAGCTGGATCTGATCGGGGAGAGCGCCAACGTCTACCTCTTTTTCACCGACGCCCAGGGCCAGGTGGTACTGGCTTCCAGCAGTGACCATCTGGCCCGGGAGCAGATCCCCGGCGAAGTGCTGGACAATGTGGAACGGGCAGCCCAGGAAGCGGGCGGCGTGTACCACGAGCTGGGCCGGATGAAGGATTCCTTTGACGAGGAGTTTTATGTCTCGGCCCGGCCCATTGCCCGGGACAACGTGACCGAGGGCTACATCTTTGTCTGTGCCTCAGGCCAGATGCTGGATGACTTTGTGGGGCGGTTTGCCTCCAACTTCCTGCTGTCGGCCTGCCTGATGCTGATCTGTGCCAGCGTCCTGACCATGTTCCTGATGCGCAGCCTCACCGAGCCGCTGCACCGGATCAGCGAGGCCGCCCAGAAATTCGGCGGCGGGGACTTTTCGGTCCGGGTGGAAGATGTGGAAGGGGACGGCGAAATTGCCGACCTGGCCCGCACCTTCAACACCATGGCCGCCAACCTGCAGCAGATTGACTCTTCCCGGGGCCAGTTCATGGGGAACATTGCCCACGAGCTGCGGACCCCCATGACCACCATCAAGGGCTTCATCGACGGCATCCTGGACGGCACCATCCCGCCTGAGCTCCACAACCACTATCTGCAGCTGGTGTCCCAGGAGACGGGACGGCTGGCAAGGCTGGTCCAGAATATGCTGGACCTGTCCAAGCTGGAGTCGGGGGAGTACCAGGTGAACGCCCGGATGTTCAACATCTGGGAAACCCTCACCGGGGTGGCCCTGTCGGCAGAACAGCGGATCAACGACGGCCAGATCGACCTGGAAGGCCTCACCATGGACGAGCGGGTGCTGGTGTACGCCGACCCGGATTTGATCCACCAGGTGGTGTACAACCTGCTGGACAACGCCATCAAATTCACCCCCGCCGGCGGGGTGATCCGGTTCAGCGTGGAAAAGCTGGGACCCGAAGCCGAGATTTCCATCTGGAACAGCGGCCAGGGCATTTCCCCCGAGGCCCTGCCCTTTGTCTTTGAGCGGTTCTACAAAGAGGACCAGTCCCGGGGGCTCCACGCCCGGGGCGCCGGCCTGGGGCTGCACATCTGCAAGGTGCTGGTCAACCTGTCGGGGGGCCAGATCCGGGTGGAGAGCAAACAGGGAGAGTGGTGCCGGTTTGTGTTCACCCTGCCGGTGGAAGTGCCGGGCCGGGGCGACCTGCTGAAGCTCACCGACGATACCACCGCCCCCGGCCCCGAAGGGGCGGCGCGCCGGTAATTACGTCATTTCCGTGAAAAAGACGGCGCCGGGTTTGATTTTTGTGCCGATTTCGTGTACACTAAAATGTGAGCTGTGCCGCCTGTACGGCGCAGACGAAACGGAATTTTGAAAACAAATACAACGGAGAGTAAAAATATCATGGCGATCATCAGTCCTTCGATTTTATCCGCCGACTTCTGCCGTCTGGGTGACGAGTGCCGGATGGCCCTGGAAGCAGGCGCCGGCATGCTTCATTTTGATGTGATGGACGGCCATTTTGTGCCCAACATCAGTTTTGGCGTGCCTGTGCTGGCCAGCCTCCACAAGGGGATCCCCGGCGCCTTTTTTGACGTGCACCTGATGATCAGCCATCCGCTGTCCTATGTGGACGCCTTTGCCAAGGCGGGGGCGGGCCTCATCAACTTCCACCTGGAAGCCGAGGACGACCCGGCCGCCGTGCTGGCTGCCATCCGGGCGGCGGGGTGCAAAACCGGTATGACCATCAGCCCCAAAACCCCGGCCGAAAAGCTGTTCCCCTGGCTGGACCAGCTGGACCTGGTGCTGGTGATGGGAGTGGAGCCTGGCTTCGGCGGGCAGAAATTCATGCCCTCGGCCCTGGACAAGCTGGCCGCCCTCAAGGCAGAGCGCCAGGCCCGCAGCCTGCAGTTCCTGCTGGAGGTGGACGGCGGCGTCAACGCCCAGACGGCCCCTCTGTGCACCCAGGCCGGCGCGGATGTGCTGGTGGCCGGCAGCGCCGTCTTTGCGGCGGCTGACCCGGCTGCTGTGATCCAGTCCCTGGCGGCGGTGTGACTCCGTTGAGACGAGGATAACCCATGGAAGAAACAACAAGAAAAGAACAGGAGGCGGCTCTGGCCCAGACGGGCCGGTATTATAAGCACATCTGCTGGATGGCGCTGCCCCTTGTCTGCATGTCGGCCTACCTGTACGGGCCCCGGCCCATCCTGCTGTGCCTGGCGGCGCTGCTGACCGGCAACCTCTGCGACCGCCTGGTGGCCATCCTGCGCCACCGGGTCTACCGCAGCGCCGACTGGTCCAACGAAAGCTTTGCGCTGGTCATCGCCCTGCTGATGCCTGCCACCGTCAGCTGGTATGTGCTGGTGGTGGCGGTGGTGGCCGGCGTCCTGCTGGGCAAAGAAGCCTTCGGCGGCTACGGCAGCTACCCCTTCCATCCCGCAGCGGTGGGCTATGTGGTGGTGGCGGTGTCCTGGCCCCAGCAGGTGTTCCTGTACCCCCAGCCCTATGCCCAGATCCCTCTGTGGGACACCTCGGCGGTGAATGTGGTGGGGGGCATGAGCAGCACCCTGCGCAACGGCGGCCTGCCCACCGTCGGTTCCTGGTCCCTGATCCTAGGAGAATTTGCCGCGCCCCTGGGCACCGGCGCGGTGCTGATTCTGCTGGCCTGTGCTTTGTTCCTGTGGACCCAGAAAGATATCCAGCTGCCGGCTGTCCTGGGCTTCCTGGCGGCCTGTGCCCTGATCGTCTTCTTTTTGCCCCGCCAGGCCGACCTGGTCCACACCGCCTTCTGGGAGAGCGCCCCGGCGCGGCTCAACCTGGTGCGGTATGAGCTGGTCAGCGGCGCCACCCTCTACAGCGCCATCTTCCTGATCAGCGAGCCCTATACCTGCCCCCGCCGCCGGCTGGGCCAGGTGGTGTATGGGGTGCTGCTGGGCTGCCTGAGCATGGTGTTCCGCTATGTGGGGGTGTACGAGACCGGCGTCTGCTTCGCCATCCTGGTGATGAACGGCCTGTCGGGCTGGCTGGACCGGGTTGTGGACCGGCTGTACAGCCTGCCGGAACGCCGGAAGGCCCGGGAAAGCGAAAAGGAGGCTGTGGTATGAAACAGTCCAAAGCGGAAATCATCCTGCGGGACCCGGGCAAATACGCCCACCACGACCGGATTTTCCTGAATAACCCTGTGATTATGCAGGGCATGGGCCTGGCGCCGGTGGTGATTCTGGCCACCAGCGGCCGCAATGCCCTGATGCTGGCGGTGGCGGTGGCCCTGCTGCTGACCCCCTCCCGGGTGCTGAGCTTTTGGATCAGCAAACTGGTGCCCCTTCAGGAGCACGCCAGCGAAGAAGAGCTTCGGGCCAAACTGCTGCCCCGGGGCCTGATTTACTGCGGCACCGCCTCGGTGGTGTACCTGGTTTTTTACCCTCTGCTCCAGAAACTGTTTGGGATGGACCTGCTGACCCTGGGCATCTACCTGCCCATGCTGGTGGTGGAGCCCCTGATCATCTACCGCTACGGCCGCGTCCAGGAGAAGCTGCGGAAAGCTGTCTCCAAGGGCCTGCGGGTGACGGTGGGCTACTGCGTCATCCTGCTGGTGGTGGGCTGCATCCGGGAATGGCTGGCCTCCGGCACCGTCTTTGGTGTCGCGGTGACGGCCAATGTGGCCCTGCTGCCTGTGGCCTCCATGCCGGCGGGCGGATTCATCCTGCTGGGGGTGCTCAGCGCCGTCTGGCGGGCCCTGGCTGCCCGGTACCGGGCTTTCCTGGCCAATGAGGCCCGCAACCAGGTGATTGTCAACCATCAGAAGGAGGCGAGGCGCGAATCGTGAATACTGTGATGATTACACAGCCCGGCTCGGTCCAGGAGGCGCTCACCATCTTTCTCGGCTACGCCTTCATGGCCATCCTGGCCCAGAATGCGGTCTTTACCCGGGCGCTGGGCGTGTCCCGGCTGGTGCAGCTGGTGGGAGACGAGCGGACCAACAGCGTGCTGTTCGGCATCCTGCAGTGCATCACCCAGCTTCTGCTGGCACCCCTGGCCTGGTATGTGGGAGGCCAGGCGGGGGCCCTGGGCCTGAGCCCGGCGTTCCGGCCCCTGGTCTATCTGGCCTGTATTGCGGTGGTCAGTTTGATTGAAATGGCCTTCCTGTCGGTGGTCAAGCTGCCCTGGCAGCGCCAGCTGCTGCGGATTCTGCCCCTGGCCTGCCTCAACAGCTGCGTGCTGGGCACGCTGCTGCTGGGCCGGACCCAGAGCTTCAGCCTGATCCAGTCCATGGGCTTTGGCCTGGGCAGCGGCATCGGCTATCTGGTGGCGGTGCTGCTGGTAACCGAGGCCCAGAACCGGCTGCGCAGCCAGTCCATCCCGGCGGCCTTCCGCGGGATGCCCATTACGCTGATTTACATTGGTGTGCTGGCCCTGGCCATCTATGGCCTGACGGGCCACACGGTGATTCTGTAAGGAAAAGGGGTAGGAATCATGCCCAAAAGAAGGCAGAAAGTCAAGCGGTATCACCGCAGCTTTTACAGCCGCGGCGACAAAATCAAAAAGGCCATAGGGATTGTGGTGCTGGCCGTGGTGGTGCTGGGTGCAGCCTGGCTGGCAGCCCCCTATGTGCTGGACTGGGCCACCCATACCTGGTATACGGTGGTGCGGGACAGAGACCTGTCCGCTTCGTCGGAGGCCTCTTCTGCGGCATCCTCCGAGGCGGCGTCCTCTTCCGAAGCCGCCTCTTCCCAGGCTGCCTCTTCGGAGGCGGCATCCTCCCGGCCGGAGCCGGTGGCGGGCACCGTCATCCGGGAGGGCAGCTGGTCTGCGGTGAGCCTGTCGGCCCTGGGGGATGAGGCGTCCATCCGTTCCACCGCCCAGTCCCTGGCTGCCCAAGGGGTGACCTATGCGGTGATCCCCCTGAAAGATACCAGCGGCTATGTCTACTATGCTTCGGCGGTGCCGGCTGCTTCGGGCAGCGTGGCGGCCACCGTGGTGGACCCGGCCCTGATCGCCTCCACCTTCAAGGAGGAAGGCCTGGTGCCGGTGGCGGAACTGGCGGCTTTCCAGGATCCTGTGGCCAGCTATACCGTCCGGTCCATGGCCATCCAGTACAGCGGCGACGGCAGTTACCTGTGGCTGGATGCCGCCAATGTGGCCGCCGGCGGCAAGCCCTGGCTCAACCCCTATGCGGCATCGGCGGTCCAGTTTGTGGGGGACCTGGTGGAAGAGCTGTACAACGCCGGCTTTGAACAGGTCTGCCTGTCGGCAGTGCAGTTCCCTCACTCCACCTCTTCCAAACAGAGCTTTGGTGAGACCGGCGGCGTCAGCCGGGACGGCCAGCTGAGGGCGGACATCGCCGCCTGGGACGCCCGGTTTGCAGGCCGGGTAACCTTGTGGTATGAGTACCCGCTGGACAGCTGTACCAGCGTCAGCCCCACCCTGGGGGCCCTGCCGGCCCAGCTGGGGGTCAAGAACCTGGTCATCAGCCTCCCTGCGGGGGAGGCCCGGGACGAGGCCCAGCTGGCCCAGACCACAGCCCAGATGAAAGAGATGGGCGCCGCCCACGTTGTGGTGCGGGACAGTGGGTCCGGAAGCTTTTATTGATTGACCTGCGGTTTTTGTGTGAGAGTGAGGAACCGAACCATGGAAAAAACGTCCTGCTTTATGCCGGCCCATATTCTTCTGCCTGATGCATCGGTGCCCCTGGGCCAGTGGGGGTGCATTGCCTGCGACCAGTTTACCAGCGACCGGGACTACTGGGCCAAAGCCGAACAGGCTGCGGCCGGCGGCCCCAGTGCCCTCCGGCTGATTCTGCCGGAGGTCTATCTGGGAGAGTCAGACCAGCAGGCCCGGGTGGATCAGATTCACAAGGCCATGGAACAGTACGACCGTGAGGTCCTGACCCGGGCGGTGGACGGTTTTGTCTATGTGGAGCGGACCCTCCAGAGCGGCCGGGTGCGGCAGGGCCTGGTGGGCCGGGTGGACCTGGAGGCCTACAACTACCATCTGGGCAGCCTGCCCCTGGTGCGCCCCAGCGAGCACACGGTGGAAGAACGGATCCCGCCCCGTATGGCGGTGCGCCGGGGTGCCCGGCTGGAAACGCCCCATGTGATGATGCTGGCCGACGACCCTGACCGGCTGCTGATCGAGCCGGTGGGACGCCAGAAGGAAAAGCTCCGCCCCCTCTATGACGGGGAGCTGATGCTGGGCGGCGGCCATGTGGCCGGCTGGGCGGTGGAAGACCCCGCCCTGATCCGCCAGATCGAGGACGCCATGGAAGTGCTGAGCAGCCAAGAGACCTTCCTGGCCAAGTACCCCGGCGCCCCCAACGACCGGCCCATGGCCCTGGCAGTGGGGGACGGCAACCACTCCCTGGCCACCGCCAAGGCCTATTGGGAGGAGCTGAAAAAGACCCTCACCCCCCAGCAGCAGAAGGACCACCCCGCCCGCTGGTGCCTGGCAGAGGTGTGCAACGTCCGGTCGGATGCGGTGGAGATCGAGCCGATTCACCGGGTGCTGTTCAACACCAGCTATGACACGGTGCTGCTGAACCTGGTTACATGGAGCGACGAGAACCTCGCCGGGATCCGGTTTGGGGACAGCTTTGAGCAGAAGCTGCAGCTGATGGGTCCCCGGGACCGGTGCCATCTGAGCTTTGAAAACCCCAGCGCCCCCCTGGGTGTGGGCACAGTGGACGAATTTGTGGAGTATTTCCTGGAAAACCATCCCGAAGCCCGGGTAGACTATGTCCATGACGAGGCCGCCGTCCGTTCCTTCTGTGAAAAGGAGGGGGCTGTGGGCATGCTGCTGCCCGCCATGCGCAAGGGGGATTTGTTCCGGGGCGTGGTGCTGGGAGGCGTGCTGCCCCGCAAGACCTTCAGCCTGGGCCACGCCGAGGAGAAGCGGTACTACATCGAGTGCCGCCGCATTGCTGAATGATCCGCCGGCGGCGGGCTTTGGGCCCTGCCGGCAGCCCGTCTCATGCCCGTGCGCTGTGCGTTCGGGCATGAAGGGTTTTGCAACCTGTTTTTCCAATCGCAACCAAGGAGTAGAATGACATTTCAAGAACTGAATTTATCCAAACCCATCCTGCGGGCGGTGGCCCAGGCGGGCTATCAGAAGCCGTCCCCGATTCAGGCAGGGGCCATCCCGCCGGTGCTGCAGGGCCAGGACCTGATGGGCTGCGCCCAGACCGGCACCGGCAAGACCGCCGCCTTTGCCCTGCCCATGCTGGATCTGCTGTCGGCCCGGCCGGCCCTCAGAAGAGGGGCCATCCGGGCCCTGGTGCTGACCCCCACCCGGGAGCTGGCACTGCAGATTGAGGCCAATTTTGCCCAGTACGGCAAGTATCTGCCCCTGCGGTGCGCTGTCATCTTCGGCGGCGTGGGCCAGGGGCCCCAGGTGGAGCAGCTGAAAAAGGGCGTGGATATCCTGGTGGCCTGTCCGGGCCGCCTGAATGACCTGATCGGCCAGGGATATGTGGATTTGTCCGCAGTGGAGATCTTTGTACTGGACGAGGCCGACCGGATGCTGGACATGGGCTTTGTCCACGACGTGAAAAAGGTGATCGCCAAGCTGCCGCCGCGGCGGCAGAACCTGATGTTCAGCGCCACCATGCCCGCCGAAATCGAGCACCTGGCGGCCAAGATCCTGCGGGATCCCGCCTTTGTGAAGGTGGACCCGGTGTCCAGCACGGTGGACCGGATTCGCCAGAGCCTGTATTTTGTGTCCAAGGCGGACAAACGCCGGCTGCTGCCCTGGCTGATCCAGAACCTGGACCCGCCGGTGCACAATGCCCTGGTGTTCAGCCGCACCAAACACGGCGCCGACCGGATCGCCAAAGACCTGACCAAACAGGGGATCACGGCGGCGGCCATCCATGGCAACAAGAGCCAGAGCGCCCGGGTGGCGGCCCTGGAGGGCTTCAAGGCCGGCCGGACCAAAGTTCTGGTGGCCACCGACATTGCGGCCCGGGGCATTGATATCAATGAGCTGTCCCACGTGTTCAACTACGACCTGCCCGAGGTGCCCGAGACCTATGTGCACCGGATCGGGCGGACCGCCCGGGCCGGCGCCGACGGCACCGCCATCAGCTTTTGCGCCCCGGAGGAGCGGGAGTATCTGGCGGGCATCGAAAAGCTGAACCGGAAAAAGATCCCGGTGGTGAGCGGCCACCCCTGGGATACTGTCCAGCCGGAACAGCCTGTCAAGGAATCCAGGGCGGTGCAGCCTGCCAAGCCTGTCAAGGTGCGGCCGGTGCAGCCTCCTGTCACCAAGAAAGAGGAGACCATCATGGAAGAAACCAAAAAGACCGCTCCCCGCGCCAGCGAAGGCGGGGAGAAGCGTTCCCGTTCGCGGCATGGCCGCAGGGACGGCGGCCGGTCCCGGCAGCCCGGCCAGGGCAGCCAGCCCCAGCAGCCGAAATTTGACCCCCATTTCCTGACCGGCGCCGAGACGGCAGTCCTGCCGGCCAAGGCAGTGGCAGGCGCCGGGGAACCCCCTCGCACCGCAGCCCAGCCCTCCCGTCCCGCCAAGGGCGGCCAGAACGGCGGCCGCTCCCAGCGGCAGCAGCCCGAGGGCAAAAAGGAAGAGGGCCGCAGCCAGCGCAGCGCCTCCAAGGGCGGGGAAAACCGGCCCCAGGAGCAGCGCCAGGCCCGCAATAACCAGAAGGCATCGGCCAAAAACCAGTCTGCCGAGCACAGCCGCTCGGGAGGCCGGGGCAATGGCGGCCGCTCCCAGGCATCCGGCCAGCCCCGGAGCCGCCGTTCCGGCGGCCGGGACAGCCGCAGCGAGGATCCGGGCCTGGTGCTGATCAGCCGCCGCCCGCCCCAGCAGAAGTTCTCCAGTTTCGAAGAGTATATCGAGGCCCACGGCGGTGCCACCGCACCCATTGAGGACCACAGCGAAGATTATTGATGCAAACAAAACCGGCATCCCGGGCAAAGCCCCGGAGTGCCGGTTTTTTGTTGGCGCTTATCGTCTGTCTGCAAAGGTGGAGCGGGTCAGGCGGCTCATCCGGTACTCCCGGGGACTCTGGCCGTAGTGGGTGCGGAACAGCCGGTAAAAGTAGCTGGTGTTCTCATAGCCCACCTGGGAGATGATCTGCTGGATGGTCATATCGCTGCGGCGGAGCAGCCGGGCCGCCGTTTCCAGACGGTGTTTCTGGAGCAGTTCCTTGTAGGTCTTGCCGGTCTGGGCCCGGACGCATTCGCTGACATAGGCCAGAGACACCTGGTAGCTGTGGGCCACGTTGGACAGGTTGGCCTCCCGGTAGTTGTGGGCAATTTCATCCAGGGCAGCCTGGACCAGTGCCTCTTTGTCAACCGTGCCGCTCCGGCCGGGGCCGGGGCGAAGGTCCTTCGCTTGTAGTTCGGTCATAGTTTCCTCCGATTGATTCAGAGCTGTCGGTGCTCTTTACACATCAAAAACGAAATAAGGACAAATTTTATTGCGCTGCCAGCTGGATGGAAGAACTTTCACATCCTGGCAACAGGAAGGAAACAATTTGGTCATACAAATGGAAAAAGACGGCAGCCCGCCGTTTATGGGGGCTGCCGTCTTTTTGGATGCCAGGGGGGAAAGATTAAAACAGGTTCTCGTTTTTGTACAGGCCGGTGCGGGTGAACTGAACCCACTCAGCCACGTTGACAGCGTGGTCCGCGATCCGCTCCAGGTACTTGATGACCATCAGCAGGTCCAGGGAAGCGTCCACCTGGGCGGGGGTGGCTGCGATTTCCTCCGCCAAGGTCCGCTTGATGGTGTTGAAGTCGTAGTCCACCTCATCGTCGGCGGCAATGACCTTCTGGGCGGCGTTCATGTCCTCGGACTGGAAGGCTGCCAGGGCTTCCACCACCATCTTGTGGGCCTTCTGGCCCATCCGGATGGCCTCGCTGACGGCGGGGTCGCCGCCCTTGCGGGAGGCGAACAGATGGGGCATGATCTCGGCAATGTCGGCGGCGTGGTCGCCGATCCGCTCCAGGTCGGTGATCACCTTCTGGATGGCCGAAATCCGGCGCAGGTCACCGGCCACCGGCTGCTGGCGCAGCAGCAGCACCATGCAGCGGTGCTCGATGTCGTGCTCCATGTCGTTGATCTGGCTGTCGTCCTGAATGATCTGGGCGGCGGCTTCAGCGTCGGTGGAGGCCAAGGCTTCCATGGCGTTTTCCACGGCGTCCGCGCAGGCCTGGCCCATCTCGGCCAGAGCCTGCTGCAGGTCAGCCAGGGCATCATCATACTGCTTGCGAATGCTCATAGGTTTTCTCCTCTCTCATCAACCGCATTAGCCGAACCGGCCAGAGATATAATCCTCGGTCCGCTTGTCCGAGGGGGTGCTGAAGATCTCGCCGGTGGGGCCCACCTCTACCAGCTCGCCCAGCAGGAAGAAAGCGGTGCGGTCGCTGATACGGGCCGCCTGCTGCATATTGTGGGTGACAATGACCACGGTGTAGTTCTTTTTCAGCTCGCTCATCAGCTCTTCCACCTTCATGGTGGAGCCGGGGTCCAGGGCGCTGGTGGGCTCATCCATCAACAGAACTTCGGGCTTGACAGCCAGGGCGCGGGCGATGCACAGACGCTGCTGCTGGCCGCCGGACAGGCCCAGGGCGCTCTTCTTGAGCCGGTCCTTCACCTCGTCCCACAGGGCAGCGCCCCGCAGGCTGCTCTCCACGATCTCGTCCAGCTCTTCCTTGCGGCGGACGCCGTGGAGCTTGGGGCCGTAGGTGATGTTGTCATAGATGCTCATGGGGAAGGGGTTGGCCTTCTGGAAGACCATGCCCACCCGGCGGCGCAGGGTGGTGAGGACCATCTGGGGTCCAAAGATGTCCTCGCCCTTCAGGGTGACCTGGCCCTCGATCCGGACCCCCGGCACAAGGTCGTTCATCCGGTTCAGGGTTTTCAGGAAGGTGGATTTGCCGCAGCCCGAAGGGCCGATCAGGGCGGTGATCTCCCGTTCGCCCACGTCCAGGGAGATGGACTTGAGGGCTTTGAAGTCGCCGTACCACAGGTTCAGATTTTTGGCCGAAATCACAGGCGTGGTGTTTTGCGTTTCCATATCGTTTTTACCTCACTCAATCAGCCCTTTTGACGGAGATGCTTCTTGGCCAGCCGGGCGGCAATGTTGATGATCAGGACCAGGATCAGCAGGACGGCGCCGATGCCCCAGGCAGAGTCAAAGTCGCCGTTCTCGAAGGCCCGCAGGTACAGCAGCACCGACAGGGATGCGCCGTTGGAGGTGTAGGCCTCCAGGATGTTGCCGGCGATGACCTGGGCGGCGCCGGCGGTGAACAGCAGAGCGGCGCTCTCGCCCACGATACGGCCGATGGCCAGGATGCAGCCGGTGACAATGCCGTCGATGCTGCAGGGCAGTACGATGGTGCGGATGATGTGCCATTTGCCCGAGCCCAGGCCCATGGCGCCCTCACGGTAGCCCATGGGGACGGTCTTGAGGGATTCCTGGGTGGTGCGGATGATGGTGGGCAGGGTCATGATGACCAGGGTCAGGCTGCCCGACAGCAGGCTGGTCTGGAAGCCCAGGGCCTGGGCGAACACCAGCATGCCCACCAGGCCGTAGATGATGCTGGGGATGCCGGCCAGGGTTTCGTTGGTGAACTCAATCACCGCGATCAGGGTGTGGTTGGTGGCGTATTCGGTCAGATAGACGGCGGCCCCGACGCCCAGGGGCAGTACGATGATCAGGGTCAGCAGGATGATGTACAGGGTGTTCAGGATGGCGGGCAGGATGCCGTTGGTGCCCTTCAGGATGCTGGAGGTGGTGGTCAGGAAGGTCAGGTTCACATGGGGCAGGCCCCGCACCAGCACCAGGCCGATGATGCCCACCACCAGGATGGTGACCAGGATGGCGGCAATCCACACCGCGCAGGTGAAGAACTGGTTCCACAGCCGGCGGGAGGCAGAAAAATCTGCATAGCGATTACTTTTCACCGTTGCTGCCTCCTTTCAGGAAGAAGTTGAGGACCAGGTTGATGATCATGATGAAGATGAACAGCACAAGGCCGATGCTGAACAGGGCCTGGCGCTGGAGGCCGCTGGCGTAGCTCATTTCCTTGGCAATGGCGGTGGTCAGGAAGGTGACGCTCTTGAACAGGCCGGGCATGTTGGGGCTGTTGCCGGCCACCATCATGACGGCCATGGCTTCGCCCACGGCGCGGCCGATGCCCAGCACGATGCCGGCGGCGATGCCGCTCTTGGCGGCGGGGACGCTGACCTTGAACCAGGTCTCGGCCTCGGTGGCGCCCAGGGCCAGGCTGCCCTGTTCATACTCGGGGGGGACGGCGTTGAGGGCCGTCACCGACACCGACACAATGCTGGGCAGGATCATGATGGACAGCACCAGGATGGCGGTCAGCAGGCAGGCGCCCGAGGCCCGGCCAAAGACGGCGGCCACGGCGGGCACCAGCAGCTGCATGCCCAGCAGGCCGAAGATGACGCTGGGAATGCCCGACAGCAGCTCGATGGCAGAAGTGGCTACCGTCCGCAGCTGGGGCGTGGCGGCCTTGGAAAGGAAGACGGCGGTCAGCAGGCCCACCGGGATGCCGATGATGATGGCTCCCAGGGTGCCGTAGATGCTGGACAGGATGAAGGGCAGGATGCCGAACTTGGGCTCGGCGGCGGTGGAAGCCCATTCCTGGCCCAGCAGGAAGTTCCCAATGCCGATCTGGCCGATGGCCGGCAGGCCCGAAATCACCATATAGATGGTGATCAGAGCCACACAGCCGATGGCCAGGATGCCGCACAGGAAAAAGATGGTGTTCATCACCAGTTCCAGCCATTCGGCGGCATTGTGGGGCTTGTTGAATTTCTTCCGGACCACCACAGCGCCGGAAGCGGAATCTTGCTGTTTCATAGTAACCCCCATGGTGCATGGAATTGAAAAAGCCCGGGACCGCAGGATCCCGGGCGGAATGTTTCAAAATGCAGGACCCGTGTTTGGCAAAGGCTTAGGCCTCGGTGTCCACCAGAGGCACAGCGCCGGCGACGCGGATCAGCTCGGCAGCGTCCTCGCTGGTGGCAAAGTCGATGAAGGCCTTGGCAGCCTCAGACAGCTCGGCGGAATCGTTGGTGATGAAGTTGAAGGGACGCTGGACCTCGTAAGAGCCATCCAGAACGGTCTCCTCACTGCACTCCACGCCGCCCACGGTCAGGGTCTTGACGGTGTCGCCCACAGCAGACAGGGAAGCGTAGCCGATGGCCAGAGGGTTGGAGGCCACAGCAGAGATGACAGCGCCGGTGGCGGTCAGCTCCTGGTCGTACTGGCACTCGTCCTCGACGCCCACGATGCTCTCGAAGCCGTCACGGGTGCCGGAACCAGCCTCACGGCCGATGACCACGATCTCGCCGTCTTCGCCGCCCACATCGGCCCAGTTGGTGATCTGCTTGGTGAAGATCTGGGCCAGCTGATCCACGGTCAGGTCGGCGACGGTGTTCTCGCTGTTGACCACCATGGCGATGCCGTCCAGGGCAACGGTGGTGGCGGTGACGCCGGTCTCGTCATCGTGCAGGGCGCGGGAAGCCAGGCCGATGTCCAGGGTCTGCTCCACAGCGCCGGTGATGCCGGCGCCCGAACCGGTGGGATCGTAGCTGATGGTGACGTTGGGGGCGATCTCGGCGAAGCCCTCGGTCAGGGCCTCCACGACGCTGTTCATGGAGGTGGAACCGCCGGTGGAGACGGTGCCGGACAGGCTGCTCAGGTCGGAGCCGGCAGCGGAAGAAGCGGTGGAAGCTGCAGAAGAAGCAGTGGAAGCTGCGGTGGAGCTGGCAGAAGAGCTGCTGCCGCAGGCAGTCAGGACACCGGCTGCAGCAGCCACGCCGCAGACAGCCAGAAACGAACGACGGTTAATCATTTTCATAGGAATCTTCCTCCCAATCACAGAACCGGGATGTGTGCGCCCGGCTTTTCTCTCTCTTTTTGCTTTCCTCTCGGAACGCCACCATTGTACAACGGAACACCGGCCGCTGCGACCATGGCCAGGGAAAATCGTGGTAAAGTTTTGGTCCATGATTTTCCGAAAAAGAAAAGAAAATGTAAAATCAGGGCCCGAAGAATCGCCCTGGATTTTACATTTCCGGTGAAAGTGGAGAAAAAGGGACCGCCCGTCCCGTCAAAAAGACGGAGGAAATCGGAAGAGACATAAAAAGCCCCCGGCAGAAAACTGCCGGGGACCGGTGGCCAGAGGGGCAGGATCAGAGGATCCGCACGCCCTTCTGGATGATGGACTGAATGTGGAGGGCCTTGTCGGCCAGGATGACGTTGCCGTAACGGCCAACGGCCAGGGAACCGTAGTCGGCGTCAATGCCGATGCTCCTGGCGGGGTTCTCGGCAGCGGCGCGGACGGCGCTCTCCAGCGGCACGCCCATGTCCAGCACCGCCCGCTTCATGCAGTCGTACAGGCAGGTGGCGCTGCCGGCGATGACGCCGGGGTGCTCGGTGAGGGTAGCCCGGGGGCCGGTGACGGTGACCGCCTGGCCGCCCAGACTGTACTGGCCGTCGGGCAGGCCGCAGGCCATCATGCTGTCGGCCACCAGGATCACATGGTCATCTCCAAAGGTGTTGAAGGTGAACCGGACCATGGCGGGATGGATGTGGACGCCGTCGGTGATCAGCTCCACCTCGGCCTTCTTCTCCAGGGCTGCAATGATGGGGCCCGGCTCCCGGTGGGTGATGCCGGGCATGGCGTTGTACAGGTGGGTCATGTGGGTGACGCCGGCGTCAAAGGCCTGGATGGCGGTGTCGTAGTCGGTGCAGGTGTGGGCGATGGACAGCCGGACCTCGCCCTTGCACTGGGCGATGAAGTCCAGGGCGCCCTCCACTTCGGGGGCGATGTCCACCAGCTTGATCAGGCCGCCCGACCGCTTCTGCAGCCGGCGGAACATCCCCACATCGGGGCCGTGGAGATACAGGGGGTTCTGGGCGCCCACCTTGTTGGGGCTGATGAATGGGCCTTCCATATTGATGCCCACCAGATCCGCGCCCCGGACATTTTTGTGGGCGGCGGCTGCGTCCATGATGCCGTTGAGGATTTCCTCCGAGAAGGTCATGGTGGCGGGGCAGATGGCCAGGATGCCCTTGCTGGCCTCAAAGTCGGCCAGGGCCTGGATGGCTTCCTCGGAAGCGTCGCAGAAATCGTGGCCCATGGCGCCGTGGAAGTGGATGTCGGTGAGGCCGGGCAGGGCGTACAGCCCGCCGGCGTCGATGACTTCCTCCCCGGGCTGGGGGGTCAGGTCAGCGGTGATCCGGCCGTCCCGAATGGCCAGGTCGCCGGGGACAAAGGTGTGCTCCGGGGTATAGAGCAGTGCGTTTTTCAGAATCATGGGGTGATACCTCCTGCCGCCCCCGGCTTGTCCGGCGGGAGCGGCTCAGTCAGGGGACGGCTCAGACCAGGCTCAGGGCCTCTTCGTCGCCCACCAGGATAAAGTCGGGGTGCATCTGCAGGATGGAGGCGGGAACTTCGGGGGTCACGGGGCCGAAGAAGGCCTTCTTGATGATCTCGGCCTTGTTGGCGCCGTTGGCCACCATCAGCACCTTCCGGGCCTGCATGATGGTCTTGATGCCCATGGTGTAGGCCTGGCGGGGCACCAGGGCCTCGTTGCCGTCAAAGAAGCGCTTGTTGGCCTCGATGGTGCTCTCGGTCAGGTCCACGCAGTGGGTGCCCAGCTCGAAGGCCTCGCCCGGCTCGTTGAAGCCGATGTGGCCGTCGATGCCAATGCCCAGCAGCTGCAGGTCAATACCGCCCACATCGTGGATGATCTGGTCGTACTCCTTGCAGGCAGCCTCGGCGTCGGGGTTGGAGCCGTCCGGCACATGGATGTGGTCGGGGCGGACGTTGACGTGCTCGAACAGGTTCTTCTGCATGAAGTACCAGTAGCTCTGCTCGTGGGTGCGGGGCAGGCCGCGGTACTCGTCCAGGTTGACGGTGGTGACTTCCGAGAAGTCCAGGTCGCCCTTGTTGTACCAGTCGATCAGCTGGGCATAGGTGCCCACGGGGGTGCCGCCGGTGGCCAGGCCCAGCACGCAGTTGGGCTTCATGATGACCTGGGCCGAAATGATGTTGGCGGCCTTGCGGGACATATCCTTGTAATCCTTGGCGCGAATGATTTTCATGGCAATCAACCTCCATTAAGGTTTTGTGTTCCGGGTGGCGTTGCGGTTCTGGATAATTTTAGTATAGCACATCTGTATGGACAGACTGTGAAAAAGGAAGCCGCCGAAAGCGGGGCTGATAGGGCCCGCCCTCGGCGGCTGCGAAAGGGGACGGGGCAACCAGCCCCCGTCGGATTCAATTTTGAGAGAAGCGATCAGCTTTGCCGAAGCAGCATCCCGGAGGGGATTACAGCATCTTCTTCAGCTCATCGTAAACGAACTGCACCTTGGGTCCGATGATGACCTGGCAGGCGTTCTTGCTGGGGCGGACCACGCCGGCGGCGCCAGCGTTCTTGACAGCCTTCTCGTCAACAGCGGTGTAGTCGTTGATCTCGAAGCGCAGACGGGTTGCGCAGTACTCAACGTTCTTGACGTTGCCCTTGCCGCCGATGGCAGCCAGGACGCCGGCAGCAACCTGGGTGTAGTTGTTGTTGGCCAGGACGACCTTCTTCTCTGCGTCGGTGTTCTCGTCCTCATCCTCACGGCCGGGGGTCTTGAAGTTGAAGGTCTTGATCAGAACATAGAAGACGGCGAAGAAGACGACAGCGGCCAGGATGCCCAGAGGCAGGATCATCCAGGTCTTTTCAGCAGCGGGCAGGGAAGCCGAGAACACCAGGTCGGTGGCGCCGGCGGAGAAGGAGAAGCCTGCGCGGAAGCCGCTGAAGTAGGTGATGACGGTCATGATGCCGTACAGCAGAGCGTAGACAACGTACAGGGGGAATGCCACGAACATAAAGGAGAACTCGAAGGGCTCGGTAACGCCGCAGACAAAGGCGCAGACGGCGGTGGAGATCAGCAGGCCGGCAGCAGCCTTCTTGTTCTTGGCGGTGGCGATCATGGCGGCAGCAGCAGCCGGCACGCCGAACATCATGCAGGGGAAGAAACCGGACATGTACATGCCCAGGCTCCAGCCCACGTCAGCGCTGGTCTTGCCTGCCCAGAAGTTGGTCAGGTCGCCCAGGCCGATGGTCTCAAACCAGAACACGTTGTTCAGAGCGTGGTGCATGCCGATGGGGATCAGCAGACGGTTCAGGAAGGCGTAGATGCCGGCGCCCCAGGGGCCCAGACCCACGATGGCCTTGCCGATGCCGACCAGGGCACCAAAGACCAGGGGCCAGATGAACAGCAGGATGACGGAAGCGATGATGGAGACCACCGCAGCAGCCATGGCGACAAAGCGCTTGCCGCTGAAGAAGGCCAGGAAGTCAGGCAGCTGGACGCCCTTGAAGTGGTTGTAGGACCAGGCGCCGATCAGGCCGCAGAGGATGCCGATGAAGGGGTTGGAGATCTTGCTGAAAGCGATGTACTGGGTGGATTCCTCGGTGAGGCCGGGCATGATGGTGGTGACCACGCCGACGCTCAGCAGCTGCTGGACCATCAGCCAGGAAGCCAGGCCGGCCAGAGCGGGGGTTCCGTCGGGTTCGTCGGCCATGCCGATGGCAACGCCGATAACGAACAGGATTTGCATATTGTCGATCAGGGCGCCGCCGGCCTTAACCAGCAGGAAACCGATGATCTGTGCCAGGCCGACAACGTCGCCGCCTTGCATGGTGGACGGACACAGCGCATAGCCAATACCCATCAGCAAGCCGCAGATGGGCAGCACTGCGACGGGCAACATCAGGGATTTGCCCAGTTTTTGCAGGTACTTCATCATAAGTGTTATCCTCCCTTATGCGTGGGGCAGTACAGCCACCCCTTAATAGAAAAAGGGCGTGCAGACAGGCTGCTGGTTGTCAGCGTGTTCACACTTGTGTAACAATATTGTAGCACAAAATTGAAATAAAAGCTATACATTTTCTGGAATTTGAAAAAAATTTGTTCGTTTTACATAAATATCACAAAAAATGCAGTCTGGTTAATATTTATTGATGGATAAGCGCGAAGGTGTGACTTTTCCATGGGAAAAGACGCATAAAAATACGGACGGATGTATAAAGCTTTTGGGGCTGCCGCAGAAAGCCGGTTTGTGGTATAATAACGGGGTACACAGGACAGCACAGACAGCTGCTTTATGATATGAACAGGAAGATCCCGAATATGTAACAGGAGGACAGATTTATGGAATGGACGGACATCCGCCTGACGGTGGCCCAGAAAGACGCCGAGCAGGCCGAAGCTGCTGCAACCATGATTGCCGAGGGCGGCATCTACATCGAGGACTACAGCGACCTGGAAGAGCAGGTGGAGCAGATCGCCCATGTGGACCTGATCGAGCCCGAGCTGCTGGACAAGCCCCGGGACGTGGTGATCATCCATATTTATCTGGAGCCGGGCTCCCAGCCCGCCGAGACCCTGGCGGCCATTGACGCCCGGATGGAAGCGGCGGGGATCCCCTACACGGTGGAGACCGCTGGCGTGGAGCAGGAGGACTGGCAGAACGGCTGGCGGAAATACTACCATCCCCTGGAGATCGGCCGCCGTCTGGCGGTGGTGCCCTCCTGGCAGGAGTACGACACCGACCGGGTCAAGCTGATGCTGGACCCCGGCCTGGCTTTCGGCACCGGCGGCCACGAGACCACCAGCCTCTGCCTGGAAGCCCTGGACAGCCTGGTGCAGGGGGGCGAGCGGGTGCTGGACATCGGCACCGGCAGCGGCATCCTGGCCATCGCCGCCCTCAAGCTGGGGGCCGCCTCGGCAGAGGGTGTGGACATTGACCCGGTGGCAGTCCGCACCGCCGTGGAGAATGCCGCCCTGAACGGGGTGGATGGCAAATTCAGCGGCCTGGTAGGGGATCTGTCCGACCAGGCCAGCGGGGTGTACAACATCATCACCGCCAACATTGTGGCCAATGCCATCATCTCCCTGTCCACCGCGGTGCCGGGGCTGCTGGCCGCCGGCGGCCATTTCATCGCCAGCGGCATCATCGACACCCGGGCCGACGAGGTGGAGGCTGCCCTCAAAGCGGCCGGCCTGGCCGTGGCGGAGCGGAAGGAAAAACGGGGCTGGGTCTGCTTTGTCTGCACCGCCGCCTGAACACATCCAGAGACAGGAGAAACCGAGATGCCGCACCGTTATTTTACCACCGACGTCTGGCCCGCTGAGGGCCGCGCCCTGCTGCGGGGCGCCGACGCCCACCATCTGGCCCGGGTGATGCGGGCCAAAACAGGGGATCAGGTGATCCTCTGCGACGGCAACGCCGTCGAATATACCGCCACCGTCACCGGCTTTGGGGAGGACGAGGTGGAATTTTCCATCCAGGAAGGGTATCCCTCGGCGGCAGAGCCCTCGGTGGAGGTAACCCTGCTGGCGGGCTACCCCAAGCAGGACAAGCTGGAACAGATCATCCGCCACGGGGTGGAGCTGGGCTGCAGCCATTTCGTCCCCTTTTTCAGCCGGTACTGCGTGGCGGCCCCCAAAAAAGAGGAGCAGAAGAACGTCCGCTACAACCGGATTGCCTACGAGGCCGCCAAACAGTGTGGCCGGGGGATCCTGCCGGATGTGGCCCTGCCCCTGCCCAACTTCGGGGCGGTGTGCCGGAGCCTGGACCAGTACGACCTGGTACTGTTCTGTTATGAGTGCGGCGGGGCGCCCCTGCGCCGGCTGCTGAAGGAAGCCCCGGCCCCCGAAGGCCGGCCCCTGCGTCTGGCCATCATCACCGGCGCCGAGGGCGGCTTTGCAGCCGAAGAGGCCGCCGCAGCCGCCGCAGCCGGGGCCAAAACCGTGGGCCTGGGGCCCCGGATTCTCCGGTGCGAGACCGCGCCGCTGGCGGTGCTGGCCGCCGTCATGACCCTCACCGGCAACCTGGAATAACCCGCAAAACGAGCCTGCATCCCTGCCTTTCCGGAGGCGGGGATGTTGACATTTCAGGAGACTGAAATGTCACTGAAACAAAAACCTCAAAACTTTGTATAATCTGTCCCCTGGAACCTGTTGCAAAAGGTACAGAAAGAAGAGCGTATTTATGTTATACTAACACCATATACCATCAGCCGGGGAGGGATTGCAGATGGCAGCAGCACAGAAAAACCGCCGGGGCCTGGTATTGGCCGGCGGCGGCGCCCGGGGCAGCTACCAGATTGGTGTCTGGCGGGCCCTGGAAGAGCTGGGCTGGCGGGCCGGGATCGTCACCGGCACCAGCGTGGGCTGCCTCAACGGCGCCCTCTATGTGCTGGGTCAGTATGAGATGGCCCGGGATATGTGGCTGTCCATCCGCAGCGGCGATGTGATGACCCTGCCGGCCCCGGGCTCGGGGCTGGGGGGACTGGGAGAGGCCGTGCGGCAGTTTGTGGCCGAGGGCGGCCTGGATGTCTCCCCCCTGGAACAGATTGTCAGCCTGGTGCTGGACGAAAAGGAGCTGCGGGCTTCCCCCATCCGGTTCGGGCTGGTGACGGTGGAGAAAAAGGGCCTCAAGCCCCGGGAGCTGAGCCTGGAAGAGATTCCCCAGGGAAAGCTTCGGGATTACCTGCTGGCCTCCTCGGCCTGTTTCCCGGCCCTGCGGGCCCGGACCATCGACGGGGTGGAGTATCTGGACGGCGGCTACGCCGACAATATGCCCGCCGGCCTGGCGGCCCGGCTGGGGGCTGAGGAACTGGTCTGCGTGGACCTGGAAGGGGTGGGCATCACCAAGCCCAACCGCACCGGGCTGCCCACCACCCTGATCCGCAGCCACTGGGAGCTGGGGGACATCCTGCGGTTTGATCCCGCCGTGGCCCGGCGGAATATGGCCATCGGTTATTTTGATACCATGCGGGCTTTTGGCCGGCTGCGGGGGGACGCCTATGCCATTGCCCTGGAGGGCAGCGCCCAGGCAGCAGCCGAGTTCCGGGGACGCCTGGACCCCCTGCAGGAGTGGATCAGGGAGCGGTGGCCCGCCGCCCATGTTCCCACCACCCTGGCGCTGGCCCTGGAGCATCTGCAGGACCAGCCCCTGGCCCCCCTGGAAGCGGCGGCCGAGGATGCCGGTGTGGAGCCCACCCGGATGTACACCGTTCAGCAGCTGGAACAGGCCTTTCTGGAGGCCTGCGACGGGGAACGGCTGGCTTCCTTTGATCCCTTGTTTGATGGTACAGGAAATGGCGCAATGGCTGCCCGGGCCGCGCTGCTTCCCCATTTATTTTTGCAGGCCCTTGTCCGCCGGGCGCTGACGGGGCCGCTCGTACCGGAGGTGATCGCATGAAAACATATCAGGGTGTCCCTGTTTCGGCTGGCTTGGTTGTGGGTCAGGTGAGCTTGATCAGCAAGAGCAACCGTGACCGTTCTTCCATCAACCGCAACCCCCAGAACCCGGAAAAGGAGATGCAGCTGCTGGAAGATGCGATCCGCACCGCCCAAAACGAGCTGGAATCCATGGCCAACCGGGCTGATGTCAGCGAGCAGGCCATCTTTTTGTTCCAGAGCATGCTGCTGGAGGACGAGAGCTTCCTAAATGAAGTTCACTCCTACATACAGACCGGCACCGGCGCCGCCGAGGCCATCAACCGGGTGGGCCAGCGCTACGCCGACAAACTGCTGGCCATGACCGACAACAGCTATCTGCAGCTGCGGAACGTGGATATTCTGGACGCCACCCAGCGGGTCATCAACATCCTCTGTGACCGGCCCCGGATGCGGCTGACCCTGGATCACCCGGTGATCCTGGCCGCCGACCAGCTGATGCCCAGCGACCTGTTCAGCATCCCGGCGGGGATGATTCTGGGCATCATCACCTCCGAGGGCAGCTCCCTGAGCCATGCGGCCATCATTGCCCGGGCCCGCAAGATCCCCAGCCTGGTACAGGTGGGCCGTGACTTCCTGGACGACTGCGACGGCCGGATTGTGGTGCTGGACGCCGACGAGGGCGTCTGCATCCTGGACCCCGACGCCGATACCCGCCAGCAGATGGTGTCCAAAATCTGCGCCGGCCAGCGGGAGGAAGAAGGGGACATGGAGACCCCGGTCCAGGACATGCCCTGCTGCACCCGGGACGGCACCCCCTTCGAGCTGCTGGCCAACTGCTTTGGCCCCGAGGACATCGACAGCGCCATCCAGTCGGGGGCTGCCGGGGTGGGCCTGCTGCGCAGCGACTACCAGATTCTGGCGGGGGATACCTTCGACGAACAGGAGCAGTACTTCTATTATACAGCCTGTATTGCCGCTGCCGGCGGCAAGCCCATCACCGTCCGCACCTTTGACTTCGGTTCCGACCGCACCCTTTCCAACGTCTACCGGGGAGACCAGTCGGCCCACCTGGGCATGCGGGGCATCCGCAGCAGCCTGCGGAGCCCCCGCAGCTTTGAAAACCAGATCCGGGCCCTGCTCCGGGCGGGCGCCCGGGGCCCGCTGCGGATTGTGTTCCCCATGGTCACCAACGTGGAGGACTGGGACGAGGCCATGAAGCTGGTGGCCCACTGCCGCCAGAACCTGGAGGAGCGGGGGGTGCCCTACAAGACCGACGTCCCATTCGGGATCATGCTCAGCATCCCGGCGGCCTGCCTGACGGCGGACGACTTCATCCGCCACGGGTGCGAGTTCTTCGTCATCGGCACCAATGACCTGACCCAGTACACCCACGCCGCCGGCCGTGAGGTCACCAGCGCCGAGCGGTATTTCCAGCCCACCAGCAAGGCCATGTACCGGCTGATCCGGATGACGGTGGACGCCGCCCGGAACGGACACATCCCGGTGACCATCTGCGGCCTGGCGGTGGGGGACCCCTCCAACGCCGTCCAGTACCTCCACATGGGCCTGCGGAGCTTTTCCATGGGCCCCCAGAACCTGCTGAGTGTCAAGAAGGCCCTGATGGAGTCGGAGGCCGTCCCCAACCGGGAGGGCCCGCCGGATCAATACTGAGCCAACACGCAAAAAAGCGCCTGCGAAAGCAGGCGCTTTTTCCTTGGCTTTTTCCCGGCGGCGGGGCTGTACAAACCCGGGCCCAATCGTGTATAATCGGGGAAAACAGCAACATTGCGGAGGGAAAGTATGAGATATCCGTACTGGATTCTTGATATGGACGGCACGTTGACCGACAGTATGCCCATCTGGTCTGAGGTGCCCTATGAGCTGGTGCGGGGCTTCGGCAAGACCCCGGCCCCCGACCTGAGCCGGGTGCTGATCCCCATGAGCGCCTTCGAGACCGCCCAGTACCTGATTGCCACCTATGACCTGCCCCTGACCATCGACAGCTATACCCAGGCGGCCATGGACGCAGTGGACCGGCTGTACAGGACGGTGAGCCTCAAGCCGGGGGTGGAGCAGATGCTGGCCCGGCTGGATGAAATGGGCGCCAGGATGTGCGTCTGTTCCGCCACCTGGCAGTTTATGGTGGAGCGGGTGCTCAGGCGGCTGGGCATCCTGGACCGGTTCCGGTTTGTGGTGTCGGCCCAGGAGGGCCACACCAAGCACGAGCCGGCGGTGTTCTATGAGACCCTCCACCGGCTGGGAGGCCAGGATCCCGCCCAGTGCGTGGTGTGCGAGGATGCCCTCTATGCCGCCCGCACCGCCCACGATGCGGGGTTCCGGGTGATCGGGGTGGCGGACGCCGCCAGCAAGCCCGACGAGCCCGCCATCCGGGCGGTGAGCAACCAGTTTTTGACCGGCTGGGACCAGCTGGACTGGAGCCGGCTGTAAGGGCTCAGCGGGCCCGGCTCTGCCAGGCCAGCAGGGCCTGGCGTACCTGCTCGGCCCGGCCCTGGGGCATGGGCAGCCGGGCGCCGGAGCGCATCTGAACCTCCCCGGCGGTCAGAAGCCGGACCTCTGCCAGGTTCACCAGGTAGGAACGGTGGGTCTGGATGAACCGGCCGTCGGCCAGCAGGGGGGTGGCCAGCCGCAGGAAGGGCACCCGCTGGGACAGGGAGGCCACCGCCTCCCCGCTGGTGAGGTGGAAGTGGACGATGTGCTGGGTGCACTCGATGTACTCGATCTGGGCGAAGGGCAGCACCCGCAGCCCGGCCGCTGTGGGCAGGGTCAGGGCGGGGCCGTATTCCGGCTCCACCGTCCGGTCCAGCAGGGCGGCGATGGATTCATACTTGGGCGGGCAGAGGAGATACTGAATGGCGTCGGCCCGGTAGGCGTAATAGGCCCAGGCCGGGGTCCGGGCCAGAAAGGCCAGGGGCGTCCGGCGGCCCCGGCGCCGCAGCTCCATGGCCGCCTCCAGCCCCGCCGGCAGGGCTGTCCCGCAGGGCTGGCCCGCCAGTTCGATCAGATACAGCTGGTACCGGGCGTTTTGGGCGTCCCGGTCCAGCAGGGCCTGGGAGTCCTCCAGGGGCTCCACCAGGCAGCTGTCAGCCCGCCGGGCAAAATAATCCTGACAGTGCCGCTGGAGCCCCGCCCGCAGGCCGGGGTCCTGTGCACAGACCGCAATCGAAAAAAGCATGAGACAACCTCCTGACACCCCGAGGGTGCAGATCCAACAACAAGAAGGGAAGGTGCGCGCTGATGTTTCCCCAGGAAAAACCGCTGGTCAGCATCATTCTGCCGGTTTACAACGCCAAAAACCACATTGCCCGGTGCATTGAGAGCATCCGGGCCCAGACCTACCGGGATATCGAAATCATCATCCTGAACGATGGCTCCCGGGACATCAGCCTGCCGGTGTGCGAAATGTACCGGAAGGTGGATGACCGGATTCTGCTGGTGGACAAGGACAATTCCGGGGTATCCGACACCCGGAATCTGGGCCTGCGGCTGGCCAGGGGCAAGTATATCCAGTTTGTGGACAGCGACGACTACCTGGACCCCGACTACACCGAGCACCTGGTCACCGCTGCCGAGGAGCAGCAGGCCGACCTGGTGATCGCCCCCTACAAGATGGTGATCCCCCGGGAAATGTCCTCGGGCCATCGGATCCAGGAAAAACTGGCCGCCCTGCTGCCGGGGGAAAGCCCGGCCAACCAGCCGGAAGAGGAAGAGAAACCGGAAATCCGGGTTTACAACTTCCTGCCCAAGGGCCTGATGGACACCGAGGGCTTTGCCCTCCACCTGATGGACAAACCGGCCTCCTATTATTACGGGGTGCTGTGGAACAAGCTGTACCGCCGGGACATCCTCACCAGCCATGAGATTTTCTTTGTCAGCGAAATCCACTGGTCGGAGGACCTGGTGTTCAACCTGCAGTATATCCAGTATGCCAGCCGGTTTTATGCCATCGACCAGCCGGGGTACTACTACGTCCAGAACCCCCAGAGCCTGGTCCACACCCAGCTGCGGCCCGAGGCCATCGTCAAGATGAAGACCACCGTGTTTCCCTATTACAAGGCCCTGTATGAAAAGCTGGGGCTGTACGAGGAAAACAAAGCGGCCATCCGGCGGTATCTGGTGCTGGCCTCCGAGAGCAGCATGCCCAGCGGCCCCCTGGAGGATGTGGTGTCGGGGGCCCTGGAAAAATGGGATGACCTGACCGCCGGTGCGGTGAATATGCTGGAAAACACCGCCCAGAAGCGGAAGCCCAAAAACTGACCATGGACGGAAAATGCCTCCCGCCCGGCCCGGCCGGGAAGGGAGGCTTTTGATTTCCAAATAGACGACAGTGGGCAAAAAATCAGGCGCCGATGGCAGCGCACTTGCGGGCCAGCCAGTCCCGCTCCTCGTCGGTCAGACGGGGGGCCAGCAGCTCAAAGACATGGCGGTGATAGCGGTTCAGCCAGTCCAGCTGATCCCTGGTCAGGACGCCGGGGACGATGGGGGAAGTGGCGATGGGCACCCAGGTCAGGGGCTCAAAGCAGAGGAAGTGGCCGTACTGGTTGGTGGTCTTGTCCCGGCATTCCAGCTCGTTCTCGATCCGGATGCCCAGCCGGCCGCCCTCGTAGACGCCCGGCTCGTCGGTGATCACCATGCCCGGCTCAAAGACCACCTGGTTGCGGCCGTTGAGGCTCTGGGGGCCTTCGTGGACGTTGCCCACAAAGCTGACGCTGTGGCCGGTGCCGCAGCGGTAGTTGATCAGGTGCTGCCACAGGGGCTCGCGGGCGATGGTGTCCAGCATCTGGCCGGTGCAGTAGTCCAGCCACACCGCCTTGGCAATGTCGATGTGGCACTGCAGGGTCCAAGTATAGCACAGACGCTCCTCCTCGGTCAGGGGGCCCAGGGGATAGGTGCGGGTGATGTCGGTGGTGCCGTCCATGTAGGTGCCGCCGCAGTCCACCAGCAGGAAGCCCTTCCGCTCCAGGGGAGCGTGGTCCTCTTCGGTGGCGTGGTAGTGCATCATGGCGGCGTTGGCGCCGTAGGCGGCGATGGTGTGGAAGCTCTCCACCAGGAACTTGTCCTGGGCGCTGCGGTACTTGTGGAGGATCTCGTCCACCGTCAGCTCGGTGAGGGTCTCGCCGGCTTCCAGCCGCTCCTCCAGCTCCTTCTGGAACCGGACCATGGCCACGGCGTCCCGGATGTGGCACTCCCGGGTGTGGGCCAGCTCGGTCTCGTTCTTGGTGCCCTTCATGGGCAGCAGGGGATCGGGCAGGGCCTTGACGGTGAAGGCTGCGTTGGATTCCAGGGTGCTGTAGACCGCATAGTTGACCGAGTCGGGGTCGGCCAGGATGGTCTGGGGCTGGCTGTAGTTTGCCAGGAAGGACAGCACCTCGTCATAGCCTGCCAGGCGGACGCCGTCGGCTTCCAGTGCCTGGGCGGCCTCGGGGGCCAGGCGGTCCCTGTTGATGAACAGCACAGCCTCCTCCTGGGTCACAAAGCAGTAGGCCATGGCGTAGGGGGTGCAGGCAATGTCCATGGCACGCAGGTTCAGCAGCCATGCCAGGTTGTCCAGCTTGCCCACCATCTGGGCGGTGCAACCCAGCCCGGTGAGCTTGGCCCGCAGCCGTGCCAGCTTTTCGGCGGGGGTGGCACCTGCATATTCAGCGGGCAGCAGCCAGGCCGGGGTGGCGGGCAGGGCGGGACGGCCCTCGGTCCACAGCTGGTCCTCCAGGTTGTAGGTGCGGACCTCCACACCTTTGGGGTCCAGCACCTTCTGGAGGCCGCGGACCAGCTTGCAGGAGGCGGTGAGGCCGCACAGGCCCAGCACCTGGCCCTCGGTGAGGGCGTCGGCGCAGTAGGCCTCCACGGTGGGAACGCCCGGCTCGCCCATCTTCATCAGCTGGATCTCGGTGCCGGCCAGCTGCTTTTCGGCCTGGACAAAGAACCGGCCGTCCACCCACAGGGCGCTGGCGGTCAGGGTGACCACCAGGGTGGAGTTTTCGCCGGTGAACCCGGAAAAATATTCCCGGCTGTTATAATGAGCCGGCAGATACTCGCTGGAATGCGGGTCGCCGGTGGGGATCAGGTATGCCTGGCAGCCCGCGTCCTCCATGGCGTGGCGGAGGGCGGCGAGCCGTTCGCTGATGGTAGACATCATAGAAAATTAGCCTTCTTTCTGCAAGGAACGTCCGGCCGGGGCGGTGGCCCGGCGGCGTTGGTGTGCGCTTGCCCTCCTATTGTAGCATCCCGGCGGACAGAATGCAAACCCTTTGGCCCGTCCCGGAAAATTTACAAAAAATTCCGCAAATCGCCGTTTCGGCCATTGACAGGTTTGTTATAATAAAGATGTATGAAGTTCACGGAGACGGGCCTGCTGCCCTGCCTTTTGGCACCGGGCGCTGCGGTCTGCGAAGGCCGGGCTGTGTTGCTCCGCTGTCCTGCAAGATATGATGAGAAGAAAACGAGGCATTTGAAAACAATGGCAACCAAAATTGATATTTTTTCCGGCTTCCTGGGCGCCGGCAAGACGACCCTGATCAAGAAGCTGATTCGTGAGTCCTTCCAGGGCCAGCAGGTGGTGCTGATCGAGAACGAGTTCGGCGAGATCGGCATCGACGGCGGCTTCCTGAAGGAGTCGGGCATCAAGATCAACGAGCTGAACGCCGGCTGCATCTGCTGCTCCCTGGTGGGCGACTTCCGGGAAGCCCTGTGCAAGGTGGTGGACCAGTACCACCCCGACCGGATTGTCATCGAGCCCTCGGGCGTGGGCAAGCTGTCCGATGTGATCCGGGCCGTGGAGGCCGTGGCCGAGCACCTGGATGTGGAGCTGTCCAGCTTTGTGACGGTGGCCGATGTCAACAAGGTCAAGCTGTATATGAAGAACTTCGGTGAGTTCTACAACGACCAGGTGTCCAACGCCAGCTGCATCCTGCTGAGCCGCACCGGCAACGCCGACCCCGACAAGGTGGCCGCCGCCGTGGCCATGCTGCGGGAGAAGAACCCCACCGCCACCATCGTCACCACTCCCTGGGACCAGCTGACCGGTGATCAGATCCTGAAGGCCATGAGCGAGAAGGATGACTTCGTGGCCCAGCTGCTGGCCATGGCCGCCGAGGCCAACGCCGCCCACGCCGATGAGGACGAGGAAGAGGAGCACGAGCACCATCATCATCACCACGACCACGATGAGGAGGGCGAGTGCTGCTGCCACCATCATCACGATGATGACGATGACGAGGATGAGCACGAGCATCACCATCATCACGACCATGACCATGAGGAAGGCGAGGAGCACGATCACTGCTGCTGCCACCATGACCATGATCATGAGGAAGAGGAAGACCACGACCACTGCTGCCATCACGATCATGACCACGAGGAGGGCGAGGGCCACGACCACTGCGGCTGCGGCCATCACCATCATCACCACCACGGCCATGACGCCGACGAGGTGTTCACCAGCTGGGGCGTCGAGACGGCCCGCACCTACAGCCGCGAGGCCATCGAGAAGGCCCTGGACGAGCTGGACAGCGGCAAGTACGGCATGATCCTCCGGTCCAAGGGCATTGTCAACGGCGGTGCCGACGGCTGGCTGGAGTTCGACTACGTCCCCGGCGAGCGGGAGATCCGCAGCCGCGGCGCCGACGTGGGCGGCAAGCTGGTGGTCATCGGCTCCAAGCTGGACGAGAAGGGCATCGCTGCCCTGTTCGGCTGCTGAGCCTGCCCGCTGTGTTCTGACCGATAACCAGAAGGAGTACCATTCGATTTATGGCAAAGGAAATTCCGGTCTACCTGTTTGTGGGCTTCCTCGAGAGCGGCAAGACCAAATTCATTCAGGAGACCTTTGAGGACCCCAATTTTGATTCCGGCGACAAGACCCTGCTGCTGGTCTGCGAGGAAGGCGAAGAGGAGTACAAGCCCGAAAAGTTCGCCTTCCCCGGCACCAGCGTCCGGGTGCTGGAGGACAAGGCGGAACTGAACGCCCAGAACCTGTCCAACCTGGCCAAAGAGACCGGCGCAGGCCGTGTGGTCATCGAGTACAACGGCATGTGGCTTCTGCAGGATCTGGCCGACGCCCTGCCCAATGACTGGCTGATCTACCAGGTCATCGCCACCGCCGACGGCACCACCGCCCTGATGTATGCCCGGGATAACGCCATGCGGAGCCTGATGCTGGACAAGATCGCCCGCAGCGAGCTGATTGTCTTCAACCGGGCCGAGAAGGTGAACACCGACGAGGCCCGGCAGGAGCTCCACAAGCTGGTGCGCCAGGCTTCCCGCCGCTGCGACATCGCCTATGAGTTCGCCGACGGCAGCGTGGCCTACGACGACATCCCCGACCCGCTGCCCTTTGATATCAACGCCCCCGTCATCGAGATTGGGGACGATGATTTCGGCATCTGGTATATGGACTGCCAGGAGGACCCCCAGAAGTACGCTGGCAAGACGGTTCGGTTCCTGGCCCAGGTGTGCCAGACCAACCGGGCCGGCAAGAACAGCTTTGTGCCCGGCCGGTTCGCCATGACCTGCTGTGTCCAGGACATCCAGTTTGTGGGCTTCCCCTGCTCCTATGACGGCTACAAGGAGCTGGAACAGCGCAGCTGGGTCACCGTCACCGCCCGGGTCGGCTACAAGTTCCACAACATCTACCGGGGCAAGGGCCCCGTGCTCAGCGCCACCTCGGTGGAGCCGGCCCACAAGCCCCTCAACGACGTGGTGTCCTTCTCCTGACCGGCTGACGGGTTGCAGATCCGCGCAGCAGGCCAGGTCCGCCTTGGGGACAAGATTGTTTTTCCGGCCCCGGCCGGTGAACGATAGACGTCAGCGGGGCCAGGCCCCGGGACGCAATGCCAATGACAGGAGGGTTTGCAGATGAGAGTATTGTTTCAACTGTTGGGCGCAGCTGCTGCGGTGGCTGTGGCAGGCGTCAGCGCCGTTGTTCTGGCCAAGAAGGCGGGCAAGAAGAGCCCGGTCCAGGTGACGGTGGATCTGGCAGAGGACGCTGAAACCGACAAGGAAACCGCTGCCAAGACCGCCGCTGCCTATGAGGCCGGCGTGGCAGCCGGCAAGGCCCATGCCGAGGCCATCAAGAAGGCCGCCGAGGCCGAGGCCGCAGAAGCTGCTGCTGATGAGGCACAGGATGCCCAGCCCGAGCAGCCGGGCCCGGAACCTGACCAGGAGCCTGCTGCCGGCACGGAAGAGGAAGAAGAAAACTAACGCCAGGGGGCGCACCGGGAAACCGGTGCGCCCCTTTTCGCTGTCCGGGCTGTGCAGATCGCCGGGAATCGGCCGGAAAAACCAGGCAGAAAGCTGCCACATTGCTACTTTACAACTCTAGCGTGATAAAGTATAATAGGCCCATACGCTAGGAAAGAATCAGAGAACAAGAAGAAAGGGAACTGCTGCCATGGAATTTGAACTTTCCCTGTTGCAGCCCAAGGAACGGGCCTCCTTTGGACTGCGTGCCCTCTACGAAGCGGCGGGCTGCCGCAAGTATCACATGGGCCAGTTTGAAGAATACGCCCTGTATCAGGAAAACCAGAACTTCCTGGCTTCCCGGCAGGTCATCACCTTCACCGACCTGGACGGGCGGCTGCTGGCCCTCAAGCCGGACGTCACCCTCTCCATTGCCAAGAGCGCCCAGCCGGACCCCGGCGAGACCCGGCGGTATTATTACAGTGAAAACGTCTACCGGCCCTCGGCCGAGAGCCATACCTTTAAAGAGATTGCCCAGATGGGCCTGGAATACATCGGCCGGGTGGGCCAGGCCGAGACCGGCGAGGCGGTGGGCCTGGCGGCCCGGTCCCTGACGTTGTTGGCCGACACCATGGGCCAGGCCTGGCAGATGGAGCTGGGCCACATGGGGTACCTGTCGGGGCTGCTGGACGCCCTGGATGTGCCGGCCAGCGCCCGGCAGGGGATTCTGGCCCGGCTGCGGGCCAAGAACCGCCACGAGCTGCGGACCGCCGCCCTGGCCGCCGGCCTGGGAGGCAAGGGGGCCGAGGCCCTGGATGAGCTGCTGGCCCTGTCGGGCCCGGCGCCGGCGGTGCTGGACCGGGCCGGGGCCGGCTGCCGGAACCAGGCCATGAAAGAAGCCGTGGCCCAGCTGCGGGCCCTGGAAGCCCAGCTGACTGCGGAGGGCCAGGGGGTTCAGATTGACCTGAGCCTGTCGGGGGAGATGGAGTACTACAACGGCCTGATCTTCCAGGGCTACCTGCGGGGGGCGCCCCGGCCGGTGCTGAAGGGGGGCCGGTACGACCTGCTGGCCCAAAAGTTCACCCCCGGCGCCGGGGCCATCGGCTTTGCGGTCTATCTGGATGAGCTGGACCGCCTGACGGCCCCGGCGCCCCCGGTCCAGACCACCGGCGCCGGGCTGCTGAATGTGGCCCTGCCCAAGGGCCGGCTGGGAGACAAAGTCTACAACCTGCTGGCCGAGGGAGGCTGCATCACCCCCGAGGACTACAACGCCTCCCGGAAACTGGTGGTGGAGGACAAAGCCGCCGGGGTTCGGTGCTTCCTGGTGAAGCCCAGCGACGTGGCCATCTATGTGGAACACGGCGCCGCCGACGTGGGTATTGTGGGCAAGGATATCCTGTCCGAGGCCGAGGCCGACGTCTACGAGCTGCTGGACACCGGCCTGGGCCGGTGCCGGATGTGCGTGGCCGCCCCGGCAGGGTACCAGGATGACCCCGGCCGCCCCCTGCGGGTGGCCACCAAGTTCCCCCGGATTGCCAAAGAATACTATGCGTCCCTGGGCCGGGACATTGAGATCATCAAGCTCAACGGTTCCATCGAGCTGGCCCCCATCCTGGGGCTGTCGGATGTGATTGTGGATATTGTGGAGACCGGCACCACCCTGCGGGAAAACGGCCTGGCAGTGGTGGCTGAGTTCATGCACATATCGGCCCGGGTGATTGCCAATAAATCCAGCTATCAGTTCAAGCGCCGGCAGACCGACCGGATGCTGGACCAGCTGCGCCGGGCCCTGGCCCGCCGCCAGAGCCAGAAGGAGGAAATGAAATGATTCAGCTGTACCGTCTGGAAGACCTGACCCCTGACCAGGTACTGAACCGGGATCTGCGGGCCGAAAAAGATGTGGAGGCGGTGGTGGACGCCATCATCGCCGACGTGCGGGCCCGGGGGGACGATGCCCTGCGGGACTATGCCAAAAAGTTTGACGGGGCCGACCTGGACGCCCTGGAAGTCACCCCTGCCGAGATGGAAGAGGCCCTGGCTGCCACCGAGCCCGACTTCCTGGAAACCCTGCGGATGGCGGCGGCCAACATTGAGGCCTTCCACCGCCGCCAGCTCCACGACAATTTTGTGATCACCGAGCAGGACGGGATCCTGCTGGGCCAGAAATACACCCCGGTGGAGCGGGCCGGCGTCTATGTGCCGGGGGGCACCGCCGCCTATCCCTCCACCGTCCTGATGGATGTGATTCCCGCCAAGGTGGCAGGGGTACCTGAAATCGTCATGACCACCCCCGCCGGCAAAGACGGCAAGGTCAACCCGGCCATCCTGGCCGCCGCCTCGGTGGCGGGGGTCACCCGGATTTTCAAGACCGGCGGCGCCCAGGCGGTGGCGGCCCTGGCCTATGGCACCCAGAGCATCCCGGCGGTGGACAAAATCGTGGGCCCCGGCAACGTCTATGTGGCCACCGCCAAGCGGAAAGTTTACGGCAAGGTGGGCATCGACATGATTGCCGGCCCCAGCGAGATCCTGGTGCTGGCCGACGGGGGCTGCAATCCCGCCTGGGTGGCGGCCGACCTGCTGAGCCAGGCCGAACACGACAAGCTGGCCAGCCCGGTGCTGGTGACCGACAGCGAAGAACTGGCAAAAGCAGTCCAGGCCGAGCTGGAAGTCCAGATCCCCCAGCTGCCCCGGGCGGCCATTGCCCGGGCCAGCGTGGACGACAACGGCAAGATCATTGTCTGCCAGGACCTGGCCAAAGCCATCGAGGTGTGCAACATCATCGCCCCCGAACACCTGGAAGTCTGCGTGGAAGATCCCTTCGCGGTGCTGGGCAAAATCAAGAACGCCGGCAGCATCTTCCTGGGCCGCAACGTCCCCGAGGCACTGGGGGATTACTTCGCCGGCCCCAACCACACCCTGCCCACCAGCGGCACCGCCCGGTTCTCCAGCCCCCTGGGGGTGGACGACTTTGTCAAGCGGTCCAGCTTCATCTACTACACCCGGGAGGCCCTGGGGGCCGTGAAGGACCGGATCGCCTCCTTTGCCGAGAAGGAAGGCCTCCACGCCCATGCCCGGAGCGTCATCATCCGGTATGAAGAGGGGGAAGGGGGCGCAGCCCGGTGAGCCGTTTCCTGAGCCCCACCCTCAGCCACCTGGAACCCTACACCCCGGGAGAACAGCCCCAGGACCGGTCCTATGTGAAGCTGAACACCAACGAGAGCCCCTATCCGCCGGCCCCGGCGGTGCTGGAGGCCATTCAGAAAGAGACCGGCCGGCTGCAGCTTTACCCCGACCCCGCCTGTGCCGCCCTGCGGCAGAAGGCGGCGGCTTATTACGGCCTGGAGCCCGACCAGATCATGGCGGGCAACGGCAGCGACGAAAACCTGTTTTTCGCCCTGCGGGCTTTCTGCGATGAAAAACACCCCCTGGCCCACGCCGATATCACCTATGGCTGCTACACTGTCTGGTGCGGGCTGCTCCACATCCCCGAGGACATCATCCCCCTGGAAGCGGACTTCAGCCTGGACCCGATACAATACCACGGCCGCAAGGAGACCATCGTCATCGCCAACCCCAACGCCCCCACCGGCCTGGCCCTGCCGCCGGAGGCCATCGGGGCCATTGCCGACGCCAACCCCGATAACGTGGTGATTGTGGACGAGGCCTATGTGGACTTTGGGGCCCAGAGCTGTGTGCCCCTGATCGCCAGCCACGACAACCTGCTGGTGGTCCAGACCTTCTCCAAGTCCCGGCAGATGGCGGGGGCCCGGCTGGGCCTCACCATGGGCAACCGGGAACTGATCGCCGACATGGAGCGGGTCCGGTCCAGCCTCAACCCTTACAACATCAACCGGATGACCCTGGCCGCCGGCATTGCGGCCCTGGAAAGCACCGGCTACTTCAACGAAACCCGCCACCAGATCATGGAGACCCGGGCCTGGACGGCCGGGGAGCTGGCCCGGCGGGGCTTTGAACTCACCCACAGCCAGACCAACTTCCTCTTTGCCCGCACCGACCGGATGGAGGGAGGGACCCTCTATCAGGCCCTGCGGGACAAAGGGGTGCTGGTCCGCCACTTCAGCGCCCCCCGGATTTCCGACTGGCTGCGGATTACGGTGGGCACCATGGAGCAGATGGAAACGCTGCTGAACAAACTGGACGAAATTCTGGGAGGTTGACGCCATGCGGGAAGTACGAGTGGAACGCAACACCACCGAGACCCAGATTGATCTGACGCTGGATCTGGACGGGGCGGGGATTTATCAGGTGGACACCGGCTGCGGCTTTTTGAACCACATGCTGGAACTGTTCGCCCGGCACGGCCGGTTTGACCTGGTGCTCACCTGCCATGGGGACGTGGAGGTGGACTACCACCACACCGCCGAGGACATCGGCATCGCCCTGGGCCAGGCCTTCCGCCAGGGGCTGGGGGATATGCGGGGTATCCAGCGCTACGGCAGCTTTTATCTGCCCATGGATGAGGCCCTGATTTTGTGCGCCGTGGACCTGTCGGGCCGGTGCACCCTGAACTGGTCGGTCCACTGCCCCACCGAAAAGGTGGGGGACTTTGATGTGGAGTGCGCCAAGGAGTTCTGGCTGGGCTTTGCCCGCAGCGTCCCCGCCACCCTCCACTTTGTCCAGTTCGCCGGAGAGAACAGCCACCACATTCTGGAGGCCTGCTACAAGGGGGCGGCCCGGGCCCTGGCCGCCGCCGTCCGGATCGACGAATCCCACCGGGATGAAATTCCCTCAACGAAAGGACTGCTGGTATGATTGCCGTGATTGATTACGGGGTGGGCAACCTGTTCAGCCTCCGCTCCAGCCTCAAGAGCCTGGGGCTGGAGGCGGTGGTCACCGCCGACCCCGCCGTGATTCAGGCCGCTGACCGGGTGATTCTGCCGGGGGTGGGGGCTTTTGGGGACGCCATGGACAAGCTGACCGCCACCGGCCTGGTGCCGGTGGTCCAGGCCGAGGCGGCCCGCAAGCCCCTGCTGGGCATCTGCCTGGGGATGCAGCTGCTGTTTGACAAGAGCTACGAGTATGGGGAGCACCAGGGCCTGGGCCTTGTGCCCGGCACCGTCTGCCCCCTGGAACCGGACCTGGCCGACCCCGGCCTCAAGGTGCCCCAGATCGGCTGGAACGCCCTGCAGATCCTCCGGGACGACCCCCTGTTCCGGTATGTGAAAAACGGGGAATATGTCTACTACGTCCACAGCTACTATGCCAAGGACTGCGCCGCCAGCACCCTGGCGGTGAGCGATTACTCCATCCCGGTCACCGGGGTGGTGCGGTCGGGCAAGGTGTACGGCACCCAGTTCCACCCCGAAAAGAGCGGGGACACCGGGCTGCGGCTGCTGAAAGCCTTTGCAGAACTGTAATGTGCAAGGAGAGGGAACAACACCATGAAAATCTTTCCCGCCATCGACCTGCGGGGCGGCCAGGTGGTCCGCCTGACCCAGGGGGACTATGACAGAATGACGGTTTACGGCGCCGACCCTGCCGCCCAGGCGGATGCTTTCCGGCAGGCGGGGGCCAGCTGCCTCCACCTGGTGGACCTGGACGGCGCCAAGGACGGCGCCCCGGTGAATTTCGATGCCATCCGGGCCATCGCCCGGCAGGGCGGCCTGTACATCGAGGTAGGGGGCGGCATCCGCACCCAGGAACGGATCGAACAGTATCTGGACCTGGGTGTGGGCCGCTGCATCCTGGGCAGCGTGGCCGTCACCGACTTTGACTTCACCGCCCGGATGCTGCAGACCTACAGGGACCGGCTGGCGGTGGGGGTGGACATGAAGGACGGGATGGTGGCCATCCACGGCTGGAAAGAGATCAGCGCCGTGGAAGGGCTGGACTTCTGCCGCCGGCTGTACGAGGCGGGCTGCACCGCCGTCATCTGTACCGACATTGCCCGGGACGGCGCCATGCAGGGCACCAACCTGGAGCTGTACCGCAAGCTGCGGGCCGCCCTGCCGGGGCTGGCGGTGACGGCCAGCGGCGGCATCAGCCGGATGGAGGAACTGGAACAGCTGGACCGGATGGGGACGGCTGCCGCCATCCTGGGCAAGAGCCTTTACACCGGGGCGCTGGACCTGGCTGCCTGCGTCCGCCTGTGCGAAAAGAAAGGATAAGGCCTATGATTACCAAGCGGATTATCCCCTGCCTGGACGTGCGGAACGGCCGGGTGGTGAAGGGGGTCAACTTTGAGGGCATCCGGGATGTGGCCGACCCGGTGGAGATGGCCCGGATGTACAACGCCGCCGGCGCCGACGAGCTTGTGTTCTACGACATCACCGCCAGCTATGAGGGCCGCAGCCTCTTCACCGACATCCTGACCCGGGTGGCCAGCGAGATTTTCATCCCCCTGACGGTGGGGGGCGGCATCAACACCCTGGACGACTTTGACCGGGTGCTGAAATGCGGCGCCGACAAGGTGTCGGTGAACTCGGGGGCCCTGAAGGACCCCGGCCTGATCCCGGCGGCGGCCCAGCGGTACGGCAGCCAGTGCGTGGTGCTGTCCGCCGACGTCAAGCGGGTGGACGGCCAGTTCCGGGTCTTTGCCAAGGGCGGCCGGGAAGACACCGGCCGGGACGCCCTGGAATGGATCAGCGAATGCGTGGCCAACGGCGCAGGGGAGATCTGCCTCAACAGCATCGACACCGACGGGGTCCGCCAGGGCTTTGACCTGGAAATGCTGGACGCCGTCAGCGCCCGGGTGAATGTCCCCATCATTGCCTCGGGCGGCGCCGGCAAAAAGGAAGATTTTCTGGAGCTGTTCGGCCACAAGGGGATTGATGCCGGCCTGGCGGCTGGCATTTTCCACCAGAAACTCCTCACCATCCGGGAACTGAAAGAGTATCTCGCAAAAAATGGTGTGGAAATGCGGCTCTGACCCCTTGCATATCGGGCCGGAATAAGATAAACTGTTAGTATCCCGTTTCACGGGCAGGAGAGCGTATGAAACTGAAATTTGACGACCGGGGCCTGATCCCGGCCATTGTACAGGATCACTACACCAAAGAAGTACTCACCCTGGCATACATGAATGCCGAGACCCTGGCGCTGACCATTGCCGAGGGCCGGACGGTGTTCTGGAGCCGCAGCCGCCAGGAAATCTGGCGCAAGGGGGAGACCAGCGGCAACATCCAGCGGGTGGTGTCCATCACCGCCGACTGCGACGGCGACGCCCTGGTGGTGGAGGTGGTCAAGAGCGGACCGGCCTGCCACACCGGCGCCGAGAGCTGTTTCTTCAATGAGGTGTATGTCAGCGACGAACTGAAGCAGTTCAGCTGGCAGGGCCTGTATCAGCTCATCAAAGGCCGCAAGACCGATCCCAAAGAGGGCAGTTATACCACCTACCTGTTTGAAAAGGGCAAGGAAAAAATCCTCAAAAAGGTGGGCGAAGAGTGCACCGAGGTCATCATTGCCGGGGAAAAGGAGGATAAGGCCGAGACGATCTATGAGATCAGCGACCTTGCCTACCATGTGCTGGTATTGATGGTACAGGCCGGCATCACGGTGGAAGACATCACCCGTGAGCTGGAAAAACGACACGTCATTGACCATAAGGTCAAACAGGAAAGGATGCAGTGAGCAAGGTTATGGCAGACTTCATGAAATCCAGCGTCCACTGCCACTCGACGCTGTGCGACGGCAAAAATACCCTGCAGGAGATGGCGTCCGCCGCCTGTGCCCAGGGCCTGACAACGCTGGGCTTCACGGGGCACAGCCATACCCCCTGCGACCGGGAATACTGCATGAGCCCCCGCCGCACCGCGGAGTACAAGGCCACCATCGCCAAGCTGAAGGCAGAGTACAAGGGCAAGGTGGATATCCTCTGCGGCATTGAGTGGGATCAGTTCTCGGACGACAAGCGCATCGGGTACGACTACTGGATCGGCAGCGTGCATTATCTCCACGGCGCCGTCACCGGCAAATACTACGAGATCGACTTCCGCAAGCAGGACCTCCAGGACTGCATCAACGCCGACTTCGGCGGGGATGCCCTGGCCGCTGTGGAAGCCTACTTCCGCTCGGTGGCCGAAGTGGCTGCCCTCAAGCCCGACATTCTGGGCCACATCGACCTGATCAAAAAGCTGAACCGGGACGGTTCCTTCTTCGATGAGAACTCGGACCGGTACCGCGCCGCTGCCCTGGGGGCACTGGAAGCCGCTAGGGCGGCCGACTGCCTGCTGGAAGTGAACACCGGCGCCGTGTTCCGCGGCTACCGGGACGACTTCTATCCCGGCCCGTGGCTGCTGGGCGAGTGGAACCGGATGGGCGGCAAGGTGATCATCACCGCCGACGCCCACTCCACCGACTGCCTCACCTTCGGCTACGAGGAGGCAGCCCGCCAGGTCAAGGCGGCAGGTTTCAACAGCGTCCAGGTGCTGACCAGCGCCGGCTTTGAGACCCAGGAGATCTAATCTGAGAATGTAAATTCGACGCGGCTCCCGCCCAGGCGGAAGCCGCGTCTTGGTGTGCAAAGGAGAGAACCGCAAGGCCATGGAGCATACACACAGCCGGCAGGTCGACCTGATGAACGGCCCGATTTTCCGGAACCTGCTGATTTTTGCCATCCCGATTTTTATTTCCAACCTGTTCCAGCAGCTGTACAACGCCGCCGACACCATGATCGTGGGCAACATCCTGGGGGATACCTCCCTGGCGGCGGTGGGGGCCTGCAGCTCCATCTATGAGCTGCTGGTGGGCTTTGGACTGGGCATCGGCAACGGCCTGGCCATTGTCACCGCCCGGGCCTACGGCGCCGGGGATGCAGACAAGGTGAAAAAGACGGTGGCCGGTTCCATCGTTATCGGCCTGGTGGCCTCTGCCCTCATCAGCGGGGTGGGGCTGGTATTTCTGTACCCCCTGCTGGAAGCGCTGGACACCCCGCCCGAAATCATCGCCGAGGCCTACAGCTATATTCAGCCCATCGCCCAGTATGTGGTGGTGATGTTTGTCTATAACCTCTGCGCCGCCCTGCTGCGGGCAGTGGGCAACAGCGTGATGCCCCTGGTGTTCCTGATCTTTTCTTCCTGCCTCAACGTGGTGCTGGACTACTGGTTTGTGGCGGGGCTTGGGATGGGGGTCCGGGGCGCAGCCCTGGCCACCGTCCTGTCCCAGGCGGTGTCGGTGGTGCTGTGCATCTTTTACATTGCCAGGTGCGCCCGGCATCTGGTGCCCGGTAAAAAGCACTTTTCTGTCGGGAGAAGCCTGTACCGGGAGCTGGTGACCCAGGGCCTGTCCATGGGCCTGATGAGCAGCATTGTGTCGGCGGGCTCGGTGATCCTTCAGTACGGCATCAACAGCCTGGGCACCCTGGTGATTGCGGGCCATACCGCCGCCCGGAAGCTGTTCACCTTCACCGACATGCCGGTGATCGCCATGGCCACCGCCGGCTCCACCTTTGTGTCCCAGAACCGGGGCGCCGACAAGCCCCGGCGGATTCGCGCGGGCATGCGGCAGATCTGGCTGTTTGCGGTGGGCACCGCCGTGGTAATGACTGCCCTGATGTGGCTGTATGCCGATGGGCTGGTGGGGCTGATTTCGGGCTCCACCCAGCCGGTGGTGCTGGAAAACGGCGCCCGCTACCTGCGCTGGACCGCCCCCTTCTACTCGGTGCTGGGGGTGCTGCTGTCCACCCGGTACGCCCTCCAGAGCCTGGGCCAGAAAATCCTGCCCCTGATTTCCAGCGGCATCGAGCTGGTGGGCAAAATCCTGTTCATGCTGTTCTTCATCCCCCGGTTCGGGTACAATGCGGTGATCCTCTGCGAGCCGGTGATCTGGTGCTTTATGTGTGCCCAGCTGGTGTGGAGTTACTGGTCGGATCCCTACATCAAAGCCAGCCGCACAGCCGCCGGCGTCAGGGAAAAGGAACACATTTTGACGAAATAAAATGTGCCGAATGCGTTGACAACCCGTAAAAAGTGTGTTATGATGACTGCACAATGCAGCTGAAACAGGAAAAATCCTTTCCTTTCTTTTGCTGACAGGCGCCCAAATGCACATTTGATTTCGGATCTGCAGCTGCAGGGCGTATTTTGATTGCTTTCAACGGACCCTTATGATATACCCCCGGCGGCTTGTCCGCCGGGGGCTTTCTTGTGCCGGAGCGCGGTTGTCAGAACAAGATACCATCTGTGACAACAAATCGACCGGTTATGACAATTTCGTGGACGAAGTCCCCGCAAGATGCTATAGTAGAACCAAGCAAAAACCATTGGATGGTTTTGCGGACCCTTCCTATGCAGGCAGACTTGCCACAGAGTGGTTCCTGTTTTGGCCAGTCTCCCAGCCCCCCGGCAGCCATGGCTGCCGGGGGGTTGTTTTTGAAAATGATTTCCTGGATCTTTGTGCATTGTGAAATGGAGTTGTTGACAAGGAAGGCACTATATGGTAATCTTAAACCAGAATAGGACCAGAAAATGGAAACAAAACTGTGCTGGTCCCGCCGAAAAACGGAAATATATGCCATAAGAAACGAGGTGCACAAGGATGAAGATCAAACGATGGATAGCCCTGGTCCTGACAGCGGTGATGGCTGTCAGTGTCCTGACCGCCTGCGGCGGCAGCAGTGGTGCCAGCGGGTATCTGAGCAACAATGAAGTGAATGCCCTGCTGGACACGGCTGGCAGTGATGTCCAGGTGGTCAATAACAGCACCCTGAACAATGCAGTCCGGAATGCAGCCGCGGAAGTGGCGTCCAGTGGTTCCACCAGCTCGGTGGACAAGAGCGTCCGGAACGCCATGAGCTGGAAGGCCAGCGATATCTTCGGCAACCTGTGGAATCAGATTCTGGGCAGCCTGGGCATCATTGGACCCAATATCAAGGTGGGCGTGACTGCAGTTGTGACAGAAGAGAACCTGAAGAGCAATACCGGCGCCGGTGGAATCGCCAACGTGGGCGGCAATACCACTGCCATTGCTCCCATCAATACCCCGGAGAAGTTTGCAGCCGCCATGGTTCTGGGCGCAGACAACAGCCTCGGCTGGCTGTCTGACGTCAGCGAGAACCGGGTTCGGACGACTTACAGCGTGGCTGGCAGCAAGGCCAAGACAGCAGACGGCACAGTCTATTGGGTCTTTGCCATGCAGGTTCAGATCGCCTCTTAAGGTTACAGGAAGGTCCCCGGCTCTGCCGGGGGCCTTTTTGCGGGCAAAAAAAGACCGCGGCTGCTGAGAGGGGAAAGCAGTCCGCGGTCGGGGTGAGGTCAAAGTTACAGGGAAGAATAGCCGAAGCTATTCACCAGGGCGTCGATGGGCTGGCCCGCCTTGCACATGGGGCAGTCCCGGGATTCATAGCTGGTGTAGTCGGGCAGGTTGTTGGGGTCAAAAATCGAGTTGACCTGCATCCCCATGAATTCATGGGTGGTGGCGAAGATGGCCGCCAGGCCTGCCACCTGGCCGCCGTAGTATTCCACCGCCTCGATGGCGGCCTGGACCGTGAAGCCGGTGGTGATGGATGCGGCCAGGATCAGTACGTGCTTGCCCCGCACCATGGGGGCGATGTTGTCCCGCAGGATGATCTGGCTGCCGCTGGTATATTCGGGGGTGATGACGTAGACGGTCTGATGGGCGTTCATGTTCCGGAAGCCGTCTTTGGTCAGCTCGTTGGCCAGGCAGGTGCCGATGACCTGGGTGCCGTCCAGGCAGAGGACGGTGTCCACAATGGTGGTGGTCTTGTACATGTGGACCAGCTCCCGGGCGGCCTCGGCGGCCTCGGACAGGCGGGTCTTCTGCATGGTCACGTCAATGTAGTAGTTGATGTGACTGTGACTGGTAGCGAAATGCCCCCGGGCAACGCGCAGAAACATCCGCTTGTTCTTGGTAGGCAGCTTTACCAGGTTGATCATTGGTCCGACCCCTCCTTGTCTGTTGGATGGTGCAGGGCGGTATCGGGACGCCCTGCGGTATGGAATGTCACAACCTTATTGTAACGGGAAATGGATTTGCACACAATATATAAAATTAACAAACTTTAACAAAAAATTCAGTGCAAGATAGCCCAGAAAGGGCAAGCCTTGACAGCGCCGGGCAAACGTGCTATAGTTTGGGGTACAAACCGATGAAGCGGAAGATGCGGCGAATGCATTCCCGGCAGAGAGCCTGCGGCAGCTGAAAAGCAGGCGGGTCGATGCGCGCCGCTATGGGCCGCCGAGGGCGCGGGGGAAGGGCCGCTTGCACAGCCTGGGTATCCCGCGACGGCAGGGCGCACGTCAGCGCCGGGGATGTGTTGGCATCCCGTCAGAGGGTGCAGCCCACAGGCTGCAAAGCAAGGTGGCACCGCGGATCGTATCTGTTGATTCGTCCTTGACAAAGACCGGCAGGACCGGCTTTTGCCAAGGACTTTTTTATTGTCCCGCAGGCCTGACGGAACCCATGAATCCAGGAAGTTGATTTGCAGGAGGCTTATTTATGAGTGAGCAGAGTGAACGCAAACGCGTGATTTTGTCTGGCATCCAGCCCACCGGTACCTTTACCCTGGGCAACTATATCGGCGCGGTCCGCAACTGGGCCAAGCTGCAGGACGAGTTTGACTGCCTGTATATGGTGGCCGACCTCCATGCCCTGACGGTCCGTCAGGACCCGGCGGCCCTCCGCCGCCACAGCCGGGAGGCTGCCGCCATGATTCTGGCTTCGGGCGTGGACCCCAAGCGCAGCATCCTGTTTGTCCAGAGCCATGTGCCGGCTCACACCCAGCTGAACTGGATTTTCTGCTGCAACGCCCAGTTCGGTGAGCTGAGCCGGATGACCCAGTTCAAGGACAAGAGCGCCAAGCACCCCGACAACGTCAACGGCGGCCTGTTTACCTACCCGGCCCTGATGGCAGCGGATATCCTGCTGTACAACGCCGAGCTGGTGCCGGTGGGCCAGGACCAGACCCAGCACCTGGAGCTGGCCCGGAACATTGCCCAGCGGTTCAACAACAACTACAGCCCCACTTTCGTGATGACCGAGGGCTACGTCACCAAGGAAGGCGCCAAGATCATGTCACTGGCCGACCCCACCCGCAAGATGAGCAAGAGCGACACCAACGTCAACGCCTTCATCCTGCTGACCGATGACCGGGACACCATCACCCGCAAGTTCAAGCGGGCCGTCACCGACTCGGAGGGCGAGGTGCGGTACGATCCCGCCACCAAGCCCGGCGTCTCCAACCTGATGGCCATCTACCACATCTTCACCGGCAAGACCATGGAGGAGATCCAGCATGAGTTTGAAGGCCAGGGCTACGGCGCCTTCAAGGAGGCTGTGGGCACGGCGGTGGCCGACGGCCTGGAGCCCATCCAGAATGAGTACAACCGGATTCTGGCCGACAAGGAGTATGTGGACACCGTCCTGAAGGAGGGCGCCGAGGCTGCTTCCCGGATCGCCAACAAGATGATCCAGAAGGTGTACCGCAAGGTGGGCCTGCTCCAGCTGTAAGCAAAATCTGACAGAAAAAGAGGGTTTTCGGCCCGTGTCTGCGCCTGAATGTGACGCAGCACGGGCCTTTTTGCGTCTATTTTCCAAAAATTGGAAATATCGGCGGCGAAAAACGCTTGGTTTCGCATGTTTTTTGCGGCGGAACCGGAAAAGGAAATCATCTGCTGGTTTTTTCTGTCGAACAAAGACGGAATTCTTGACGAATGCTGTTCCTTCCTGTATACTGGAAAAAACAGGAAAGAAACGCTGCTTGCACCGTCTTGATGCCCGGGGCTTTCCTGAAGGAATAGAACGCGATGAATCGCGTAAAAAGGAGAACGACATGAAGAAAAACAAGAGCACCGGGATTATCCGTGGGATTGATAATCTGGGCCGGGTGGTTTTGCCCAAGGAGCTGCGGACTGTCATGGGGCTGACCGGCGACAGCAAGGTGGAGATCTTTGCGGAAAACGGTGCCATCGTCATGCGCAAGTATGTCCCGCCCAGAGCCTGCACCTTCTGCGGCACGGTGGATGACAATGCAGTGGTGTTTGAAGGGTGCTGCATCTGCCCGGCCTGCTGCGCCAGGATTGCATCCCTGCGGGCAGGGACGGCCCCGGCAGAAGGGGGCGAGGATCTGTGAGCGGTGTGGAGTATCTGCGGATTCCGTCGGTGAAGCCGGGGGCCAGCCTGAATGTGCTGCTGAGCCTGCCGGAAGGGCGGCCCCGGGCTGTTCTGCAGATGACCCACGGCATGGCGGAATTCATCGGCCGGTATGAACCCCTGGCCCGCTGGCTGGCACAGCAGGGGATTGCAGCGGTGGGGCACGACCACCTGGGCCACGGCGGGTCGGCGGCTTCCCCCGAGGACTACGGCTATTTTGGCCTGCCCGACGGCAACCGGCTGCTGCTGGACGATCTCTACGGGGTGACCTGCTGGGCCAAAGAACGGCCCGAGCTGGCGGGTCTGCCCTGGTTTTTGCTGGGACACAGCATGGGCTCCTTTTATGCGCGGCAATACCTCTGCGAGCACGGCGACGCGCTGGCCGGCGCCATCCTGATGGGCACCGGCTGGCAGCCCAAAGCTGCAGTGGAGGCGGGCCGGGCCCTGTGCCATCTGATGGCGGTGTTCAAGGGCTGGCGGTACCGCAGCGCCCTGGTGGACAGCATGGCTTTCGGCAGCTACAACCGGAGCTTCGAGCCGGGGCGCACCCCGATGGACTGGCTCAACCGGGACCCGGCGGCGGTGGACCGGTACCAGGCCGATCCCCGGTGCGGCTTCCGCTTCACCCTCAACGGCTACGACAGCATGTTCCATGGCCTGGCCCGGCTGTGCGACAAGCAACTGCTGGCCCGGGTGCCCCAAAACCTGCCGGTGCTGTTCCTGTCGGGAGGGGATGACCCGGTGGGAGACAAGGGCCGCGGGGTCTGCAAGGCAGCCCAGAGCCTCCGGGAGGCCGGTGTCCGGCAGGTCCGAATCAAGCTCTACCCCGGCGCCCGGCATGAGCTGCTGGAAGAGCTGAATCATCAGGAAGTGTTTGGCGACATCGCCGACTTCATCACCAAGACCATCCAGGCATAAACAAAGCCCGTGCAGCCGCAAACTGCACGGGCTTTGCTGTGATGCAGGTTACTTGTTCTGGTCAGGCGGGGTGAGGCCGCGGATCCGGGTCTCGCTGGTCTTTACCAGGTTCAGCAGGCTGGAAGCGTAGAGGGGGAACTCCCGGGTCAGGCTCTCGGTGGTCATGGCCAGGGGCTCGGTGTCCTCCAGGCCCTCGCCGTTCTTGATGTCCCCGCCGGACAGCAGGATGCTGACGTTGGCCTCTGCCATCCGCATGACGGCGTCGGAATAGCCGTCCCACTGGCCGCCGCTGATGCTGAACATGCTGGCGGAATTGTGGGGGCCGCTGGTGTACAGCAGCCGGAACATCTTGTACACCGCCATCATCAGGTAAGAGCTGACCTCGGTGACCAGGGCTTTGTTGTGGCACTGGCCCACCTTGGCGTAGAGCACGTTCAGGCTGTTGGAAATCAGCTTTTTGTTCATGGTGGGCAGGACGCTGCCATGGTAGATGCTGTCCTTCATTTTGTCGGGGTTGGGAATGTCGTCGGCGGTCAGGACTGCGCCGGTCCGGTCTGCACTGCGGCCTAGCAGATAGTCACAGGACACGCCGTAATAGTCGGCCACCCGGACCACGAAGTCCAGGCCGCACTCGCGGATGCCTTTTTCATAATGGGACAGAAGGGCCTGGGAAATATGCAGGTCCTCGGCGGCCTGCTTTTGGGTGATGCCCCGCTCGGTGCGCAGCAGCTTGATGATACGGTTGAATTCCATGCGTGATCCTCCCGGGCCGCGCCGGCCCCCCTTGGCCGGCAAAATAAGCCCTTTTTACCTTTATTTCAACAACATGTTGATTATACACAAGGGAAAACGACTTGTAAAGGAAAAAATTGCCGATGTTTTGGCCGGTTTTTCGTCGTTTTTGTCAAAAGTCTTGCCCTGCCACCAGATATATGATACACTTAATCATATACCCCGCCTATCTTGTGTCCGCAATGGTGCGCGGATGCAATGTTTTTTGCATGTGCGGGGCTTCTGGTACGAAAGAGGTGCGTTTTGCATGAAGACCTTTAAGCTGCATCTGATCCGCCACGGCCTGACCGCCGGCAATCTGGACGGCCGGTACATCGGCGGAGGGACCGACCTGCCCCTGTGCGATGAGGGCAGGGCCCAGCTGGCCGAGCTGCAGGCGCGGTTTACCTATCCCCAGGTGGACACCGTTTTTTCTTCCCCCCTGCTGCGGGCGGTGGAGACCGCCAATATCCTTTTCCCGGGGGCGGCCCACCAGTTCACGGTCCATGACCTGCGGGAGGCACATTTCGGCGTTTTTGAAAACCGGCCCGTCAAGGAGCTGGTGAAGGACCCTGACTTTTCCCGCTGGATCACCCCGGGCTCTGGCTTTACCCCCGAGGGGGCCGAGCCCACGGCGGACTTCCACCGGCGGTGCGGCGAGTCTCTGCTCAAGCTGTTTGAGTACATGATCCGGATGGATGTCACCGAGGCTGCCTGCGTGACCCACGGCGGCGTCATTGTCAGCATGCTGTCCCAGCACGCCCTGCCCAGCCGCCGGCCGGAGCAGTGGATGGCTGACCCGGGCTGCGGCTACACCCTCCAGACCGATGTCCAGCTGTGGATGCGGGACCGGATGGTGGAGGCCATCGACATTGTCCCCTTCGGCTATGCCGACACCCTGCGGGGCCAGGCCGAAGCCGAGGAAAACGAATCCTACCGCTGAAACAACAAAACCGCCTTCTGCTCTGGCAGAAGGCGGTTTTGTTTGGAATCAGCTGGCGTTCATTTCAGAGCCGTGGCTGTCCCGGAGGATCACTTCCTGGCCGGCCACGCTGCCCATCAGGGCGATGTAGCTGGTGCCGGGCTGGATGTTCAGGGCAGTGCCGTCGGAATTGTAGATGGCCAGGGTGGAGTCTGTGCCGGGCATCCAGAGGATGCTCCACACCGACCCGCCGCTGAGGTAGACCCCGGCCCCCATGGTCAGGTCGTAGCCCCAGGAGTAGCCGTCATCCCGGAGGGAAGGGGCACTGTAGAGGATCAGGACGTTGTCAAAGGCGGCCTGGGTGCCGGTGTTGGCGTCGTTTTGGGGCGAGCCGTCAGACCGGGACATCAGGTACTGGCTGGTGTCTGAATTGTAGGTGAAGCCGGTGGAGCTGGAGGCCGAGAAAACCAGCTCGGCTGAAGAGACCCCGGTCTTGCCGTTGGCGGTTTCCCCGAAGGGCAGGAGGGGCGGCAGGTTGACCGGATCTTCCTGGCGGCTGTCGGCGCCGCTGCTCTCTGCCAGAGAATCAGAGGAGGCCCGGGCAGCCAGAGAGACGCCGGCGCTGTCCACCAGAGGCAGGAGGTCGGCGCCGCTGGTGGTCCAGCAGATCTGGTCGGGCTGGCCCCACACTCCTTCATAGGTGAACCCTTTGAGGCCCACTGCAAGGGCGTCCAAAGGGGAGGTATCGTAGAGATCCTGGAAGTTGGCGGCATAGATGCTGCCCCCCCGCTGGATGGGGATGACCTGCTGGCAGCTCAGCAGCTGGAGGTAGAGGTCCCGGGCCTGGGCCACAGGGCCGGTCTGGGGAACCGCTTCCAGAGCGGGGTACACCAGGCAGAGACTGGTGGAAGTATCCCCCTCGGTGAGTGCCTCAAACACCACCGAAGCCTCCCCGATGCCCCATTGGCGGGCGGCATCCGGGCTGTTGTCGATGAATACAGCGGCGGGGCGCTGGCCGGGCCAGCGGGCGGCCTCGCCGGTGAGAGGGTCCAGAGCAGCGGCGTCAGGGTCTGCGGCCGTGCCGACCGGCTGGCCAAAGAGGGTGCAGCCGGTCAAAGTCAGGGCCGCGAAGCAGAGGGCCGCCAGCGCCGGAACAAGTTTCTTCATGGTGAAAGTCCTTCCCAAATCAGGCATTGAAGGCGAAATATCCTTCTTCGTCCTCATCCACGATGGCCAGGTAAGTGCGGCCGCGGTTGAAGGTGACCGGCTGGCCGTTGTCGGTGACTTCCAGGGGCAGGTCAGGGGCCCGCTTGGACCACTGGCACACCCGCACCCGGCCCCGGGTGAACAGGTAGGCCGGGCCGCCGGCGATGTACTGGACTTCCTGGACGTCCCCCGAGTCGCCGGCATAGGCAGCGATGGGGGCGAAGCAGACCAGCAGGTTTTCAAAGGCCAGCTGCTGGCCGTTCAGTTCGTCCACCGCATCCTCAAAGGCGCCGGTCCGGGCGCTGTACATCTGCATCCGGTAGGCCTTGTCGGCGGCACTGTAGCTGAAGGCGGACTGGTACTTGGCGGAATGGCGGACGGTGACCGACCGGGCAGCCTGGCAGCCGTCCAGCATCTCAATCTCGCCGGTGCGGTAGTCGGTGAAGGGGAAGAAGGTGGTGTCGTAATCGTAGGTCAGGCCGATGCCGGCGTTTTCGGCAGCCTGGCGGATTTCGGGGCCGGAGGTAAACTCGGTGTGCTCATAGGCCACCACACCGCCCCGGGGGTCCCGGTGGGCCACATGGAGATGGGTGGGGGTGTTGAAGTAGCTCTTGCCGCCGATGTTCAGCCCGGAATAGTTCCACTGGTTGATGTACTGGGTGCAGAAAATGCTCTCGCCGTCGTGGTAGTAAAGGGCCTTCCAGGGCATCACCAGCTGCAGGAACTGGTCCCGGCCCGAGCGCAGGGGGCCTACCTCAGGGATGGCGTCCACATTGCTGTAGAGGGCGCACAGGCGGCTGATGTTGCCTTCCACCCGGGACTCGATGACGATGGAGGCCGACGACAGGCCCCGCTGGGGCCGGGCGTTCTGGCGGGCGCTGTTGCAGATATTGTTGACCATGACGGCAATGATCCGCCCGTTGCCCGATTTAGCCTGGCCGGTGAGGGGGTCGGCGTCATAGGCGGGCAGAGCCGGCGCACTGCTGGCAGCCTGAGAGGAGGCTGCCGGAGACGAGGAAGCTGCAGGAGAGGAGGAAGAGGCCCCTCCTTTCCCCAACACACCCTGGAGCCAGTCCAGGAAGCTGCCGTTGGTGGCGGCTGCCCCGGTCAGGGCCAGGCTGCCGGCGAGGGCTGCGGAACACTGCAGCAGCAGACGGCGGGTCATCTTCATAAGTCATCTCTCCTTTTACCGTGGGATCCGAAACGGGGCGGGCCCCGGTGTCCTGGCGGGCAAAAACGGTGCCTCCAAGCACCCTGTATAATTCCCATTGTAACTATTTTGTAGCTCTTTGTAAAGAGGGACTTCTTGCCGCTTTGAGGGCCCGGCAAACGGACTTTTTTGCGGCAGCCCTTGCAATTTGGGGCCGGGTGTGGTAAAATAATCGGGCAGTATCCAACTGCGCCGTTTTTATAGCGATATGCGCTCGTAGCTCAGTCGGTAGAGCATCTGACTTTTAATCAGAGGGCCCGGGATTCGAGTTCCCGCGAGCGCACCAAAGATCAAGCGTTGAATCGTAAGATTCGGCGCTTTTTCTTTTTATGTACCCGCCCAAAGGCGGGGTCTGCACGGTCGGTGCACGGTTTTTGCACGGTTGGGCCTTTCACAGGAGGATTTTGCATCCTGCGGAATTCCTTTGCAGTTTGTGCAGGAATTTGCATCAGGTCATGAGTGCCAGGCGAAGCTGGGCTTTCACGGCAGGGTCAGCATTGTTCAACATGTCCAGCAGTGCCGACATTGAGATAGTAGCGTCACTGGTCGACTCGGGGGGTTGGGAGGACTTGTCGGCGTCCTTGTAAAAGCCAGCCTCGAACTTGCGTCCCAGTTCCTTGCGGGAAGACTGCTGGATATGGGCATAGGTGTTGACCAGCATGTTGGCGCTGGCATGGCCTGTTGTGCCCTGGACAGCCTTCACATCACCGCCTGAGATCATAAGCTGATAGGTGGCGCTGGAATGCCGCAGCCCGTGGAAAACGATGCGGGGGAATTCCGGGTGAGCGCCCTGCCACTTGAGGAATTTCTTGCGGATCAGGGCTGGCTCCACGGCCTGACCATTGGGCAGGCGAAGCAGCATTCCGCTGTCGTGGTAGCGGTCCGGGGCGCGGGCCTCGTCTGCTTTCAGACGGTCCAGCCAGTGCTTCAGCTCCTCCCGGAGAGCAGCCGTCAGGAAAATGACCCGACGGGAGGCATCCGTTTTGGTAGTCTTCAGGACCAGAAGCGTTTTGCTGCCCTCACGCTTATCCTCAAAGGACTTCAGGATGCCCCCGTCTCCAACTTGGCTCAGTGATTCCTTTTGGACCCGCTGCATGGATTTATTGACTGAAAAAGTGCCGATTCCGCCAGCAGCATCAAAGTCTATGTCCTCCGGGGTTAGCCCGGCAACCTCTCCTTCCCGCAGTGCACCCACAAGGGTTAGGTGGACGGCCAGGTGGAGGATGGGGTCCTCCATGCTGGCCAGGGCCGCCCGCATTTCGTCCACAGTCCAGATACTCCGTTCCTGGGTGGTCTTTTTGGGGCCTTCTAGGGGGACGGGACTTTTCAGAAGGATTCCCCATTCCACCGCATAGAGGAATGCGGTGTGCAGCAGCCGATGAACTTCATGGATGGTGGTGCCGGACAGCAGACGCTGTTTCTGCTTGGGGGTGAGCTTCTGCTTTTTTCCCTCAATATACTGTCCACAGGGCGTTTTACTCAGGGTACTGTACAGGTTCTCCAGATGATAGGGCTTCAGCTTCTGCATCTCGAAGCTGCCGATATAGGGGAGGATGAGATTCTGGATGGTGGACAGGTTGGACTGGTAGGTTTTGGGAGCCCAC
>CAJFNF010000007.1 GCA_904394215.1 uncultured Faecalibacterium sp.
GACTGTATTTTCTGGGCATAGCAAAGACCTCCTATTGTAGTTCTATTCTACCACAGGAGGTCTCCTTTTTTCATTGTCTGTTTTTACTGGGGCAGTTCACTTTCGTCCGAGGGATTTTGTTTTATTTATGCCTGGTCAGGAGCCACTTGGTAGAGCCGCCGGCCGATCATCTCCAGCAGGCACACCACCGGTGCCTGGCAGGTCATCTGCCAGCCGCCCCCCACCCGCAGCTCCTCCATGTTGTAGCTGATGTTCAGGTCGCTGATCCGGGCCAGGGTGCAGCCCGGGCGGTTGGTCAGGGAAATCAGGGTACAGCCCCGCTCCTTCAGCTGGCGGCAGATGTCCACCACCTGCCGGGTCTCCCCCGACACCGACAGCGCAATCACCGCCACGCTGTCAAACCGGGCCTGGGTGGTCATGCAGGTGTTCACCGGGGTGAACAGATCGTCCAGGAAGGTGGCAAAATACCCCGCGTTGCACAGATACCGCGCCCCGTACCGGGCCAGGATGCTGCTGGTGCCCACCCCCACAAACAGGACGTGCCCCGCCCCGCGGAGAATCTGTACCGCCCGGCTCACCTGGCCCTGCAGGGCCGGGCCCGACAGCCGGGTCAGAAAATCCTGGATGCCTTCAATGTCCAGGTCGGCGATGTCCTTTTGATCCCGCATCAGCTCCTGGCGCAGCTGGAGCTTGAACTGGGTGTAGCCGTCGCAGCCGAACTTTTTGCACATGTGGAGCACCGTGGTGGTGGACACGTGGGCCCCCGCCGCCAGCTCACGGATCTTCATCGAAATCACCTTTTCGCGGTTCTTGATGATGTAGTTGTACACTGCCATCTCCAGCGCGTTGAGGCGTTGCACTTCTTCGTGGGAAAACACAGTCCTCTGCCCTCCTCTTCCCCCGCTGCCGCCGGCGGGGGCCCGATTCTGGTACAATTTTAGCATAAAGGACCTGTATTTACAACTGCCCTGCCGGGCCCCCGATCCAGATGGACACCCGCAGCCCGTGGGGCAGGGCATTCCCAAATTCCAGCCGCCCCTTGTGGGCCCGGACGATCTGCCGCACAATCCGCAGCCCCAGGCCGTGCTCCCCCAGGCTGTCGGCTTCCCCCGACAGGGGGGTGCCCCGGTTGAGCCGCACCAGCTGGGCCGGGCTCACCCCCACCCCGTCGTCCGCAATCACAAACAGGCACCCGCCCTCTTTGGCCGGGGCCACCGTCACCGAGATGGCGCAGCCGCCGGGGTTGTGCCGGATGCAGTTGCGCAGCAGGTTCAGCAGCATCCGGTCCACCAGGGCCGGGTCCGCCGCCACTTCCAGATGGGCCCCCGGCTTTTCCTCGGTGAAGGCGATGCTGTAGCGGTCCTCCAGCCCTTCGTTCAGCACCTCGCTCACCGCCTGCCGGGCCAGCTCGGCCCCGTCCAGCTTCTGGCAGGTGATGGGCCGCAGGGCGTATTCCAGCCGGGTGGTGAGGTTCAAGTCCGCCACCAGCCTCGTCAGCCGCTCGGTCTGCCGCCGGATGCTCCCGGCCCGCTGCCGGGCCCAGCCGGGCAGCTCGGGGCTGTCCTCCAGCTCGCTGGCATACCCCAGCATCACCGACAGGGGGGTGCGGATGTCGTGGGACACCCCCCGGATCCACTCGGCCCGGGTGTTGTCCTTCCGGGTCATGTAGGCCGCCGCCCGGTTCAGGCTGGCGTTGATCTCGGCCAGCTCCCCCTCTTCCGGCAGGGGCACCGGCCTGCCGTCCGCCAGGCTGCGGATGGCGTTCAGGATGGGCCCCATGGCCTTTTCCACCCGCCGGGCGCTGTGGATGAACAGCACCACCACCAGCAGGATGTTGCCATAAAAGAGGACGCAGGCCAGCAGGGTCAGGAAGTCCCAGTAGTCCAGCTCCACCGACAGGTAGTATTTGGCCATCGACCCTTTGGGCCGGCCCACCACCGCAAGGCTGCCGTCCTCCAGGCCCCACACCGTCACCGGCCAGTCTTCCAGGTACCACCGGCTGAACTGGGCGATCTGGGCCGCAGTGTAGCTGCGGGGCAGGCTGTCGGGCATCTGGTATTCCCACACCGCCTGCCCCGCCGGGTTCAGCACCATGGCCCAGCACTGGTTCCGGTCCAGCAGGGCCAGCCCCTGGCTGTCCGCCGCCCAGCTGTCCCCCGCCCCCGCCAGGTGGTCGCAGAAGTCGGTGATCTGGAAGCCGTCCGAGGGGGTGTGGAGCTCGCTGAACCCCAGCAAAATCACCAGCACCGCCATGTTGGCCGCCACCAGCAGACCCAGCAGCCCCACCACCGAGAACACATACCGCCGGAAAAACCGCCGCACCGGGTTCATCGCTGCTCCCCCCGGGGCAGTTCCAGCCGGTACCCCAGCCCCTTCACCGTCACAATGGACACGGGGCGGGAGGGGTTTGCCTCCATCTTTTCCCGCAGGTGGCGGATGTGGGTGGCCAGGGTGCTCTCGTACCCCTGCCACACCGGCCCGCACACCGTCTCACACAGGGCCCCGGTGGTGACGATCCGGCCCGCGTTTTCGTACAGCTTGCGGAACAGCTGCAGCTCCTTGGCGGTAAGGGGGAAGGTCTGGTCCCCCCGGCGCACCGATGCGTTTTCCAGGTCCACTTCGGCGGCGGCCAGCCGGACGGTGCGCCCCGGCAGCCGCCCCGTCCGCCGCAGGATGGCCTGGGCCCGGAACAGCAATTCCTTGGGCAGGAAGGGCTTGGCCAGATAGTCGTCCGCCCCGCTCTCAAAGCCGGTGAATTTGTCCTCCGCCTCGCTGCGGGCGGTGAGCATCAGCACCGGCACTGCGCTGGTGCGCCGCAGCTGCCGCAGCACCGCAAAGCCGTCCATCCCCGGCATCATCACATCCAGAATCACCAGGTCGGGCCGGGCCGAGGCGCACAGGGCCAGGGCCTCGGGCCCCGACCCCGCCGTCAGCACCCGGCCATACCCCGCCCGGGCAAAAATTCCCCGGACCATCTCCCGCAGTTCCGCCTCATCATCCACAATCAGGATGGTTCGATCTTGGTTCATACCCTTCACCTCAGCTGCCATTGTATCACACCCGGGCCCCTGGTGTCTGCGTCCGGGGGCCAATCTCAAGGGAAATTCAAGCCCCATCCGGCCCCATTCCTTAAATTTCGATGGAAATTGCCCCCGCACCGTAGCCAGGGCCGGCCCTTGTGCGTTATAATAGGGGAGACGGGCAAAGGCCCGCCGGATTTCCAGACTTTACGTATGAGGTTGTTATGAAGATCATCCGAACCTTTTGTACATGGCTGGTGCTGCTGGCCCTGGGTGCGGCCCTGGTCATCGGGGGCCTGATCACCTTCCAGGGCTGGCGGATGTACCGGGACGCCCTGGCCCGGCAGCCCCTGGCCCAGACGGTGGAGGCCATCCGGGCCCAGCCCGGCTACACCCCCCTCAGCGGCCTGCCCCAGATTTACCTGAACGCCGTCATCGCGGTGGAGGACCACCGCTTCACCCAGCACGGGGGCATCGACCCCATTGCCATCGCCCGGGCCACTTTCCACGACATTGCCACCCGCAGCCTGGACCAGGGGGGCAGCACCATCACCCAGCAGGTGGCGAAAAATTTGTTTTTCACCCAGGAAAAGAAGTTCTCCCGGAAAATCGCCGAGGTGTTCATGGCCTTTGCCCTGGAGCGCAGCTACACCAAGGGGGAGATCCTGGAGCTGTACGTCAACACCATCTACTTCGGGGACGGGTACTACGGGGTGTCCGCCGCCTGTGCCGGCTATTTCGGCAAGGCCCCCGGCCAGCTCACCGACTATGAGGCCACCCTGCTGGCAGGGATCCCCAACGCCCCCTCGGTCTACTCCCTCAGCGCCAACCCCGACCTGGCCGCCCAGCGCCAGGCCTATGTGGTGGGCCAGCTGGTGAAGTACGGCTACCTCACCGATGAAGAGGCCGCCGCCATCACCCCCTGAATCAAAAAAATCTCAGCCGGACGACATGTGCGTACGGCTGAGACACCTACAGGGCAAACACAGCGACCGCGTCCTGCGGACGAAAGAGGGAGCTGTGTTTGGCGCAGCGCTCCGGTTTTTGCAAGCACCCACTGCGGTGCGCCGCAAAAATCGGCTAAGGCAAGAGGATAAACTTTCCCCCTAAAGCGCCGTCCGGCTGGATGCCGGGCGGCTTTTTTGTATCCCGGGGTGCCTCAGCCACCCAGGGTCACATCCTGTTTCTGGTACCAGTCCAGGGCCTGCTGGAAGTCCCCGGGCTGGAAATCGGGCCACAGCCGGTCCACCACGAAAAAGTCGGCGTACACCGACTGCACCGGCAAAAACCCCGACAGCCGCCGCATCCCGCCCCAGCGGATCACCAGGTCCACCCGGGAGATGTCCCGGGTCCGGAGGCCGTCCAGGATGCGGCTGCGGCTGGCCCCGGGCCGGTCCAGCCCGGCAAGGTCCCATTCCCAGCCGTAGTTCACCAGGAAGTTCACCCGGATCCCCCCGCCGTTGAAGTCGGTGCGGGTCAGGTAGGGCCGCAGCGGCGCCGGGAAAAACGGGGACGCCCCGTCCCCCGCCACCAGCAAGGACACCGGCTGCTCTGCGATCCGCTCCACCGCCTGGACGCAGGCCTCCGAAAAGGCCGCCACCTGGGCGGCGGGCCGGCGGCAGTTGTCGGTGGTGAAGCCGTAATAGGTCAGTTCCTGCACCCCGGCGTCCCGGGCCAGCTCCAGCAGCTTGACCCCCGGGGCCAGCCCGTGGGCGTAGCCCTCCTGTTTTTCCATGCCGGCGCCTTTGGCCCACCGGCGGTTTCCGTCGGGAATGATCCCGATGTGATTGGGTATCCGCATCCCATCCCCCCTTGCCTGCCAGTCTGGGCGGAAGGAGGGAATTTTATGCACCGGGTTTTGCGCCCAGCCCCAGCCTGGCCTGCAGCTCCTGCTGCAGCACCTGGGACAAATCCAGCCCGGCCCGCTGGGCGGCCGCCGCCAGCCAGGCCGGCAGGGTTATCTCCCGCTCCACCAGGGGATACGCCATCCGGCTGCGGATGTCGGGCATGTACACCTGCACCTCCACCGCCTCTTCCCCCGGCCCCGGGGCCAGGGCCGACGCCGGCGAGGGGGCCGGCAGGGCCTCCCCCATCTGTTCCCCGTCGGCCAGATACAGCCCCAGGGCCTCCCGGGCCCGGGCCAGGGCGGTGTCCCGGTCATGGGCGCAGGTCAGGCACCCCGGCAGGTCGGGAAAGGACACCGAGACATCCTCCCCCTCCCAGTGGAACACAGCGGGATAACAATACCAGTCTTGCACAGTGCAGCACCTCCTTTTCCCGGAGTATGACACCTGCCCCGGCTTCTGTCAAGGGCGGGGGGCGCTGGATCCCCGCCGCCTCCCAGCAAAAAAGCCGCAGGGACACCCGGCAATCGAGCATCCATGCGGCTTTTTCTTCAGTCGGAGTGACAGGATTCGAACCTGCGGCCTCCTGCTCCCAAAGCAGGCGCGCTACCAACTGCGCAACACCCCGGCGACGTGTTTTAGTATACCGCGTTTGGGGCGTTTCGTCAATTCCCAGTTGCCGGCCGCCGGGCGGGGTGGTACAATGGTTCCAAAGACAGGACCGGGGAGGCGGCAGCATGGCGGTGGTGTTTCTGGATATCGACGGGGTGATGTGCACCCCCCTCAGCCTCCGGCTGGACCGGCTGCTGCGGCGGCCCATGGACCGGCAGACCTTCGACCCCATCGCCCTTTGGGGGCTGCGGGGCCTGGTGCGCCGCACCGGGGCCCAGGTGGTTCTCTCCTCCTCCTGGCGGTACAGCCTGGAGGACCCCGACCCCTTCACCCGCCGGGTGATGGACAACCTCTACCGCATCCTGGAACGAAACGGCACCCCGGTGGCGGATATCGCCCCCATCCTGGGGCTGACCAAGGGGGAAGAGGTGGCGGCCTGGCTGGACCGACACCCCGGCACCGGGTATGTGATCCTGGACGACCGGTCGGACCAGTTCCTCCGGGCGCCGGCCCTAAAAAGCCGGCTGGTGCTGGTGGACGGCCTCCGGGGCCTGCGGCCCCGGGACTGCCGCAAAGCCCTGGCCCTGCTCCAAAGCCCTCCGTCACAAACCAAAACCCAAACCAACGAAAGAGGTGTGCGCCATGATTGATTTTGAAAACCCGTCCTTTCTCAAGCTCCGCCCGGTGCAGGATTCCAAGCTGGAACCGCTGGTCCAGCCGATGCTGATCGCCGGGGAAGAGATCGTCCAGACCTTCCAGGGAATGCGGGACGGGGTGGTCTTCACCGACCGCCGGGTCATCGCGGTCAACGTCCAGGGCCTCACCGGGATGAAAAAGGCCTTCACCGTCCTGCCCTACAGCCGGGTCCAGGCCTTTGCCGTGGAATCCGCCGGCCTGGGGGACCTGGATGGGGAGCTGCAGCTGTGGTTCTCCGGGGGTCTGGGGCCGGTGAAATTCGAGCTGCTGGCCGGCTCGGACCTGGCCCTGCTGAGCCGGGTGATCGGCTCGGCCATTTCGGGGTAAACCCAAACAGACGCAAAAAAGCCCGGTGCCTTCCGCGGGGAAGGTTCCGGGCTTTTGTTGTGTCATGTTTCGGGTTCTTCCAGCCGGCGCAGCAGGTCGTCCAGCTGTTCAAAGGTATACAGCCGGTTGAATACTTCCAGCATTTCCTTTTTGGAAAGGCGGGGCGGCAGCCCCAGGGCCCCCAGCAGCCGGTATTTCCGCTCTGTGGCCCCGGCTGTCCCCGACAGGCCCCAGTCGTACAGGTCGGCGTAGGTGACGGCCCGGCCCTCTTTCGGGGGGGCGGGCTGGTCGGCCTCGGGGCCCAGGGCCTCCCGGAGGCTCCGGAGCACCACCTCGTCGGGCACCCCTTCCACCCCCAGCAGGCCTTCCTTGCCGGGGGCGGCCTTCCGCTTTTCCTTCCCCGGCAGGGCCGGGATGTAGGCCTGGACCACATGTTCCGCCCCCACCAGGTTGGTGATGTAGGTGCGGATCTGGAACCCCGCCTTGTCCGAGTCGGTCAGCAGGATCAGGCCGTTGTGCCGGGCCAGCTGCTTCAGCAGCCGCTGGCGCTTTTTGTCCGAGAACACCGCAAAGCCCCCGGTCAGCAGGATCATGGCGTCGGTGAGCCGGGCCAGCCGGGCAGCGTCGTATTTGCCCTCCACCACCAGCACCCGGCCGGTGTGCAGACGCTGGGTCATAAGCCTCCTCCTTCCATGGCCAGCCGGCACAGGGCCGTCTCCAGCAGGGTCTGGGGGCTCACCGGCTGGCCTTTCAGGTTTTTGTCCAGTTCCAGCAGGATTTTCAGGCACCGCCGCAGCTGGGGCAGGCTGTAGCCTGCCGCCGTCTGGGCCGACCGCTTGAGCCGGTAGTCGCTGCCCTTGTAGCCGAAATCCTTGAACACGGCGGTATAGTTCTTCTTGTGCTGCTGGCCCAGTTTCACCCGGTACAGGTCCACGTAGCTGCCGATCATGGCGGCGGTGATGGCGATGGGCTCCTGCTGGAGCCGCAGCAGCACCTGCAATTTCTTGCAGGCGGCGGCCGCGTTCCGGGCGGTGACCATCCGCACCATCTCAAAGACGTCGGCTTCCAGGCTCACCACCCCCATCTCGGCCACCAGGGCCGGGGTGATGGTGCGGTAGCCCGACCCCGCCGCCAGCTTGTCCACCTCATTTTCCAGCAGGTAGGGGTCCTCCCCGCACCGGTCCAGCAGGGCCGAAGCCGCCTGGCCGGTCATCTCGGCCCCCTGGGCCGCCGCCCGGTCGATCACCATCTGCCGCAGCTGGGCGGTGGTGGGCTTGGCCAGCTCCTCGGCATAGCCCAGCTTCCGGCACTGGTCGAGGGCCTTTTGGGCCCGCTTGCCGGGCCTGGCCCGGCCATTGCGGTCGGCCTCAAAGACGCTGCCCAGCACCACCACCGCGTTTTCCAGGCTGGCCAGGGTGTCCAGGAAGGCCGCCAGGTCTTTTTCCCCGTAGGCCCCCGGGTCCACCTCGGGCAGGCACACCACCCGCCGGGTGCCGAAAAAGGAGATGGTCCCCGCCGCCATGATCAGCTGGTCCACCTCGGGGGCGGCCCCTTCCAGAACGGTGGTCTCTTCCTCGGCGCCGGCGGCCAGCACCCGGCAGGCCAGCTGCACCGCCTGGCGCACCAGGTATTTCTCGGTGGAGTAAAAATAGTACACCGGGCATCCCTGCTGTGCCAGGGCTTCCAGTTTGGCTTGTGTGGGCATGGCGACGCCTCCTGTCTTTCATTGCAGCATCCGGTATTTCCCCGGCCCCAGCAGCAGCCCGGCGCCGGTTTTTGCATCGGGGTCCATCCAGCTGTAGCGGCCCAGGGCCGCCGTCCCCTGCCACCGGAAGGGCTGGGGGTCTGCGGCGCTGGCCAGCAGCCAGTCCACCTGCACCGGGCTGGCCAGCCGGGGGCTGCCGGACACAGTGCCCAGGCTCCACCCCTCTGCCTCCACCCGGAGGATGATCCCCTCCGGGGTTTTCAGCAGCTGGGTGTCAAAGGGGCCGCAGCTGATCTCGTAGTGGAAATAATCGCTCTGGTGCCAGGCCGGGGTGATGATCCGGTCCGCCGGGGGCTGGTCGGCGGAGGACGCATCGGCCCGCAGGTCAATCATCAGCTGGGGCTGGGAGATGCCGTGGTTTTCCAGCCAGGTCTCCACCGCCTCGGGGCCGTTGACCCCGCCCCGGTAGAGCACCAGGGTGAAGTCCCCCTGGGTCAGGATGGCGGAGGGGCTTTGGGCGCCGCCCACCAGGCTGACCTGGACCACGTCCCGGCCCAGCACACTGGCGGTGCCCATGGCCAGGGCGGCGGTGAGAGCCACCGCCGGCACCCACAGCCGGGGCCGGACCTTGCCCCGCCAGGCCAGCCAGCACAGCCCCATCAGGGCCAGGCAGACCAGGGCGGCGTACCGGGTGTCAAACCGGAACTGGCTGCCGGGCCACCCGGCCGCCATCCTCACCCAGCCGTTCAGCAGCTGCACCAGGGCCCCGGCCCCGGCGGCCAGCAGGTGGTACAGCGGCTCCAGGGCCGGCACCATCCCGGCCAAAGCCGCCAGGATCCCCAGGGTCATCAGGGGCTGCACCACCCACAGGATGGCCACCCCCGACACCAGGGCGTAGGGGCTGGTGCTCATCCCCCAGCCCACCAGCACCGGGAAGGTGGCCGCAGTGGCACAGGCCGAGATGCAGAAGGCAGCCCGCAGTTCCCGGCCCCACCGGGCGGCCAGCCGCTGGGCCAGCGGGGCGGGCTGCGGGTCCAGATGGCCCCCCTGGTCCTGGTTTTTGGGCCCCTGGCGGGACAGTTCCACCCCGGCCAGGGTGCCCGCCACCGCCGCATAGGACAGCTGGAACCCCAGGTCGCAGACGGCGTAGCTGTTGAGGGCGCTCATTCCCAGCCCGGCCCAGGCCAGGCTGGTGAGGGGGTCGGCGGGGGCGTGGAGCCACACCCCGGCGGTGCCGATCAGCACGGCGGCAGCGGCCCGGAGCACCGAGGGGGTACAGCCGGTGATCCCTGCCAGCAGGACGGCCAGGGCTGCGGGCCAGAGGGCCAGCAGCCGCTTCACCCACATTTTGGGCCAGTTGAAGCAGCCTTTCAGGGCTTTGGCCCGGCGCAGCTTGCGCCGGACCAGCCCCAGGCCCAGGCGGCGGTAGAGCCAGACCCCCAGCCTCCCGGGCAGCAGGGCGGCCAGCTTCTGGCCCGCCGCCAGCCACCGGGCGGGGTTCCACAGGTTGGGCAGGCCCAGCCCGCAGAGGATGGATACGTGCATGCCGCTGACCACCAGCACATGGGACAGCCCTGCCGCCCGGTAATCATCCTTGAGTTCCCGGGTGATCCGGCCCGAATCCCCGGTGACCATGGCCGCCAGGGCCCCCGCCGCGTCCCCTTCCAGGTCCCGGCAGAGGGACTGGCTCAAAGCCTGCTGAAGCCGGGCGGCCCAGGCCCGGAACCCGGCGGCCTTTCCCAGCTCCACAAAGCCTTCCTGGTACCGGGCCACAAACACTTCCCCGTCGGCGTACCGGCCAGGGCGGTCGTCCAGGTCGGGGACTTCCATCACAAAGACCCCCTGGATCTCCTGCCCGGCGCTGCAGGCGGGCAGGTCGTCGCACCAGCAGCAGAAGTCCGCCGCCTCTTCCCCGGCCCGGGTCACCCGCAGCCGGGCCCGGGCGGTGCCGTATTGGTAGCCGTCCTGGACCTGCTCCACCGAGGCGGTGAGGGCCAGCCGAGTGTCCCCGTAGCGGGCGGTGAGGGCGTCCAGCCGGCCCTGGGTATGGATGGCAAAGGCCAGCCCCAGGGCCGCCCCTGCCAGCAGCCAGGGGATGGGATGCCGCCCGCCGGCCAGCTTCCACCCCAGGATGGCTGCCCCAACAAAGAGAGCCGCAAGCGGCCAAAAGGTCACCTGCGGCTCAAAAGCAGCCATCAGCTGCGCGGCCAGCGCACCGGCAAACAGCCCGCAGACCGGCCGCCTCATCCCATCAGTGGAGGAACAGGGGCAGCGGCTCCAGGAAGATGATGTCCTTCCGCTTGGCTGCGTCCCCTTCCGCCAGAACGGCGGCCTGGCCCACGATCTCACAGTGGGTCTGGTCGGCCAGGGCGTCCAGCGCCTTCAGGGAGCCGCCGGTGGAGATCACGTCGTCCACCACCAGCACCCGCTTGCCGTTCATTTCGTCCAGCTCTTTGCGGTCGATGACCAGCTTCTGCTTGCCCTCGGTGGTGATGGACTGGTCCTCCACAACCACCGGGTCCTTCATATACAGCTTGACGTTCTTGCGGGCGCAGACGTAGGGTTTGCCGCTCTGGCGGCTCATCTCGTGGGCCAGGGGGATACCCTTGGCCTCTGCGGTCAGCAGGATGTCAAAGTCGGGGCACTTTTTCAGCAGCTCGGCTGCGGCGGCCACCGTCAGCTCGGTGTCCCCCAGCATGATGAAGGCCGCAATGTCCATGTGTTCGTTCACCTTGCAGATGGTGAGCTGGCGGGTCAGGCCCGCCACGTGCAGGGTATAGGTTTCATCCATGATGATTCTCTCCTTTTGTGCAGCCATCAGCCGGCGGGCCAGCCCATGGGCCGCTTGGCCATCACGTGGAAATGCAGGTGCTTGACGCTCTGGCCTGCATCCTCACCCACGTTGGAAACGATCCGGTAGCCGCCGTCGCAGCCCAGATCATTGCACAGCTTGGCGATGGTGGCGAAAATGTGGCCCAGCAGGGCACCGTCCTCCTCGGTCAGGGCAGCGGCCGAAGGGATGTGCTTTTTGGGGATCACCAGAAAATGAACCGGTGCCTGGGGGTCGATGTCGTAAAAGGCCAGCAGCTGGTCGTCCTCATACAGCTTGTTGGAGGGCACTTCCCCTGCGGCGATTTTACAGAACAGGCAATCTTCCATTGTTGACAGCTCCTTTCCCGGGCGGTGTAATTGGGTTTGGTTTCAAAGCGCGGTTTTGCCCGCGCAGGGATCCATACTTAAGCCATCTGGCGGGCAGCCACATCGGCGGCGGCGTTGAGGGCCTCGTCGATCTTGGTGGCGTCCTTCAGGCCGGCCATGGCGAAGTCGGGCTTGCCGCCGCCCTTGCCGCCGGCAATGGCAGACAGCTCCTTGACCAGGACGCCGGCCTTGAGGCCCTTCTCCTGGGCCAGCTTGTTGACGGCCACAGCCATGGTGGTCTTGCCGCCGTCGCTGCCCACCAGCACGGCCACCACCGGGTTGACAGCCTTGTCCCGGATGGTGTCGCACATGCCCCGCAGGGTGTCGCTGACGGTGCCGGCGAAGTAGGCGGTGATGACCTTGACGCCGTTGACTTCGGCGGCGCTCTTGAACAGGTCGGTGACCTTGGAGGCGGCCACCTCAGCCTTCATGGTGTCCAGCTCCTTGGTCAGGGCCTTGTTCTCGGCCATGACAGCCTCGGCACGGGCCACCACGTCGGCCACATTGTTGGCCTTCAGGGCAGCGGCGGTGTGGCGCAGCACCTGCTCGGTGGCGTTGGCCCGCAGCAGCAGGTTCTTGCCGGTGACGGCCTCGATGCGGCGGATGCCGGCGGCCACAGAGGACTCGCTGACAATCTTGAAGCCGCCGATCTGGGCGGTGTTCTTGACGTGGGTGCCGCCGCAGAACTCGGTGGACCAGCCGCAGACGTCCACAACCCGGACGATCTCGCCGTACTTCTCACCGAACAGGGCCATGGCGCCCTTCTTCTTGGCCTCCTCCAGAGGCATGCTCTGGACGTTGACCTCCATGGCGTCGTAGATCTTGTCGTTGACGATCTTCTCCACCTTGGCCAGTTCCTCGGGGGTGACGGCGCTGAAGTGGGTGAAGTCAAAGTGGGTCACGTGGGCATCCTGGTAGGAGCCTGCCTGGTGGACATGGTCGCCCAGCACTTCCCGCAGGGCAGCCTGCAGCAGGTGGGTGGCGGTGTGGTTGCGGGCGATGGCCCAGCGGTACTCGTGGTCCACCTGGGCGGTCAGCACGTCGCCCACACGGACAAAGCCGTTTTCCAGCACGCAGGTGTGGACGAAGTAGCCCTTGGGGGTCTTCTTGACGTCCAGCACCTTCAGGGTGCAGTTCTCGCCGGTGAGGGTGCCGTGGTCGGCCACCTGGCCGCCCATCTCGGCGTAGAAGGGGGTCTTGTCCAGCACCACCAGCACGTCTTCCTTGGCCTGGTCATCGGTGGAGATGCCGTCGGTCAGGTTCTCCTCGTCGGACAGAGCCACCACGGTGCCCTGGTCGGTGAGGGTGTCATAGCCGGTGAAGACGGTGGGGGCAGCGTCCAGGCTGCCGAACAGGTCGGCGCTCCAGCCCGAGATGTTCTTCTTCAGGCGCTCGGCGCGGGCCCGCTCCTTCTGCTTGGTCATCTCGGCGTGGAAGCCGTCCTCGTCCACCTCGATGCCCTGCTCGGCGGCGATCTCCTTGGTCAGGTCCAGGGGGAAGCCGAAGGTATCGTTCAGCTTGAACACATCGGCGCCGCCCAGGGTCTTGATGCCCTCTTTCTCCAGCTCGTCGATCATGGTGTTCAGGATGTTCATGCCGGCGTCGATGGTCCGGGCGAAGTTGGCCTCCTCGGTGCCCACCACCTTCTTGATGTAGGCGGCGTGCTCACGCAGCTCGGGGTAAGCGCTCTCGCTGGACTGGATGACGGTCTCCACCAGGTCCACCAGGAAGGGCCCCTGGATGCCCAGCAGACGGCCGTGGCGGGCGGCGCGGCGCAGCAGGCGGCGCAGCACGTAGCCGCGGCCCTCGTTGGAGGGCAGGATGCCGTCCGACACCATGAAGGTGCAGCTGCGGATGTGGTCGGTGATGACGCGGATGGAAATGTCGGCCTTGTCGTCCTGCTTGTAGCTCTTGCCGGCGATGTGCTCCACGTGGTGCAGCACGCTCTGGACGGTGTCCACCTCGAACAGGTTGCCCACGTTCTGCATCACGCAGGCCAGGCGCTCCAGGCCCATGCCGGTGTCGATGTTGGGCTTGGGCAGGCGGTCATAGTGGCCCTTGCCGTCGGAATCGAACTGGCTGAACACCAGGTTCCAGATCTCCATATAGCGGTCGCAGTCGCAGCCGGGGCCGCAGGTGGGCTTGCCGCAGCCGTACTCGGGGCCGCGGTCAAAGTAGATCTCGGAGCAGGGGCCGCAGGGGCCGGAGCCGTGCTCCCAGAAGTTGTCCTCCTTGCCCATACGGACCATGTGGTCGGGGGCGATGCCCACTTCCTTGGTCCAGATGTCATAGGCCTCGTCGTCGTCCAGGTACACCGAGATGTACAGCTTGTCCTTGGGGATGGCCATCCACGCGTCGCTGGTCAGGAACTCCCAGGCCCAGGGGATGACTTCCTTCTTGAAGTAGTCCTGGAAGGAGAAGTTGCCCAGCATCTCGAAGAAGGTGCCGTGGCGGGCGGTGATGCCCACCCGCTCGATGTCGGGGGTGCGGATGCACTTCTGGCAGGTGGTCACCCGGTGGCGGGGGGGCTCTTCCTGGCCCAGGAACCACTTCTTCATGGGGGCCATGCCGCTGTTGATCAGCAGCAGGCTGGGGTCATCCTTGGGCACCAGGGGGAAGCTGCCCAGGCGCAGGTGGCCCTTGCCCTCGAAGAAGCTCAGGTATTTTTCACGCAGTTCATTCAAACCGGTCCATTGCATAAATGATACTCTCCTTGATTGTGCCCCGGCAGGCGTGCCCGCCCGGCGGGGTGTGAATATGGCACGGCAGCGCGGCGAAAACAAAAGCAGCCCTCGCCCCGGCAAGGGACGAAGGCTGCCGTAACTGCTCCGTGGTACCACCCAACTTGCGGCAGGCGCTTTGGGCCCGCCGCCTCTTTTGCCGCAATAACGCTGCGCCGCGCCCGGCTTGTGTCGCCGGGAGCTCGAGGGTGGCATGGAACGGGATCAGCCGGGGCGCCTTCCAGCTTCAAAGCGCCCTCTCTGTGCGGCCCAAAGGCCCCGTCCCTGGCCCTGTCATAGCCAAGTAGCTCTGTTGATTTTACAGGGTGCCGCAGGGCCCTCCGGCCCGTCACGCACCACTCAAATTATAGCCATGTACAGCGTTTTTGTCAACTGGTTCGGTCAAAATTCCAGGGCGGGGCTGATCTCATTGCGCCGCTGGGTCTGGACGATGCAGTCCTTCCCCGGCACAGCCCCCGCCGCCCCCAGGGTGGTGAACACCGTCTGCAAAGCCAGGGCGGGGGTGTTGTTCTCCTGGGACAGGTGGCACAGGGCAAATTTCTGGCAGCCCTGCTGCACCAGCTCGGCCAGCTTTTCGCTGCACTCGTCGTTGGACAGATGGCCCCGGGGGCTCTCGATCCTCGCCCGCAGGTAGTAGGGGTAGGGGCCGTTGCGCAGCATGTAGGGGTCGTAGTTGCTCTCCAGGGCCACCAGGTCGCAGCCCGCCAGGGCGGCGTGGACGGCGGGGGTCAGCACCCCCAGGTCGGTGGCGATGGTCATCACCTTGCCCTCGGGGGTGGTGATCCGGTAGCCCACGCAGGGCACGTCGTGGCTGGTGGGGAAGGCCCGCACCTCAAACCCGGCGATCTCCTCCCCCGCCCCGGCGGCGGGGTCCAGCTCATACACCGGCACCCCCGCCGGCAGAACCCCGCTGTTTTCCAGCGCTTCCAGGGTATCCCCCGCACCGTACACCGGCAGGGGATGGCGTTTCAGGAAGGTGCTCAGGCCCTTGACGTGGTCGCTGTGCTCGTGAGTCACCAGGATGCCGCCGCAGTCGGCGGCCTCCAGCCCCAGCTCCCGCAGGGCGCCGGTGGTGACCCGCACCCCCTTGCCCATGTCGATCAGCAGGTACCGGCCGCCGCTGCGCACCACACTGCAGTTGCCCGAAGAGCCGGAATAAAGCGAGATAAATTCTGCCATCAGGTATAGGGCCCTCCCAGCCCTGGGTCATTACAGCCAAAGGAGCCGCAGCCTTCCGGCCCGGCTCCCCTGGATTTATGGTGAATCAAAAAGAATTTACAGTGCCTGTTCCAGGGCGGCGGGGGTGCGCTCCACCTTGCGGATGTCGGCGCCCAGGCCCTGGAGTTTTTCCACGATGTTCTCGTAGCCCCGCTCGATGTGGCTGATCTCCTCGATCTCGCTGGTGCCGTCGGCCATCAGGGCGGCCACCACCATGGCGGCGCCGGCCCGCAGGTCGCTGGCCCGCAGGGGGGCGGGCATCAGCCGCTCCACCCCTTCGATGACGGCCACCTGGCCGTCCACCTGGATGTTGGCGCCCATCTTCCGCAGCTCGTCCACATAGCGGAACCGGTTGTCCCAGATCCCCTCGGTGATGGTGCTGGTACCCTTGGCCACGCTCAGCAGCACGCCCATCAGGGGCTGCATGTCGGTGGGGAAGCCCGGGTGGGGCATGGTGTTGATCTTGGTGGGCAGGATGGGCCCGGTGCGGGTGACGTGGACCGAGTCGTCAAACTCCTCCACCTCGGCGCCGCACCGCCGCAGCTTGGCGGTGATGGGCTCCAGGTGCTTGGGGGTGACGTTGCGGATCAGCACATCGCCGCCGGTGGCGGCTGCGGCCACCATATAGCTGCCGGCCTCGATCTGGTCGGGGATGATGCTGTAGGTGCAGCCGTGCATCTGGGTGACGCCCCGGACCTTGATGACGTCGGTGCCGGCACCCCGGACGTCGGCGCCGCACATGTTCAGGAAGTTGGCCAGGTCCACCACGTGGGGCTCCTTGGCGCAGTTTTCCAGGATGGTCTGGCCCTCGGCCATGACGGCGGACAGCATGGCGTTCATGGTGGCGCCCACGCTGACCTTATCAAAGAAGATCCGGGCGCCCTTCAGCTTTTCCTTGGCCCGGACGGTGATCATCCCGTAGTCCACGCTGTCCTGGGCGCCCAGGGCGCTGAAGGCCTTCAGGTGCTGGTCGATGGGCCGGGGGCCCAGGTTGCAGCCGCCGGGCATGGCCACCTGGGCCTTGCCGAACCGGGACAGCAGCGCCCCCAGGAAATAATAGCTGGCCCGCATCTGGCGGGACAGGTCATCGGGCACATTGGTGCTCACCAGATGGGTGGTATCAATTTCATAAGTGTTGCGGCTCAGCATCCGCACCTGGGCGCCCAGGGCGCTGAGGATGTGCAGGCTGACCGAAACATCGCTGATGTTGGGCAGATTCTCGATCACACAGACGCCGGAAGCCAGGATGGTGGCGGGCAGAATGCCCACAGCTGCGTTCTTGGCGCCGGAAATGACGACTTCGCCCCGCAGGGGCCGGCCGCCGGTAACAACAAACTTCTCCAAAGTAATGATCTCCTTCAATGGGTCCGCAGATTCCATAAACGTCCCCGCCGCACCGCCCCGCGCCCTCTTTTTGGACACAGGCAGGCAGGTTTTCGGGGCTGCGCCCATGCGCATGCACCCCTGCGGCTCACCCTATTATACACAACTCTGCAAAAAAAGCAAAGTTTCCGGCCAAAGGTTTTCTCTTATTTTCTGTTTTGCCCAGATTCTCCATAATGATTCAGAATTTTTCTCTCTTTTTCACAGAATTTTCAGCTTTTTGACGCCTGTGTGGGGCAGTTACCACACACGGTCGGGGGCTTCCTGCTCCTTGATCCACCCCAGCTGATAGGCCTCCACCAGCTGTTTCAGGTCGTGGACTTTTTCCCGCAGCACTTCGCCCTCGTCCACATCCTCCACCAGGACCCGGTGGTTTTCCTGTTCCAGGATGTTGGTGCGGGAGACGATGTCGATGTTCTCGTTGATGGCCTTTTCGGCGCTGATGAAGGGCTGGTGGGTCCGCAGGGACATATCCCGGCTGGAATAGGTGAGGGTGTAGCCGGCGATGCCGGTTTTCTCATGGTAGGCCCGGCAGAACCCGCCGTCGATGACGATCAGCCGGCCGCCCCCCTTGATGGGGCTCTCGCCGTTTTTCTCCTGCACCGGCACATGGCCGTTCACAATGTGGCAGGAACCCGGCAGCCCGAACTCGGACAAAATCCGGCGGCAGGCGGATTCCTCATTGTACCAGGTGTAGTAGGGGTCTTTCACCTCCTGGTGGGTGGCGGGGTCGGCCACATACAGCCGCTCGAAGGTGGTCATGGCGCTGCGGCCGAACAGGGGCGACAGCTTGCCGCACCACAGGTACCACAGGAAGTCCTGGCCGCCCTGGCGCTCGGCGCTGCCCTCGGGGGCATAGTACCCCCGCCGGGCCCGCTGGTCGCAGTAGTCCATCAGGGCCCGGCCGGAATAGGCCCGGCCCTCGAACCGCTCGGTGGCAAAGGAGCCCTTCTCGGTCATGGGCACCGCCCCGTGGTACATCAGGTTGCCGTTTTCGATGTGGTAGACACTGCCCTTGGTGTAGAGGAACCGCACGTGCTGCTGGAGCTTTTCGCTCTGGCGGAAGGAGGCCACCAGCCGGTCCAGCACCATCTGCTCGTCGGGGATGAGGGCGGCGGGGTCCGACCGGTCCACGGTGGGGAAGCTGGTGTCCCGCAGGGGGTAGTCTTTGCCGGCCACATTGACGGTCCCCTTGTCCCAGTCGATCCGCCGCAGGTAGTCCCGCCCCTGCATCTGGAAGTCGGGGTTGCGGTCGATGACGGCGCATTCCAGCTTGAACAGGATGATGGAGATGGCCTTGTGCATGACGGCGCACCGGTGGAGCCGACCCTCGGTGTAGGGGCCCCGGGCAGCGTCGGTGTGGGGCATCCAGATGGACAGGTCATCCTGGCCGTAGTATTGGTCGGCCAGCCGCTGGAGATGCCTCAGGTTGATGCCGTAGATATCTTCCAGCATCCCGTGGTTATAGTAGGCCAGGGTGGTTTTGATCACGGTGGCGGCGCAGATGGGGCTGCCGGCGGCGGCCCCCATCCACACCACGTCGTGGTTGCCCCACTGGACGTCCACGCTGTGGTGGCGCATCAGCAGGTCCAGGATGATGTCGGGCCGGGGGCCCCGGTCAAACAGGTCCCCCACAATGTGGAGCTTGTCCACCGCCAGCCGCTTGATCAGCTCGCACAGCCGGGTGATGAACCGGTCGGCCCGGCCGTTCTCGATGATGCTGCCCACGATCTGGCCGTAGTACAGTTCCTTGTTGTGGTCCTCAAAGTGGGCGTGGAGCAGCTCGTCCAGCACATAGCCGCAGCCCTCGGGCAGGCAGGACCGGACATAGCTGCGGGTGTGCTTGGAGGACACCAGCCGGCAGATGCCGATCAGCCGCAGCAGGGTCTCGCTGTACCAGTTTTCCAGGGCGGATTCGCTGGGCTGCCGGGCCTTCAGCTGGGGCAGCTTTTCGGCGGGGTAATAGATCAGGGTGGCCAGCTCGGCCCGGGTCTCGGCGGGGACGTCCTCCCCCAGCACCAGGTCCACCTTTTCCCGGATCACCCCCGAGGCCGAGTTCAGGATGTGGACAAAGGCCTCGTTTTCCCCGTGGAGGTCGCTCATAAAGTGCTCGGTGCCCTTGGGCAGCTTGAGCAGGGCCTGGGTGCTGATGATTTCGCTGGCGGCCGATGCCTGGGACGGGTAGTCCCGGGACAGCAGCGTCAGGTATTTCAGGTTGCGGCGGATTTCATCGGTTTCAGTCTGCATGGTTTTCCCCTCCCTGCGCCCCCGGCGCGTGGTTTTTGATTCCTTTTTGCCTTTTCAGTATACCACGGCAGGGGGAAAAAATGGTATACTGTTGGCAGAAGGAATCTGTAAATCTTTTGGAAGGGACTTTATGCACCATGTCTAGTTCTCGTACGTTTGAAATCCCCAGCTGCTGCACCCTCTGTCCCCGGAGCTGCGGCGCCGACCGGGCCGCCGGCCAGGCGGGCTACTGCGGCGCCGCCGGTACCCTGAAGGTGGCCCGGGCCGCCCTGCATTTCTGGGAGGAGCCCTGCATCAGCGGCACCAAAGGCAGCGGCACCGTCTTTTTCTCGGGCTGTTCCCTGCGGTGCTGCTACTGCCAGAACTATCCCATCAGCGCCCAGGCCTTCGGCAAGGAGATCACGGTGGAGCACCTGGCGGAAATATTCCTCAGCCTCCAGGCCCAGGGGGCCCACAACATCAACCTGGTGACCCCGGGCCAGTGGCAGCCCTGGATCATGGCAGCCCTGGACCAGGCCCGGGCCGGGGGGCTCCGCCTGCCCATCGTCTGCAACACCGGCGGCTACGAGACGGTGGAGAGCGTGGAGGCCTGGCGGGGCTACATTGACATCTGGCTGGCGGACCTGAAATACGCCTCCCCCGACCTGGCCCAAGATCTGTCCGCCGCCCCCGACTATCCCCTGGTGGCCAAAGAGGCCATCCAGGCCATGATGGCCCAGGCGGGGCATCCGGTGATGGACGCCGACGGCATCCTGCAGCGGGGGGTGATCCTGCGGCATCTGGCCATCCCGGGGCACATCGACGACAGTTTCAAGGTGATTGACCAGATGGCGGCCTGGAATGACGCCGACCCGGGCTGTTTCATTCCCAGCCTCATGAGCCAGTTCACCCCCTTTTACCAGGCGGCCCAGCACGGCATCGGGCGCCGGATCACCACCTACGAGTACCGCCGGGTGGTGAACTACGCCATGGACAAGGGCCTCACCGCCGGCTACATGCAGCAGAAAAGCAGCGCCCGGGAAGAATACACCCCCAGCTTCGACCTCACCGGCGTCTGACCTACTTTTCTGGAAGAAAAGTAGGCAAAAGACTTTTCAACTTGTACCGGGCAACTGCTCCGGCTTACGTTACGTCCTGCCGGCGGTTCCGGCCCGTGACTCTTCGTTTACGTTTGCCCTGCGGGCGAGTGTCCGGAAACCCTCGTCTTGCCTAATCTTAAAACCCAGTCCCTGCTCCTGTTTTTGGGAGCGGGGGCTTTTTGTTTTTCTAAACCCACCCGCCGCCCTTAGATGAATCCCCCGGCCTGCGGCCGCGCCCCTGCCGGGGCTCGGAACTTTTAGCTGCTCCCTCTGTTTGCAGGCTTCGCAGCAGCCGCAAAGCCCCCTGACCGGCCCGGCCATCCCCCGGAAAAGGCGCATTTTGCCTTACCCTCCGGTACCCGCAGCCCAGATCCAGAGGAAGCAGTTCCCCGGCCCGGAGACCCTTTTTCCTCTATTGGCATTGTCTCAGTGAAAAGCACCCCGCAGCGCAAACCCAGAAGGAGAAGCTCTCGGCCAGTCCCCCCGAAGGGGGGATGCCGCACAGCGGCAGGGGCAAACACAGCGACCGCATCCGGTGGATGAAACAGGGAGCTGTGTTTGGCGCAGCGCTCCGGTTTTTGCAAGCGGGCCACGTCCCGCACCGCAAAAATCGGCTAAGCACAAGAGGGGCTAAAAGGGCGGTGGGCGGGTTTAGATCACAAATCAAAAGAGCCCAGCCTCCCGGCAAAGAAAAAGCTCCCCCACCCTGCCGGGTGAGAGAGCCTCATTCAAATTTCAATGGTATCCCCTGTGGACAGATACCCCAGCCGGCCCATGTAGTCCTTCATAAAGGCATACTGCTTGCGGCCGGTGCAGTGGCAGGTGTAAAACCGGGTGCCCGAAGCATCCAGTTCCCGGGCGTACCCCGCCAGGGTGTCGTCCAGGGGCAGGGTGTTGAAATGGAATCCCCCCACCAGCACGTCCGGCTTGAACCAGTCCACCAGGTTCAAAATCCCCTTGTGGGAACAGCCGCTGATCAGCACCCGCTTGTCCCCTTCCCGGATCAGCAGATAGTGCTCGTGGCGGAAATCCTCGGGCCGGAAGGCCCCGCCCTCCTCCACTGTCAGCCCAAAGCTGCCCAGGTCTTTTTCCTTCTCTTTGCCGTTGCAGGTGGAGAGGGTCAGCCCCGGGGCGAGTTCCGCCTGGTCGTCCACAAAGCGCAGCCGGGGGCTGGAGGCCAGGGCCGGGTCCAGCCCGATGTACCGCTCTGTCCCGTGGTAGTGGGGCTCGAAGGCGTGGCGGTTCAGGTAGACCGGGGCGGTCTGGTTCAGCTCCAGAAATTTGGCCAGGCCGCCGCCGTGGTCGTAGTGGCCGTGGGACAACACCGCCAGGTCCGCCTGTCCCAGGTCGATGCCCAGCGCCGCCGCGTTCCGGGCAAACAGGTCGGTCTGGCCCATGTCAAAGAGGATCCGGTGGCCCAGGGCCTCGATCCACAAAGACAGGCCGTGCTCTTTGCCCAGCGCCTCGCTGGACGTGGTGTTTTCCACCAGTGCTGTGATCTTCATGCTGTCGCCGCCTTTCTCGTGGGGCGGGGGCCTGCCCCCCGCCGCTGTGGTTCCATTATACCCGATCTGCGCCCAAAAAGGAACGGCCCCGGCCCCTTCCGGCCCAAAATCTTGCCGCAGGTCTTGACATTTCCGCTGCGGCGCCTATACTGGGCTTTGGACATGAAAACAGGGGCGCCGAAAGGCTGAGATCCGTGCAAGCGGAGTACCCTCGAACCTGATCCGGGTAATGCCGGCGTAGGTAAGTTTGCGGAACGTCCCGTTTTGTGAACAAACCCCAGGCGCCTGCTGCAGAGCGGGCGCCTTTTGTTTTTGTGTACTATTTGTTTGAGGAGCGATTTCTGATGACCAAAACCTATTCCAAGACCCGCATCCTGGTGGAATGTGCCCTGATGATTGCGGTGGGCACCGTTCTGTCCAACATCCGCCTCTTCACCATGCCCAACGGCGGCAGTATCACCCTGCTGAGCATGCTGCCCTTTGTGCTGGTATCCTTCCGCCACGGGGTCAAGTGGGGCCTGTTCACCGGTTTTGTGAACAGCCTGCTCCAGATGCTGCTGGGCTTCTGGGCACCCCCGGTCCCCACCTTTATCTACTTCCTGGGCGAAGTGCTGCTGGACTATGTGCTGGCCTTCATGGCCCTGGGCCTGGCCGGGCTGTTCGCCCGTCCCTTCTCCAACCGGGCTGTGGGCATTGCCGTGGGCACCTTCATGGCAGGCTTCCTGCGGTTTATCTGCAGCTTCCTGTCCGGCGTGCTGGTGTGGGGCAACCTGAACGAAGGCCTGTCCGCCTGGGTCTACAGCCTGACCTACAACGCCAGCTACATGCTGCCTGAGACCCTCATCACCATGGTGGCTGCCCTGCTGATCTACAAGGCTGCCCCCCAGCTGTTCCTGGCTCAGGAGAGAAAGCCCGCCTGATTCCGCTTCCCCCATTCGCCGTCCCCAGAGGCTGACCCCTCTGCGGGGCGGCTTTTTTGCAGAAATTGCAAAAAACCTGTTGACATTCCCCCTGCCTTCTGCTATAATAACTGACGTCGCCGGTCAACACCGCGATCCACAAGAGAATATGGGGGTATAGCTCAGCTGGGAGAGCGCCTGCATGGCATGCAGGAGGTCAGCGGTTCGATCCCGCTTATCTCCACCAAAATGAAAACCTCGTTTCCGAAAGGAAACGGGGTTTTGTTGTTCTAAGGCTTTGTACAACGCACAGCCGGCCCGGGGCCCCCCGGGCAATGTCCCACGGATGTTTCTGTTTGACCGCCCGTCCTGTGATTCTTTGAGGTGATGAAAATGCATGCTCCTGTTCCGCCAATGCTGTCCCGGGCCCTTTCCGATGTCACAGAGTCCTTTGTCTTTTTCTTCGGCGCCGGGATTTCCTCGGCCCTGACCGGCCGGGTATATAACTGGGAGCAATGGGTGCGGGACGGGATCGCCCTTGTCCCGGATCCAGCGGCGCGCCGGCGGTTCTGCCAACAGATGGGGGACACCGGCGAGGAAAAAGGCCACCCCGACGCCCACACCCTGACCCGGGTGCTGGAAGACGTCATCTCCACCCTGAAGGAAACCCCCGGCCTGTATGAATCCTGGATGCACCAGGCCTTTGAGACTTCCGCGGCGGCGCAGCCCGCCCTGGCGGCCACCCTGAAAAAATGCTCACCTTCTCCGATGTGTTTGTCACCACCAATTACGACAGCCTGCTGGAGCAGGCCACCGGCACCCGGGGCGTCTCCTATCTCCACCCCGAGCTGGTCTACCCCATGCTGGAAGCGGGGAAAAACCAGTACGTGGTCCACATTCACGGGCGGTACAGCACAGACCCAACCGGCCCCGAGGATTCCATCATCGCCACCGACACCCAGTATCATCAGCTGCTGGACAACCAGGGTGCGCAATTCGTCCAGAACACCATCGGCACCCGGACCATTCTGTTCATCGGCTGCGGCAAGACAACCTCCGACCCCAACATCTCCCTGTTCATCCGGTTTGCAAGCCAGCATCTGCACCTGGACAAAACCTGTTACTTTCTGTACCTGGCCGGCCAGGAGCCGGATGACCTGCCGGACCACATCCTGCCCGTCTGCTACGGCGACAATTACAGCGACCTGCCGGCTTTTTTGGAGCAGCTCGCCAAACAGCGGCTGGACGCCTTCGTCCGGAATCATCCCTTCATCCAGCTGTTCCCCTCCGCCATCACCCCGGAGCAGAAACGCGCCTTCTCCCCCTCTTATTTTGCCGCCGAAGCCCTGCCCTTCCAGGGGCGGGAGGAGCAGCTGGCCTGCCTGGAAGCCTTTCTGGCGCAGAAAGACCCCGTCCTCTGGGAACCCGTCTGCGGCCAGTCGGGCAGCGGCAAAAGCCGGCTGGCCCTGGAGCTCTGCCGCCGGGCCGGCGGGCCATGGTGCGCTTTCTTCATCCGGCCCGAAATCGACGCCGCCGCGCTGGACTGTTTTGTCCCCTACCGGGACACCCTGGTGGTGCTGGATGACTTCAAGGGGCTGGAAAAGAACGCGGCAGCCCTCATCCAAAAGCTGTCCGGCCTGTTTGCGGGCACCCCTTACCGGCTCAGGCTCCTTTTGTGCGAGCGGGAAAGCAGCACCCTTGCCGGGAGCTGGTATTGGGAGCTGGAGCGGCATATTCCGGCGGGCAGCCTGCCAGCCTTCCAGGCTGCCCGGTACCAGGGCATGGACCAGCCCTTCCTGGCTGTGGGGGACCTGGACCGCGAGGCCCTTCTGCGGATGATTGCGGACATCTGCAGAAAGAACGGCCTGCCCCCCGACGCCGTCCGGGACAAGAGCCTCCTCGGCACCTACGAAAAGAAGCTGGAGCAGATCCGGTTCCGCCCCCTGTTTGTCCAGATGTTTGTGGAGGCCTGGATAGAAAACGGCTGCGCCTGCCCCCGGTTTGACGGTTCCGCCCAGCTTCTGGAGCGCATCTTTGCCCGGGAACAGGAGCGCTGGCTGGGTGAACTGGGCGGCGACTACCGGCTGTTTGACGCCTGGATCCGCCTGCTGCTGCTGGCCATCACCGCCGGCAAAGTGGAAAAGTCCGACCTGCCCGAGAAATACCGTCCCGACTTTGACGCCCTTTTCTCCTATGTGTCCGCCCATTCTTTCCCGGGCCGGCAGCGGCAGGAGACATTTCTATCCCTGATCTCGGACATGTGCCACCACATCGGCCGGCCCGATGCCTGCATCCAGCCCATGTATCCCGACCTGCTGAAGGAATACTGTTTTCTGTATTATCTGGATGAGGACCGCCTCACCCAAACCGCAGCCGACCTGTGGGCCTTCTGTCCCCGGGGCTTTTCCTTCTGGCTGGAAAGGCTTGCGGTCGATTTCCCCTACAACGACAAAGTCTACCGGCTGATCGACGGGGACGACGCCTGCCGGCTCTGCCCCGACGCCCTGCGGGCCAGGATTCATCTGCTGGACAGCAGCACCCTGCAGCCGGGCGACGACCTGCGCAAAATCCATGACTGGGTGGACCGGGAGTATACATTTTGGGCCGGCCTGGCCCGCAGCTGCGACGGGACCGACGAAGAGCAGGCCATCCTGATCTTTTTGGGCCTCCATCAGGTGGCCCAGCAGTACGGCGCACAGGACGCCCCCCCATCGCCCCACCGTGGACAAAATGCTGGAGGTCTTGGGCAAAGCCCTGGACCTGCCGGGGGGAGAAGCCCTGGAAAGCCTCAAATTTCTCTGCGCCGAAGAGAGGGCCCAGGCCCTCTCTGTGGCAGGGATGACCGGGCCTGCGGCCGCGCTGCTGGCCAGGGCTTCCGCCTCCATGAAAACCGGGCTGGGCCGCCAGCTCGCCCGGACCGCCCGCCTGGAGCAGCTGAACACCCAGATGATGCAGTGCCTGTTCTCCCGCAACGTCATGGGCGGCTACAAGATCCTGAAGCAGGCCCTGGCCTTCTGCAGGGAATCCGGCGACCCCGAGGATGTGTGGTATTTTTTAAGGATGTGTTTTGGATTCGGGAAGGGGCTGTGCCAGTTTGGGGACATGGCCCTTTCCGGGCGGAAAAAATACATATCCAAAGTCCTGTATCTGGCCGGCCAGACCGCCGGCCTTGGGGAGGAGGACAGCGAGCTGCAGTTCGCCCGCAAATCCCTGGAGCTGCTGGTCTTTGAAGCCGACCTTTCCCTGCTGAAAGAGGCCAAACATCAGGCCGCGGTCCGGGACATTTTCCAGTCCGCATGGGAAACTCCCGGCTGTGAGAGCAACAACTGCCTGGGGCGGTCGGCTGTGCTGATGCTGAACTGGGAACACAGCCCCCGGGAAATCGGGGATCTGTGCCAAAAACTCCGCTGCCGCCTGGACCAGGCCCGCGGCGAAGAGGACAACGGGGATTCCCTGGCCCAGTCCTGCCTGCTCTGCATGATGGCCCTCAACCAGGCTTCCGGCGGGCTGTTCAACCGCCGGGAGATCCGGCAGGCCTACGCCATCCTCCTCCGCTACCCCGACTCCGAAAACATCACAGCCCTGTTCCTGGAAATGCTGGATCACTCCACCGAGTCGGACCATCTGGAAGACTACATGCGGCGGGAAGTGCTCACCGCCGCCCTCACCTACAACAGATACCACCCCGTCCCCCCGGACCAGGAGGATTTCCCCTTCCCGCTGTAACGGCCGCACTTTCCGGGCCAAAAGAAAAATCCGCTTCCTCCTGGAGGCGGATTTTTTGTTTCAGCGGCCCGGGGGTACCCGCCGGGCCTGTTTCAGTTTTCCTTTGCGGGGGGCGCAGCGCCTGCAGCCGCCCCTTCCCCGGGTTCCTCTTCCTTTTGATACCCGGACAGGAAGGCAAAAAATTCCCGGGCGCAGGGGTTGGGATTGTCCGGCATGCACAGGGCTACAAACTCCATCTGCTGCCAGGGGCCTTCCAGCTCTGCAAAGCAAAGCCCCGCAAAAAGCCGGTTTCTCAGATTGGAGGGGACGATGGCCACCCCGATCCCTGTTTCCACCATCATAACTACATTGGAAAAGGAGTCGGTATAGACCACCGGGTTTTTGCCAAGGCCCAGTTTTCGATAGTATGCCCCCATCCTCTCCCGGGTGGGCGCAACGCTGCTGGAACGGGATTCGATCAGGGTTTCCCCTTCCAGCTGGGCGGGGAGCACCCGCGGGCACTTTGCCAGGGGATGCCGGGAGCTCATCATCAGCACCGCGTGGGCCGGGGGCAGGGAGATGGTTTGGAGACCCCCAGATCCGGCAGATCCAGGGCCAGGGAGATCAGCAGGTCAATCTTGCTTTCCACCAGGTCGTTGATCAGTTCCTGGCGCACACCCCCCGTGAAGGAAAAGGCGACCTCGGGATGCCGGGCCCGGAATTCCCGCACCGGCCCCACCGCCACCTCCTGCTCCACCGCCGTGGGAAGGGCCAGCGCAATGGTGTGGCTCCGGGCAATCTGCCGCGCCTCGTCTGCGGCCGACTCCCAAATCCGGACGATCTCCTGGCAGGCCTTGCAGAAATGGGCCCCGGTGGCAGTCAGCCTCACATGGGCCGTGCTGCGGGCAAAGAGGGCCGCCCCCAGTTCCTGCTCCAATACCTGGATCTGGCGGGTGACAGCCGTCTGGGACACATAGTTTTCTTTCGCCGCCTTGGTGAAGCTCAGGCTGTCGGCAACACTCAAAAAATAGCGCAGCTGCTGCAGGGTCATCTCCAAACATCCTCCTTTCCGCTTTTCTGTTTCAGTATACCATATCCCGGGGCGTCCTGCACCTGGTTTATGCGGTTTTGTTATAATGTTATTCTACTTTTCTATTTCCACCCGCCGTCCCAATATGTTAAAATTCTAACAGCAGAAAACAAAAAGCGCTTTTGCCTGCAGTGGTTATATTCCCGGCAGATCCGGCGGGCCCCCCGGGAAGGTCCGCCGGATCTGCACGCATTCACACGAAGGAAGGAAGATTTTCGTGAAAAGTTCCATTTCGCGCCGCAGTTTCTTGAGAGCCGCTGCTGTAGGCGGACTGGGTCTGGCAGCCCTGGGTTCCATGGCCGGCTGTGCAAGCAGCAGCACCGCCGCATCCTCTTCGGCCGGCGCTTATATCCCCGGCACTTATTCGGCAACCGCAAAAGGCATCGGCCAGGTTACCGTGACCATGACCTTTGATGCAGAAAGCATCACCGAAGTGCAGCTGGATTTGTCCAACGAAACGGCCTCCATCGGCCAGGCAGCCGGCGACACCCTGAAACAGGCCATCCTGGATGCCCAGAGCAGCGAGATCGACTCTGTCTCGGGGGCAACCGTCACCTCCAGCGCCGTGAAAGAGGCCGCTGCCAAATGCATTGCCCAGGCCAAGGGCCAGGCTGTGGAATCCACCGAGACCACAGCCGCCGCAACCGCCCGTCCCTTCGGCTATATGTGCGACGAGGACTGGCTGGGAGAAGCCCCTGTGATTGACGACGCCGACATCGCCCAGACCTACACCGCCGATGTGGTTGTGGTGGGCGGCGGCCATGCCGGCACCCAGGCTGCGCTGGCCGCAGCCCAGCAGGGCGCCACGGTGGCTGTCCTGGAAAGCCACGCAGACGGCGAGATCGTTTACCGCGGCGACGACATCTGCTCCTACAACTCCAAACTGCTGGAGAGCTGGGGCTTCGGACCCTATGACCTGGAAGAGATCGTCAACGAATACGTCCGCCGGGCCAACGGCCGGTGCGACACCGACGTCATCCGCACCTTTGTCTACAACTCCGGCGAGATGATGGACAACCTGGCCTCCCTGGTGCCCGACACCTCGGATGTGTTTGACTACGCCGGCGGCCAGTGCATCGTCCAGATCGGCTACAACAAGCCCGACGGCAGCAGCTACCCGGTGGAGAGCGAAGGCTACAAGATGTGGGCCTCCACCTTCCAGTCCATCGGCACCATCAACCAGAACCCGGTGGGCAAAAAGCAGCTCACCGGCCTGAGCCGCATGAGCGAGCTGGAGACCTACTGCCGCGACGCAGCAGAAGACCTGGGCGCCACCTGGTACTGCGGCACCAGCGCCGTGGTCCTGACCCAGAAAGAGGACGGCACCGTCACCGGCGTCATCGGCCAGGACAGCGACGGCAACTACATCGAGTTCAAGGCCAACAAGGGCGTCATCCTCGCCACCGGCGACTTCGGCGGAAACGTGGACATGGTCTGGGAGCTGTGCTCCGAGGTGGGCGAGTACGCCGAGCGCATCGGCATCCCCCGCGAGAGCGTGGGCGGCATGACCGACTGCACCGGCATGGGCCAGAAGCTGGGCTGCTGGGCCGGCGGCATGATCGAGACCCATCCCCGTCCCATCGCAGTCAACTGCCCCAACCTGGCCTTTGGCCCCTGGGGCACCACCCCCTGCCTGTGGCTGAACTGCCAGGGCAAGCGGTTTATGAACGAGGCCATGGCCGGTCTGGCCCTGGTGCAGTGCCTGCACCAGCCCATGCCCACGGTGGACAGCTGCAACTTTGCCATCATGGACAGCGATTACATGGGCTACATCCAGCGGGCCGGCCTGGACCACGGCGCACCCAACTGGGGCTACCAGGAGGGCATGGACATCTTCCAGAGCGATATGGCTGCCCTGGACCCCGCTGTCGGCTCGGGCGAAGTCACCGGCCTTGAGATCGCCAACAAGTCCATGAAGATGATGAGCACGGTCTATGTGGGCAACACGGCCGAGGAAGCCCTGCGGAACGCCGGCCTGGCCGAGGACGTAATCGAAAACGCCCTGGCCTCCCTCGAGCGCTACAACGAGCTGTGCCACGCCGGCGACGACCAGGACTACTGCAAGAATGCAGACACCATGCGCGCCATCGAGAACGGGCCTTTCTATGTGGCCATGCAGAACACCAAGGGCCTGTACAACTGCGGCCTGAACACCATCACCGGCCTGGTGGTCAACGGCGACATGCAGGTGCTGAACTGCAAGCGTGACGCCGTGATCCCCGGCCTGTACGCAGTGGGCAACTGCATGGGCCAGCGGTTCGGCAACGCCTATAACTGCCCCTCCGCCGGCAACAACATGGGCAACGCCATGACCACCGGCCGTGTGGCCGGCAAGCACTGCGCCAACCTGTAACCATCAGGCAGAATGAAATCCAGGAGGAACCTGTCCCTATGGCAACCGTCTTGACTGAAACCGAAAACGAACTGATCGAACTCTATACCGAAAAAGCGTTTCAGGCCTACCAGAGCGGCAAGCTCTCGGAAGCGGCCCGGTGCGCACAACGAATCCTGGACTTTGACCCCGAGGACGCCAACGCCCTGTTCCTGAAAGGCGCCACCATCGGGCGGGCTTCCAAGCCCGGCCAGCTCTATATCGAGCAGGCCTTTGCCATCTGGAAGCCGCTGGTCAACCAGCTGGAGGGAGAGGACAAGACCCTGATGATCGACGCCATCTCCCACGCCTTTGCCATGATGACAGAGACCCCCGTCATGCTGGGGTTCCGCTTTTGGTCCAGCTACTACAGCCTGGGCACCATTCAAACCCTGCGGGATGTGCTCCAGGAGCTGCTCCGGCTGAGCGGCGCCCTGGTGGCAGAGCCCCGGGACGCCTGGATTCCTCCCCTTTTCCGGGCGAATTACGTGACCTGGGTGTACGATGTGGTGGGGGCAGATCTGGCTGTTCCAACCAGCTGCGAGGAAGCCATTCTGGACGCCTTTTACGATATGGCCCACGCCCTGTATGAGCTGGCCAAGCGGATGCCGCCGGAGGTGCCCGGCGCCCCGCTGCTGCGCCGGCGCACCCTCCAGGCCCTGGCCAACTTCGAGGAGCGGAACCACCGCGACGGGCACCCTGAGCGCCGCGCTTACCTGCTCCAGGAACAGAGCCTTCTGGCCTGATTGTTCCCGGGAGACTTGTGGAGACACAAGCTCCCGGGTTTTTGTTTGGTCCGGCCCCGGCAGAAAAACGGGCGCCCTGCATCCAGCGGGGCGCCTGTTTTTGTGTATTCTCCCCGGGCATCAAAAAAGCGTCCGCCCGGCGGGATATGCCGGACAGACGCTGTACACTCTGATTTTTTCTGGATGGTTACAGTCTTGTGCCGCACTCGGTGCAGAAGACAGCCCCTTCTTCCACCGGTGCATGGCAGTTGGGGCACTCACGCACCCCGGCGGGGGCGGGGGTCAGGGAAGCCCCGCATTCCGGGCAGAACACCGCGTCAGGGTCCACCGCCGCCCCGCAGCTGGGGCAGCGGGCTTCCGGCTGGGGGTCCACCGGGGGAATCAGCCTGGACGGCTCGGTGCGAATTCCCACCGCCGGCTTCACGCCGCTGTCGGCGGGAGGCGTCTGGGGCTGGTCCCCCATGGGGGCGCCGCAGTTCATGCAGAAGCGAATCTTCCCGTCCTGGATCTGCCCGCAATGGGCGCACTGCTTGAACCCTTCGGGGATTTCCTGGGGCTGGCTGTCCGCAAGACGCTGGCCGCAGCTGCCGCAGTACCGCGCCTCTTTGGGCGACTCGGCGCCGCAGTGGCTGCAGATCACAATCCCCTTCAAATCCAGCCATTTCTGCCGGCAGGCCTGCTTTTCCTCCTCCAGCTTCCGGATGGACTGCATCCAGCTGGCAAAGGCGGGTTCATAGTCCTCCCGGTGGAGCTCCAGATAGGCTTTTCCCAGGGCCAGGCAGCAGGCCTCCACCTGCTGGTCTGCATCCGCCATCTGCTGCTTCAGGCGCTGCTCTTCTTCCTGATCCGATACGGAAATTTCCATGTCCGGCTCCGGATCCACCGCCGGGCGGACGGTTCGACGCTCAAAGGGATTTTTCATGGTATCCTTTCCTTTCTGATTCAATCTGCCGGGACGGCAAAAGGCTTCCTGCCGGCCCGTCCGGGCTTACATGTAGCTGCTGATGAATTCATCCACCGCCGGGATGACCACGGTGCTCTGCCGCAGGGCCTTGGCCCCCAGCACCAGGAACAGCACCTTTTTCACCACGTCCACCAGCTGGATGACGGCGGAGAACAGGTGGTTCAGGAGGACCAGCTGGAACTCGCCGCCCCCCAGGGCCACCACTTCCTCGATGGCGCTGAAGCAGTCGGGGATCAGCCCCAGCACGGCATTCAGGGCCGAGAAGGCCACCATCAGCACCACTGCCTTGACGGCGCTGCGCCGCAGCCAGCCGTTGCTCTCAAACAGCAGGGTGTAGCCGGCCAGCACCACCATGGCCACATAGCCCCCAAACAGGCCCACCAGGTAAATGGCTGCTCCCAGCAGCCCCACCGATATGCCAAGCCGTGTTTTCTGCATCTTCCCACCCCTCTCTTGTCAGCTAAACGCCTCGTACAGCTCCTGCAGCTCCCGGTCGCAGTCGCTGCAGAGGAACACCATGGTCCCCAGAAGGTTTTCATGATGCCTGGTGGCCCGCCTGCCGCAGAGCATGCAGTGGGTCCTGCAGTTTTTGCAGATGTAGGCATAGCCTCCGCTGCTCAGCTGGTAGGACAGGGTGGGGGTTCTTCCGCACCAGTCACAGGGTTCCATCGAGATGCGGAACAGCTGGCTTACCCCAAAACCCAGCCCGCAGACAAGGAGGATGCCGCACGCCCACATCACCAGCGAACTGCGCTTGAATCGCTTTGCCGGCGGGGCGGCGGGCGGGGTGACAGGCTGGATCTCCTTTCCAGCTGCCGGGATCACCTCCGGCAGGGTTTCGGTTTTGACCGGCGTTCCGCACTGGGGGCAGAATTTGGCCCCCTCTTTCAGCGGTGCGCCGCAGTTGCCGCAAAACATCATAGGCCTCCTTTCCCGCTGCGATCACATTTTTGTGCCGCACTCGGTGCAGAATGCCGCGTCGCTTTCCAGTTCAGCGCCGCAGTTGGGGCAAATTTTGAGCTCCTTGGCCTCCGCTGCGGGCAGGGTTTCGGCCGCTGTCTGGGTCACGGGATTGCCGCACTGGGTGCAGAACCGCACCCCTTTTTTGATCAGCGCCCCGCAGTGCTCGCAGTGGACCATGCCCTCCTGCTCGGGGGTGCGGCTGCCTGCAATGGGGCTGCCGCAGGCGCTGCAGAAGGCCGAGCCCACTGCAACCTCGGCGCCGCACCGGGGGCAGCTGATGACCCCCTTGATATCCAGGATCTGCTGCTTGCAGCAGACGATCTTGTTGTTTGCCTCCGCCACGGCGGCCACCAGGTCTGCAAAAGCCGGTTCCGCGTCCTGCATGTGCATGGCGGAATACAGCTTGCCGATCTGGTAGTACAGCTCCCGGATTTTGTTTTCCTCCTCCGAAATTGCTGCGTTCAACCTTGCCACATCCGAGAGATCTTTTGCTTTTTGTACGGCTTTCCCGGTGGTTTCAGAAGCTTTTTGACTGATATGATCCCAAAATGCCATTTGAATTCCTCCCCTTGGCCATGCTGACAAATAAAGACCTGACGAGAAAATATATTTTTGTTTATTTTACTACATTTTTTTCCAAAAGTCCAGCGCACGCCCCCCGCCGCTTCCGCCCCCGGGAGGCATTTCCGGACCCATGAAAACAAAAGAGCTGTTGAACGGCTTGATGGCTCACAACAGCTCTTTTGTTTCATAAGACTACAAGCGATCTCATGCCGGCGGAGCGGCCCCAGCGGGCCCCCGCCATGGTTCTATCGGGCCGCAAAAATTAGAAGAACAGGCGAAGCAGGGCGTTGAAGAAGCTGCCCAGATTGAAGCTGGCGCCCCAGTTGAAGTAGGTATCGCTGATGCCGGTCTGGAACTGGGTGTGGGTTGCGGTTGCGCCCACCTGGGCAGGGCCGCCCATGGTGGTGGTGGCCTGGGAAGTGGTCGAGGTGCTGTCAGCGCTTATCTGGTTCTTGTTGGAGCCAAAGGAAACATCCAGGCCGCCCAGCAGGTACGAAATAAAGCCCAGCAGGCTGCCGGTGGTCACTGCGCCGCCGGAAATGACTGCGGATTCCTTTTCCGAGATGGAAACATACTGGCTGGGCATCACAATGGTCTGATTCTTTTTCATACGAAAAACTCCCTTCTGCATTGTCATCATACAACGTTTTTCAACCTTGGTTGCTCCGATATCCATGGGATCTGCCTTGTGCCGGGGGTGATATTGGATGCGCTGTTTCAGGACACCGCATCAAGCATGCTTTGGGCCTGCTGTTCCGCCTGCCGCATCAGCTCCTGCAGGGTCTGCTGGTCCACCGGGGCCTGGGCAGTGGAGCTGGAAGGCGCCTGGGAGGAGGCCGCCGGCGCCTGGGAACTTGCTGCCGGAGCCTTCTGGGTGGTCTGGGAAGACGCCTTGGAGGAGGAAGAAGCCGGCTTGGAAGAGGCCTTGGAGGAGCTGCCGGACCCGGAGGAGGCCGCCTTGGATGCAGCGGAACTGCTGCCCGCGGCCGCTTCTGCGGGCTGTGCACCGTCCAGGTCGGTCCAGGGGGCGGTGGCTGCGCCGCCGGTCCACTGGCCCTCGCTGACCAGGAGGTGGCCGTCGCTGCCTCTCATCAGCATGACGCCGGTGCCCTCCTGTTTGCCGCCGGCCACCTGGCCGTAGTAAATCCCTTCCGGGCTGAGATACAGGCAGGAACCAGTGGTGTCAAAAGGCCACAGGGATACCGTGCCCTGCCAATACCACAGGCCGCACCCCTGCAGCCAGGGATCTTCTTCCCAGAGGGCCATGGCCTGCCGGTAGTTTTTGGCGGACATTTCGTTCTGGATGTCCAGCATCCGGGAGGCGCTGCCGTTCTGCTGGGCGCAGGCCTGCAGGATGGCGTCACAGATGGGCTGGGGGTCCACCCCATCGGTGTTTTCCTCTTCCAGGCTGCCCGCATTCTGCTGGGCCATCACCTTTTCTGCCAGGATATCCAGCTGGGCGTCCGGATCGGTGAGATACTGGACGTAGGCCAGCAAAATCTCATCTGACGATTCCGAGGCCGCCGTCATCAGCGCCTGGTAGCAGGACCAGTCCGCCTTCCAGGGGTCCGCGTCGGTCTGGCGCCACAGCTTGTAGCAATCCGCCAGCTTGTCCTGCACTTCGGTGGTGAGGCCGGCTTTTTCCGCGGCCTTCAGATAGTAGGAGGCGGCGGCTTCCAGGGTTTCCCGGGCCGGGGAGGACAGGGCGCTGTCCACCAGGGTTTCAGCCGTTTCCAGGTTCCATTCCAGCTGGGTCAGGCCGCTGTCCATCCAGCTTCCCAAAGCATCCAAACAGCGCTCCAGCAGGACCTGTTCCTTTTGCTGGAGGGCCCGCACGGCGGTCTCCACCAGCAAATCGGTATCCTCTGTGCCGGGCTCCTTCAGCTGGTCCAGATAGCGTTCCATCACGGTGGTCAGCTGCTGCATCTGATCGCTGTGGAGCAGGGCCTCTGCGTAGCGGAGCAGGGCGGAACTGTCCAGATCCCCCAGATCCAGCTGGGCGAAGGCATCGGCTGCATTTTGATAGTCCCCCTGTTCCACCAGGGCCTGGCCCAGAATGGTCAGCAGCTGGGGATTGTTTTCATCCTTCAGCAGCGCATCCTGGGTGTATGCAACGCAGTCTGCATAGTTCCCCTCTTCCAGCAGCTGGGAGGCTTCCTTCAGGAAATTCGAGCCGCCGCCCTGGCCTGCGGTATGAAGGGCCAGCGCTACCCCGCCTGTGCCCGCTGCAACCACAACCAGGCCGATTGCCACAGCCGCAATCACCCGCTTGACAGTTTTTTTGCCCGGCTTTTCAGGCTGCTTGGGAGCCTGGGGCCCGGCCTGCTGTTTGGCCTGACGCTGGGTTTGCTGTTTGGTCTGCTGTTTGGCCTGTTGTTTGGCCTGGCGCCGGGTTTGCGGCCCGGCTTGCGGGCCGGGCTGACGCTGAGCCTGGGGCCCGGTTTGCGGGCCGGGCTGGCGCTGGGCCTGGGGCCCGGTTTGCGGGCCGGGCTGGCGCTGGGCCTGGGGCCCGGTTTGCTGCCCGGTTTGCTGCCCGGCCTGGCGCCGGGTTTGCGGCCCGGTTTGCTGTTTGGGCTGTCCGGAAACCGATCCATCCGCATGGTTTTCCGGGCGCACCTGAGGAGGTTTTTTCTGCGTTTTATTCCCATTGCTGCCGTTTTCATTCCGCAAGGTATGAATGGGATAACCGCATCCGGTACAAAAACGCACGCTATCCTCCAGCACTTTGCCGCACTTGGGACAACGAATCATTTCACACCCCTTCTTTCTCTGGATCATACCCCAAAAAGTTCACCAGATATTTTTATTATTTTACAACATTGCAGGCTCAAAATCAATATAAAAGGGAGCCAATGCCCTTCCTGATCCGGCCCATATTTCATCCCTGGAACATTCTCTCTTTTGAGATGGGTTTATCCGCGGCCTGCAGCCCGGGCGCCCGCAGAATGTATTTTTCTGAAGGTGTTTTTTATCCCGCTGCGCTGCACCGGATATTCTGCCCTTTCACATGGTCACCGTGACCACCGGGCTGTAGGCGGCATCCAGCATTCCGAGAAGGGTCTCCATATTTTCGGCCGATATTTTAATATCGCCGTTGGTGGGTTCCAGCGGCTTCAAAGAACCTTCCAGAACCCGGACCGAACCCAGCCCGGGGGTGGCGCTCCCCGGGGTGCGGCCGTCCCCATTGTTTGCAAAGAAAATATTGCAGGAATAATATCCTTTTACAAACTGGGAATAGGTTTCCTCAAACGAAACGTTGCCGGCTTCCTGCCTCGTGGTGAGGCAGTTATAATAGGCGGAACCGCTGTCATCCACCCACACGCTGTCCGGCGTAAGCTGGATAAAGGGAATGGTCGTATCGGGCTGTTCCAGTCCGTAGCAGAACAGCACCGGGAAGGTTCCCGCCGGGGTTTTTCCGTCCCCCTCGGCGGGGGAATCGGTGGTCCCGTTGCGCCCGATGGCCGCCTCGCATTCAAAGAGGGTTTTCCACTCTCCCCCATCCTGCTGGAGCAGCGTCAGGCTGGCCGTCCCGTCCCCCTGGGGCACGATCCGTATTTCCTGCCGGCCTGCCGCCTGTTCCGCCGGGGCCGTTTCGGTGCTCTCTGCCGGCGGTTCGGCTTCGGCTTCCTCCGATGCTGCCGGCTGGGATTCGGGGGTCTGGGCCTCCTCCGACGCTGCCGGCTGGGAGTCCGGTTCCTCTGCTTCCTCCTCCAGCGGCTCTGCGGCAGAAGAGGCAGGGGCCGCCGGGGCCTCTTTGGAATGGCTTCCAAACCACCACCACCCGGCGGCGGCAAGGAGGACCAGCAGGACCACCACCACTGCCAGCACCAGCCCCAGGGGGCTGCGGCGGCGTTTGCCGGCTGCTTCCTGCTGCGGGGGCCGTGGATTCTCCTCCGCCGGGGCTTGTGTCTTGGGGTCCGGTCCTGCCGGGACGGTTTTCTCAGGAGCCGGTGTCTCGGGGGCTGCCTCCGGCGCCACCGGCTGGCCGCAGCGGTTGCAGAACCGGGCGCCGGGCATCAGGCTCTGGCCGCAATGGGGGCATTTTTTGCCCTGCTCCTGCTTTTCCGGCTGCGCCGGCGTCTGGGCCACCGGCTGGCCGCATTTGTTGCAGAACCGGGCGCCCTCCGGCAGCGTATGTCCGCAATGGGTGCACTTCATGGATGCTTCATCCTTTCTTTGCTCTGTCTGCCCTGCAGCGCCCAGGGCCGGGCCTTAGTCTTTTTCGATCTTTGCGCCGCATTTGCTGCAGTAGGTCTCATTCTCTCCGCAGAGGTTGCCGCAGTTGCAGCAGTAAACCCCTGTGGGTTTGGGGGGTGTCTGGGGCAGCTGACAGCCGCAGCGCCCGCAGAACCGGGCCCCTTTGGCGATGGGGGACCCGCACCGGGGACACACCGTGTCAGCTCCGGGCCGGGGCCCTGGATCCCAAATCCGGCGTCCGCCCGGAGCCGGGGCCTTTTCCCGGCCCTTTCCCAGGCTGACGGCGGCCAGCCGCCTTTCCTGGAAGCGGACCCGCACCTTTTTGAGGGAAACCGGCACCGCCACGCACACCGCCAGGTATGCGGCCGCCATGACGCAGATCAGCAGGGTGTGCTGCCGCCACAGCTGCAGCGCCGGGGCAAACCAGTAGCTCCCCGTCCTGCGCACCGAGACATCCCGGCTGCCCTCCTGGACCTCAAAGGAACCGCCGGCTGCGATGCCGTTGGATTTCCAGCGGTAGGCGGCGGGCTCCATGTTCTCCAGAACCACCTGCCCGTCGGGGCCGGTCTCTGCAGTGAACAGATAGGTGTCGCCTTCATACAGGTCCACCAGGGTGTCCGCCATGTCGGAGCCGAAATCCACATAGACGGTGGTTCTGGTATCCACCTCGATCTGGTCGATGGAGTCGGCAATGGCGTCTCCCACTTCCGACGCGTCGCCCACGTTGACATAGCTGCCGCCGGTGCTGTCCGAAAGGTCCTCAAAGAAGTCCGAGGCCTCTGCGCTGGCGTCGGTTCCGATGGCATACACGGTGATCAGCCCATCCTGCAGGGTGCCGGTGGCCCGCTCATCCGACTCTGTATAGTCAATCCCGATGCCTGCGCTGTTCAGCGCCCGCAGGACGTCGTCGTAGGTGTAGCCGGTCTTGGGCTCCGGGTCCAGCGGGGGCGCATCTCCCAGGATGATGATCACCTTTTTAGCGCTGTCTCTCCAGTCCAGATCCACCGCCGCCATCAGGCCCGAGTAGACGGTCTCGTTGTCGTCGCCGCCGTATCCCAGATCCAGCTCCTGGATGGCGCTGTTGATGATGGAATCCCGGCTGGTAAAATACTGCTGCACCTTGGCGGGGTAGTCATCATCGTCCCCCGACCGGTCGGCAAAATCCCGGTAGTCGATCAGGGCCACCCGGTAATCCTGGGACTTTTCCTGCAGCTGGGTCAGGATCTGCTCCATGTTTTCCTTGGCGTTTTCGATGTCATCCCACATGGAGTTGGTGGTGTCCACCACAAAGCAGAGGTCCAGGCTGGCTTCCGTCCTCTTGTCCAGCACCTTTTCGGCCTGCTGGCCCACCGTTGCAAGGGCCAGCTGCACCGCATTTTTCACATTCAGCAGGCCGCTGTACCCGCCCTCGTAGTAATACCGCCCGGTGGTGGATTCCATCAGGATCCGCTTGACCTGGGGCCCCGTCAGGTCGGGGTTGCACCCAAACACCAGCCCCGCTGCGCCGCTGGCGCAGGGCGCCGACATGGAGGTGCCGTCTTCGGCCTTATATCCGCCGGGCACGGTGCTGTACACGCTCATGCCCGGCGCCACCAGATCCACCCGGTCCCCCACGTTGGAGAAATAGCCGTATTCATACCGGGTGCGTTCCTTAGTGGAGGCTTCCTGGTCGATTCCAATGGCCCCCACCACAAGGATGCGGTCCTTGATCTCGGGTGCGTCGATCAGGTTCAAAAAGTGGTTGTACTTGGCCAGAGAGCCGCCTTTTTCCCCACTGGTCTGCCCCGGGGCGGGGTCTTCCAGGTATCCATAGGCTGCGTTCTCACTGGGATAATAGGTGATGTGGTTGCTGTTGCCCGCCGACATGCAGATCAGGAAATCGGGCCTGCCCTCCGCCTGGCGCTGCTCCACCATCGCAAGCAGGGTTTTTTCGGCCAAATCGGCCTGGAGGGTCAGATACTGGATGGCCTTCTGGTTTCCATGGCTGGCGGCAAAGCCGACCAGGCGGCTGGTATTCCGGCTGATGTTGATGACCTGCACATCCTGGTCCAGCAAGACCTTGATGCACTGCATGTATCCGTAGGCGGTGCTGCACGCGTTCCCCACGGTCCCGGTGTGGTTATCCATATAGGCGAGGCTGTAGTACAGCTCCCCCTTGTTGGCCATGATGCCGGACACGCCTTTGCCGTCGTCCCATCCGGCGACCATGATCCCAGCCACATGGGTTCCGTGAAGGTCCTTCTCCACATTGTACTTGTTGACCTGGACCTCGTTGGTCTCGGGATCAATGGTCAGGATGCTGCTGTGGAACCGGGGCAGATCTTCATGGGTCTGATCCGGCATGGTGTCAATCAGTCCCACCTTGACCTTGCTGATCTGGTCCAGATACCCCCAGGCCCCGGGGGCGTCAATGGCCTCCACCGACCAGTTTTCCCCCCGGGGGACTTCCACGTCCCAGGTTTCCTTTTTGAACCAGGAACCGCCCCAGGGATCATCGGGGTAAAACGGTTCTTTTTCTTCCACCGTGTCCGCCTCGATCTCATCCGTATTGGACAGCATCACCGGGTTGGGGTAGGCGTCCTCCACAATGGCGTTGGACTTGAGCTGCTCCACCAGGCTTTCCAGCTCGCCGAAGGTCATCTTGCTGGAATAAACCAGCCGATAGATGTGCAGATCCGCCATGAAGTCGTCCACCTGCGCCTGCTGGGAATCCAGGAACGCCTGGACCTGCTGCTGGGAGGCGTTGGAGTCCAGGAAGACAATCACCTCGTTGTTGACGTACAGGATCCCCGTGTCCTCATCGAAATCAATGTCCTCGGATTCCGATGCAATCTGGAGGATTACTTCCATCTCGCCCTCGCCCTGGCTCCCATGGAGGGCCGGGTACAGAAAGAACCGCCACCCGGCTGCCAGCAGCACCAGCAGCAGGCAGATCACCGCCAGAATCAGCAGGACCCACTTAATCTTTCGCTTCATACTGTCCTCCTCTCACCCCTCGGATGGACCCGTAGATGGAAAAGCAGGCCGCGGCGCCGGCCGCCAGAATCACCCCGCAGAGAATAGAAAAATCCAGGAACACCGCCGTGGTGTCCACCAGAAATTCCTGCCAGGCGCCGTCCAGCCGCTGCAAAAGCCAGATTCTCCCCAGCCCGGCCGCCGCGCTCAGCAGGGCGGCTGCCGCCGCAGCGATCCCCAGCCCCAGGAAAACCCTGCGCAGCCGGTGCACATTCGCCGCCACCAGCACCGCCGCCGGGATCAGGACCAAGGCCCCGATAGCGGCGAAAAAGAAGGGGGAATCCAAAAAGGCGCCCAGCATCTCCCCCGAGACCGGTCCCGCCGCCGGAAGGTCTGCCCGTTCCCGCAGGGACCAGACAAACAGCATCCACACCGTCCACACCGCTGCGGCTGCCAGGAGCAGGACGCACAGAACGGTGAGGCAGACGGCCCCTTTGCCAGGCCGGGGGCTGAGAGAGGGAAACTCATTGCCGCTCAGTCGATTTTTATTCTTCATTGTAAATCTCTCCTGCAAAAGAAATGCGCACCGGACCAGTCCAGTGCGCACTTCTCAAAAACACCCATGAAACCGGTTATGCCTGCAGGAAAGGAGACCTCCGATTCCGCAAAGACCCGCGCACCCCATGATCCCTGCCCATCTGTCTCATCTTCCCGCTGCAGACCAGCCACGCTGCGCCGGGCCGCCGTCACCCGGCCCGGCCCCTGTCAGTCAAAACCAGTTCAAATCTTCCTTGATTTCCATGGCGTTCCGGCTCCACACCATGTCCACGCCGGTCTCCACCAGCTTCTTTTCCTTTCCGTTGTAGTAGTAGAGATCCCCGTCGGAAATGTACAGCAGGGTGGAATCGTCCACCCGGACGTACTGGGTAACATCCTCCGCAATGTAGGTCTGTTCCCCCTTGGCGTTGATCATGACCAGCTCGTAGCCGGAGCCCTCCCGGTACCCTGCATAGGCCAGGATCACATCGTCACTGTACAGGTTCATCTCGCCCAGCACAATATCCTGGGCCAGGCGGGTGCTGGTTCCATCCTCGTAGACGCACAGGTCACAGAAGTAGGTGTCGTTGTTCAGGTAGACCCCGTCGGCATAGTACAGGGCGTCCCCATCGACCCCCAGCACGTGGGCATCGTCCGACACCAGCGAGAAGCTGCCCAAGACACTGCCCTCGGCATACGCCACGTACAGCTCACCGTCGCCGTCGGTCAGGTAAAGGCCCTTGTCGCCCAGGGCGCTCAGGTTCCCATACATGTTGTCCATCACGTCTGCATAGGTTGCAGCAGCGCTGGAGGACATGGTGCAGAGGGTTCCATCCCCCAGAATGAGATTGATAGCATCTCCATTCAGATCACTAAAGTCGAGTGTGCCGGAGCCCGCTATGATCTGTTCGATGGGGATCTTGCCGGTGAACGCATCGGTGGTGATGAACATGAGGCTTCCTGCCACCGACTCTGTACCGAGCACCTGGTTGTTGACTTCAGTCAAAGTTCCGTCTTCATACCGGTAGACGGTCTGGATTGGAATATCCTCGTCCTGCAGGCCCTCCCGTATGGCATTCCGGGTCTGGACATCGTTCCACTCGGACAGGGCCGCCTCGTAGGCGTCATAGTCGACAGTGGTGCCGCTCTGGGACCGCTGGAAACAGAATTCCAGCCATTCCCCGGCGTAGCCCTGGCCATACTGGCTGGCCATGTTCATGAGGTCCTGCTGGACCTCACTGGTGACCAGCAAATACCCGTCCGCATTTTCCTGGGACTTGTACTTTGCCACAAAGGCGGTGCACAGGGTATAGGAGGAATTGCAGTCCTCAATGGAATCGTGGAAGAAATACACGCTCTTGGTGCAGCTGGTATAGATCTCCCCCACCGTGCTGGGGTCATCCGAGCTGTACAGCTGATAGTACCGGTATTTCGGAACCGCGAAATCGCTGGCCATCGGCTGGGTCACGGCAGCATCCTGGGCCGCAAGGTCATCTTCCACAAGGGAGTAGGCGTTCAGCGTCTCACCATTTTGAGCGCTCAGATAAATATCATCGCCAATGAATGCCATATCGGTGGCACGATCCAGCAGTTTTTCTTCGTCCCGGTCGATTCCGCCCAGATAGATCGAGGCGGTTCCATCGTCGTCATCTTTGGCATACAGGATGCAGTTCAGGTCATCCGCATCCAGGACTTCGGCACAGTTGGAAGCCAGCTTGGTCTTTTTGTCGGTTTCCTTCAGGTTCACGCTGTAGAGGCTGCAGTCGTCCCAGGAAGTGCCGGACAAATAGATCAGCCGGTCGGTGCCCTCTGTATAGTAGTTGACCACATCCTTGCCCAGCTGAACCGCCTCTTTGCCGTCATAATAATACAGGGTATCGTCGGCGTTTTGATACAGCAGGGTCCCGTTTTCAAGGAACTCGAATCCCAGCCTGACGTTGGTTGCAATGATTTCAATGTACTTGTCGTTTTTGACCGAATCCTTTTTCAGCTTCTTGTATTCCGCGCGGCACAGAGAAGCGGTCGATCCGTCATATTTGGTGTAATAATAAATGTATTTTCCATCCGGGCTGAAGGTCAGCAGGCTGTCGTAGGCGCTGGTGCCATAGACATCCGACCGGGCGGAGGCAATCTGGATGGATTCCCCTTCTTTCAGGTTGGTAATCAGCTCATACCGCCCGTCCGCAAGGTATGCGTAGGCGTTGCCGGAACCGCCGCCCAAAAGCGCTCTGATCCCAAAAAATATCACCAGAATCACGACCAGGGCAAGAACGGCCAAAACAATCTTTTTTGCATCGATTCTTTTTCCGGCCGGGGCAAACCCGGGGTCGGAAACCGGAACAAGGCCCGGCTCAGCGCCCTCTCCGCCGTCCTGGATTTCCTGTACTGCCACCGCTGTGCGGGACAGATTTGCGCCGCAAAAACTGCAAAATTTACTGCCGTCCGGCAGCTGGGTTCCGCATTTGGGACAAAACATTCTGATTCCTCCTTTTTTGCTTCTTTATTTATAAGATATACCCCGATCTAACTGCAGTCCTTTTCCGGTTCTCTCTTCTTGTTCCGCAAATCAGACAACCGGTATTTTTCAGGTCCTGCTGAATTACTTTTATTATACAGGCCCCAGGGTGAATTTACAAGTATCTTTCCAGATTTCAGGCTTCTCCCCTGCGGCGGCCCGGCCCACCGGTTTTCGGGGCAAAATATTCGGCTTTTTTCCCGCCCGCGGCTCTGTCCCCCGCTTTTCCCGGGCCCATTTATCCCCGATTTTGGGGATAGAGCCGGGGCCCATGCAGGGCCGCCGGGCTCCTTTCCGCCGCACAAAAACAGCCCGGAAACCGAATGATTCCGGGCTGTTTTATGCTGCCGGCAACCCAAAAGGCGGCGGAGCCAAAGCTCCGCCGCCTTCCCGGTTACAGGTTATAAAGTTCCGTATATTTGCTGGTCAGATAATCCACATAGTATTGGGGGTCGAAGGGGCCGCCGCAGAGGCTCTCCACCAGCCAGCCGGTCTCTTTCAGGTTGCCGTACCGCCACAGCCGGCGGGTCAGTTCATCCCGCAGGGGGGCAAGATCCCCGGCAGCATACATGGCCTCAAAGTCGATGGCCTTTTCCAGGCCGGCCATGGCCTGGGCGCCGTAGGCGCTGCCCAGGGCGTAGCTGGGGAAGTAGCCAAAGTTGCCCTGGGCCCAGTGGATGTCCTGGAGGACGCCGTGGGCGTCGTCGGGCACATCCAGGCCCAGATACTCCTTGTATTTGGCGTTCCAGGCGGCGGGCAGGTCGGCCACCGCCAGTTCCCCGTGGATCAGGGCTTTTTCCAGCTCGTAGCGCACCATGATGTGGAGGCAGTAGGTCAGCTCGTCGGCCTCGGTGCGGATCAGGCCCGGCTCGGCCCGGTTGGCCGCCCGGTACAGCTCCTCCTCGGTGACCCCTGCCAGCTGGCCGGGGAACAGCTGCTGCAGGGTAGGCCACAGCAGATGGATACAGCCCCGGCTGCGTCCCACCAGGTTCTCAAACAAGCGGCTCTGGCTCTCGTGGAGGCCCATGGAGGCGCCGCCGGACAGGATGGTGTAGTCCAGTTTGGGGTCCACATGGAGCTCATACAGGGCGTGGCCCCCCTCGTGGGCCACCGAGTACAGGTTGGACAGCACATCCCGGGGCATGTAGTGGGTGGTGATCCGCACGTCCCGGCTGTGGAAGCCGTCGGTGAAGGGGTGCTCACTCTCGGCCAGGATGCAGCGGTTCGGGTCCAGGCCCCACAGCTCCATCACCTTCCGGGACAGGACCCGCTGCTGGTCCACCGGCCACTCCTGATCCAAAAAGTCGGTGCGGATGGCGCTGCCCCGGGTCTGGACAGCCTCCAGCAGAGGCACAATGGCAGAGCGCAGGGTGTCAAAGAACTTGTCACACTTTTCGATGGTGAGCCCCGGCTCGTACTGGTCCAGCAGGGTCTCGTAGGGGTCCTTGCCGGGGGCGATCTGGGCGGCCTGACGACGGCGGCCCTCCACCAGCTTTTCCAGCCAGGGGGCAAAGCTGGCGAAGCCGCTGGCCTTCTTGGCTTTGGTCCAGGCGGACAGGGCCTCCTGGGTCAGCCGCTCATAGGAGGCGTATTCGTCGGCCGGGATGGGCCGGATCTGCCGCAGCATCCGGCGCAGTTCCCGCACCTCGGCATGGACCTGTTCGGCGTCGGGGGCGCTGTCGGCAGCGGCGTCGGCATCGGCCAGCAGCTGGTCCACCGACGGGGCGGTGAGCAGGTCGAACTGGGCCCGGCTCAGCACCTCGATGGCCTCGGCCCGGCCGCCGGCCCCGTCGGCGGGGGCCACCGTCTCCCCGTCAAAGTTGATGACGCTCTGGGCATAGCGGTAGGCGTAGTTTTTGTGTTCCAGGCTGCGCAGGGCAGTGATGGCATCTTGCATGGGTATTCCCTCTCTTCCTTTGGATTTTGGTAAAGCCATTATACCACGGCGGGCCGGGGGCGTCCATCCGGGCGCTGCAAGAGCCGGGCGGATTGGGTTTTTATCTTTTTTATTTATGATCTAAGCTCCCGGCTGGGGCGGGGTTGGCTGTTTTTGATTTTATATCTAAACCCACCCACCGCCCATAGCGGAACCCCCCGGCCTGCGGCCGCGCCCCTGCCGGGGCTCTGAACTAAAAACTGCTTCCTCTTTTTGCAGGCTGCGCAGCAGCCGCAAAGTCCCCTGCCTGACAGTTGCGGCCCAGCTGCTGGATGAGGGAGCAGCCATGGGCCAACTCCCCCCGAAGGGGGGATGCCGCGCAGCGGCAGGGGGGACACATCTAAAGGGCGGAGGGCGGGTTTAGATCCTAAATAAGGAAACAACACAAAAACAAAATCCCCGCTCCTGAAAACAGGAACAGGGATATGATCTCACTTTGGACTCACCGGGCCGCAGGCCGGGAGCCTGCCGAGGGGCGCAGGACTTTGCCGCCGGCAGGGCCTGGGCAGGCCCAGGCCGTCAGTGGTACCAGGTGAAAAGTCTTTTGCCTACTTTTCTTCCAGAAAAGTAGGTCAGTTCTTGCCCTTGCGGCCGAAGCGGTACTCTTTGCCTTCCAGGATTCGCTGGAGGTTGGAGCGGTGCATATAGAAGATCATGCCGCCCATGATGGCCGCGCCGACGGTGGTGACCACCAGGTCCCGGGTCGGCAGGCCCATGATCAGGCCGTAGCCCAGGGTCAGGAAGGGATAGCACACCGCCATGGTGATGCTGCCCAGGGATACCATGCCGGTGGGGATCAGGCAGATCAGGAAGATCACGACCAGGAAGGGCAGCAGCACCGGCTGCACCGCCAGAATGGCGCCACCTGCCACCAGAACGCCCTTGCCGCCCTTGAAGCCGAAATAGATGGGCTTCAGGTGGCCGATCACCGCCAGGATGGCGGCCAGGTATACCCCCAGATACTGGCTGAAGACGTCGCCCGACAGGAAGGTGAACAGCCACCGGCCAATGCACACCGCAATGACCCCCTTCAGCACGTCGCCTGCGGCGGTCATGGCCGCAGCCTTTTTACCAAAGGTGCGGAGCATATTGGTCATGCCGGCGGCGCCGCTGCCGTGGCGGCGCACATCGTCGTGATACACCAGGTTCGACACCAGGATGCCGGTGTCCACACTGCCCAGCAGGTAGGCTTCCAGCGCCACCCCCAGGACAATCAGAATATCCAACAGCATAGGGATTCCTCCTTTGAATCAAGCAGCACAAGCCTGTGCACCCGGCCCGCCGGACCGCAAACCGGCGCCGGCCGGGGCCATGCAGGGTGACTTAGACGTCCTTGGCGCCCACCTGACCGTTGCCCCGCTCCCGGACTACCAGGCGGATGGGGGTGTGCTCCAGGCTGAAGCTCTCCCGGATCTGATTGATCAGGTACCGCTGATAGCTGAAGTGGAACAGCGGCTTGGAATTGACAAAGGCCACGAATGTGGGGGGACGGGTGGATGCCTGGGTCAGATAGAAAATCTTCAGGCGGCGGCCCTTGTCGGTGGGGGGCTGCACCCGGGCGGTGGCCCGGGCCAGCATTTCGTTCAGCACGCCGGTGGGGACACGGGCGCCGTTCTGGTTGTCCACATCCCGGATCAGCCGCATCAGCCGGTCGATGTTGTAGCCGGTCTGGGCCGAAATGAAGATGATGGGGGCGTAGCTCATGAAGCTGAAGCACTCGGCATAGCCCCGGCGCTGGAGCTCCATGGTGTTGGTCTCCTTGCCCTCCACGGCGTCCCACTTGTTGATGACAATGATGCAGGCCTTGCCCTGCTCGTGGGCATAGCCGGCAATCTTGCTGTCCTGCTCGGTGAAGCCCACCGTGCCGTCCACCAGGATCAGGGCCACACGGCTCCGCTCCACGGCGGCCAGGGCCCGCACCACCATATACCGCTCCAGCCCCTCGCCGATGTTGGAACGGCGGCGCAGGCCGGCGGTGTCGGTGAAGATGAACTTGCCGTAGGCGTTGTCCACCGGGGTGTCGATGGCGTCCCGGGTGGTGCCGGCCTCGTCGGCCACGATCATCCGGTTCTCGCCCAGGATCCGGTTGGTGAGGCTGGATTTGCCCACGTTGGGCCGGCCGATGATGGCCACCGGGATCCGGTCCTCTTCCACAACGGTCTCGGAAAAATCCAGGTGGGCGCAGATGGCGTCCAGCAGGTCGCCGGTGCCGTGGCCGTGGACCGCCGACACGGGCATCACCTCGTCAAAGCCCAGGTTGTAGAACTCGTACATCTCCACCGGGGGCTCGCCGACGCTGTCGCACTTGTTGACAGCCAGGATGATGGGCTTGTGGCTGCGGCGCAGCATGTGGGCCACTTCCTCGTCCGAGGCGGTGAGGCCCGAGCGCACGTCCACCACCATCACGATGCAGTCTGCGGTGTCGATGGCGATCTGGGCCTGCTGGCGCATATGGGCCAGGATCCCCTCGGTGGCCTTGGGCTCGATGCCGCCGGTGTCCACCAGCAGCAGGTCGTGGCCCTGCCACTCGCAGGGGGCAAAAATCCGGTCCCGGGTGATGCCGGGGGTGTCTTCCACAATGGCCAGGCGCTGGCCGCACAGTTTGTTGAACAGGGTGGATTTGCCCACGTTGGGCCGGCCCACCACTGCGACAATGGGTTTACTCATTGGCTGTTTCCTCCTTCTTCGGCTTTCTGCGGCGGGAAATGTGCAGCCCGCTGCGCAGCAGCGCCCGGGCCTCCTTGCCGCCGTCGGCCGGCAGGATCTCTACCTTGACCCCCAGCCGCTGGGCCAGCTGCTCCACCGTGATGCTGTCCAGGAACATGTCCCGCTCGCTGCGCAGCATCACTTCCGGCACACCCAGCACCCCGCTGGTAAGGCTGCCGGCGCACTGGTCGATGATATCGGTGGCGGTCACCAGGCCCGCCACCCCCACGTTGCCGCCGAAAAAGCGGTTCCGGATGGGGTGGACCTTCACCGAGATCATGGGGTACTGCTGGTGCAGCTCCTCCATCATGGCGGTGATCAGGGGGGCGGCCATGGTGCCGGTGACCACATCCATCTTCTTTTCCCCGTAGACCACGTGGGCCCGGGCCAGCTCGGCCCGGAAGCTGTCTTCGTACAGCCGCCACATGCCCACGCCGTTTTCCAGCTGGGCATAGTCCTCATAGAATGCCGCCGGCGGGATGGGCCGCCCGGCGTTCAGGTACCACTCGTCGCTGGGGTAGACAATCCGGCAGCCGTGGGCCGCCTTGGCCTTGTCCCCAAATTCCTCCATAATGTCGATGACTTCGGCGCTGGAGGCTGCGTCGTAGGGGGTCTGCTGGTACAGCCCCTGGCGGTAGTCGGTGACGCCGCAGGGCACCGCCGCAATGCTCTGGACCATGGGTGCCAGGTCCAGCAGGTCGGCCAGGGTGCGGCGGAGCTCGTCCCCGTCGTTGACACCCCGGCACAGCACCAGCTGGCAGTTGACGGCGATGCCCGCCTCCACCAGCCGGCGGAGATACTTCAGGGTCTCGCCGCCCCGGCGGTTGGCCAGCATTTTGGACCGGAGCTCGGGGTTGGTGGTGTGGACCGAAATGTTGATGGGCGAAATATGCATCTTGATGATCCGGTCGATCTCATGATCGTGCATGTTGGTCATCGTGATGTAATTGCCGAACAAAAAGGACAGACGCTCGTCGTCGTCCTTGAAATACAGGCTCTTGCGCATACCCGGGGGCAGCTGGTCGATGAAGCAGAAAATGCAGCGGTTGGCGCAGGAGTGCTTTTTGTCCCCCAGGTAGGTGGCAAAATTGCAGCCGAAGTCCTCCCCCGGCCGGCGGGCCACATCCCATTCCTTCAGCCCGCCGGCCACCCGGGCCGTCAGGTGAAAGCCGGGGCTGTCGGTGTAGAACTGGTAATCCAGGGCGTCGTTGATGGCGTTGCCGTCCACCGACAGCAGCTCATCCCCGGGGCCCAGGCCCAGGGCAGCGGCATCGCTGCCGGGGGCCACCGTATCAATTTTCATGGCCATGGGGGCCGCCTCCTTTCGTCGAAACGCGAAGAAGGGGAAGGCGCGGCACGCCCTCCCCTTCTGTCATACATCCATGATGCCACCAAGTAAAATGCAAATCAGCCCTTCTTGATGACTTCCTCGCCCTTGTAGTAGCCGCAGTTGCCGCAGGCCTGGTGGGGGAGCTTCAGAGAACCGCAGTTGCTGCACTTCACCAGCGTGGGGGCCTCCAGCTTCCAGACGTTGCTGCGACGCTTATCGCGGCGGGCCTTGGAAAGATGTCTCTTGGGTACTGCCATAGTTTGCACCTCCTTGGATGGAATAATCAATTCAGCAGTGATTTCAGCACGCTCAGCCTCGCATCCGGCTGTGCGCTTTGTTCCGGCGCAGCCGGGCAGGAGCAGGGACGTTTGCGCCCACACTGGGGGCACAGCCCCGGGCAGTCGGCGCTGCACAGCAGCACCGTGGGGATCTGAAACAGGAATTCCTGGTACAGCCAGTCTTCCAGATCGATGCAGCCCGCCGGGTTCAGGGGCAGATCGAAATCCGGGTCCTCCAGATCGCGCTCCCGCGCCGTCCACTCCGCGTCCACTTGTGCCTGGAAGCAGACAGGGTCGAGACAGCGTGCGCATTCGCCATGCACCGATGCGCTTGCCTGCAAGGTCATCCGCACCTCGTTCCCGTCGGCAGCCGCCTCAAAGCGGGCCGACACCGGCTCTTCAATGCGGGACCCGGCAAAATCGCGCCCCGACAGGTCGCAGTCGAATGTCTGCTGCCAGTCAGCGCGGCCGGATGCGATGAACCTTCTTAGGTCAAATTGCATAGTACACCTCTAAAAAGCTGCCTTGTAAGTATAGCGCCAAAGGGGGCCTGTGTCAAGCCCCAAATTGCGCACAAATGGGAAAAATTTCATTCTTTTGCACGGCGCAGGGCCGGCGTGCCTGTACGGTACGCCGGCCCCGCCGGATCATTTCAGAGTGAAAGCGCCCGCAGCTTGTTTACAGGTACTTCTTGACGTTGTGGGGCAGCACGCTCTCGTCTGCGCTGACGGTGACGGTGACCCGCACCGAGTCGCCGGCCACAGCGGCCAGCTCGTCCAGCACAACGCCCAGACGGTTGATGTCGTGGTCCAGCACCTTCAGGATGCCGTCGATGTAGACATCGGTGATATCATAGTTGCTGGCCAGCAGACCGGCCACGAAGCCATACAGCATCTCGCCGCCGTTGATCTTGTACTCCTCGAGGTCGATGAGGCGGGCAGACGAGGAGATGTCGTAGGTGAGCTTCATGCCCTTTTCCACCACGACGACGCTGCCTTTGCTGGTGCGGACCGATTCATTGATCATATCGATCATAGCCTTGGTCTTGCCCGAGCCCTTGGTGCCAACAATCAGTCTAATCATAGTCATTGCCTCCTGTATTTTCCACGCCTGGCGGCGGGGGATGTTTGGTGGTTTACTGGAGCTTGGCCTCCAGCTCAGCGGTCAGGCTCTCATAGCCGGGCTTGCCCAGCAGAGCGAACATGTTCTTCTTGTAGCTCTCGACGCCCGGCTGGTTGAAGGGGTTGACCCCCAGCAGGTAGCCGCTGCATGCGCAGGCACGCCAGAAGAAGTAAATCAGATAGCCCACGTTGTAGGCCGACAGGTCGTCCACGTCAATCAGGAGCTGGGGCACACCGCCGTCGGTGTGGGCCAGGATGGTGCCCTCCATGGCCTTGCGGTTGACCACGCTCATGTTCTGGTTGGCCAGGAAGTTCAGGCCGTCGAAGTTGCCCTCCAACTCCTCGATGTAGAGGTCCTTGGCAGGGGTCTTGACGTTGACGATGGTCTCGAACATGTTGCGGGTGCCCTCCTGGATGAACTGGCCCATGGAGTGCAGGTCGGTGGAGAAGATGCAGCTGGCGGGGAACAGGCCCTTGTTGTCCTTGCCCTCGCTCTCGCCGAACAGCTGCTTGTACCACTCGTTCATCAGGGCGAAGTTGGGCTCGTAGCACTCGAGGATCTCGATCTGCTTGCCCTTGCGGCTGAGGATGTTGCGGGCTGCGGCGTACTTGTAGGCGTCGTTGTCGGGGCTCAGCACCGAGAACCGCTCCATGGCGTCGGCTGCGCCCTTCATCAGCTCGGTGATGTCGATGCCGGCGGCGGCGATGGGCAGCAGGCCCACAGCCGACAGCACCGAGTAGCGGCCGCCCACGTCGTCGGGGACCACGAAGGTGGGCCAGCCCTGGCTGTCAGCCAGCTGCTTCAGGGTGCCCTTGGCCCGGTCGGTGGTGGCGTAAATCCGCTTGTTGGCCTCTTCGGCGCCCACCTGGTCCTCCAGCAGCTTGCGCAGCACGCGGAAAGCCAGGCTGGTCTCGGTGGTGGTGCCGGACTTGGAGATGACGTTGATGGAGAACCGCTTGCCCTTGCACAGGGCGATGATGTCATTCAGTGCGGTGGGGCTGATGCTGTTGCCGCAGAAGTAGACCTTCAGGCCCGGCTCCAGCTCGTTGTGGTAGACGCCCTTGACGGCCTCCACCACAGCCCGGGCGCCCAGGTAGCTGCCGCCAATGCCGGCCACCACCAGGACGTCGGAATCGCTGCGGATCTTCTCGGCCGCAGCCTGGATGCGGGTAAACTCTTCCTTATCATAGTCCCGGGGCAGGTACATCCATCCCAGGAAATCGTTGCCGGGGCCGGTCTTGGACTCCAGGCTCTGATGGGCTGCGGCCACCTGGGGATAGATGGCAGCAAACTCGTCCTCTTTGATAAACGAAGACAGGTGCTTGGTGTTAAACGAAACGCTCATGATTCTAGGCCTCCAAACCGTTCCTTCCCTGTATGTTTCGCGCGGCGGCAGCAGGGATTTTCACCCCCGCCGGCGCCGGCGTCAGGATTCTTTCTCTAAGTGTACCGTTCCACCCCGATAAAGTCAAGGCCAAAATCCTTTGGATTCATACAATTTTAACAAGGCCCCGCCGGGCCATCTTGTAAATTCTGTTGATGATCGTGCAAAACTGCAAATCCCTGTCCCGATCTGGAAAAATCCGGCAAAACCTTTCCCATCCAAAAAGCGCCCTCCCCCGCCCCAAAGGCAGGAGAGGGCCCCCTCGTTTTGGTCTCAGAACAGGCTTTCCAGCATCAGCCGCACCGCGGTGTCAAAATCCATCCTGGCGGCATCGGCGGCAGCCCGGATGGGCCAGCTGCCCACCGTTTCCCCGTTGCTGGTGACGGTGACGGTGCCCACCTGGTCCCCCAGGCTCACCGGGGCGGCGCAGCTCTCGGGCAGGCTGATGGAGGCCTCCAGGGAGGCGGACCCGCCGCTGGGCACCAGCAGGCGGCCAGGCAGTTCGGTGTAATCCAGGGGGATCTCGGTGTCCCCGCTGCCGGTGACGGCCAGGTACAGGGGCCGGCCCGACAGGTCGGGCAGGGCGGCGGCCTCATAGTTGGCGAAGCCGTAGTCCAGTAGTTTGGTGGCGGCCTCGAACCGCTCGGCACTGGAATTGGCCCCCAGCACCACCGCAATCAGGTTGAGGCCGTTGCGGGTGGCGGAGGCCGAGATGCACACCCCGGCCCCGCCGGTGGTGCCGGTTTTCAGGCCGGTGATGCCGTCGTACCGCCGCAGCAGCTTGTTGGTGTTCACCAGCATGGTCTGGCCGTTCCGCAATGTGTCGGTCCAGATGCCGCTGTAGTGGAGCACCTCGGGGTACTGGTTCAGGATGGTGCGGCTCAGGATGGCCACGTTCCGGGCGGTGGACAGGTGCCCCTCGGTGTCCAGGCCGCAGGCATTTTTAAAGGTGGTGTCGGTCATCCCCAGCTCGGCGGCCTTGGCGTTCATCATGGCCACAAAGGATTCCTCGCTGCCCCCCACCAGCTCGGCCACCGCCACCGCCGCATCGTTGGCGCTGGACACGCAGATGGCCCGCAGCATCTGGTCCAGGGTGAAGTCCTCCCCCGGTTCCAGCCAGATCTGGCTGCCCCCCATGCTGGCGGCGTGGTTGCTCACCGGCACCTTGGTGTCGTAGTCGATCTTCCCGGCGTGGATGGCCTCAAAGGTCAGCAGCAGGGTCATCACCTTGGTGATGGAGGCGATGGGCACCCGCTGGTCGGCGTTTTTTTCATAGAGGACGGTGCCGGTGTCCTGGTCGATCAGGATGGCCGTCCGGCAGGGCAGGGACAGGGAATCCCCCGCTGCTGCCTCCACCGCCGCCGGCGCGGCCGCCGGCTGGGCCTCGGGCTGCATCCCCTCTGCCCCCCGGGCCGCCGGCCCAAAGGCCAGCACCACCAGCCAAAGACAAAGCGCCGCCGCGCAACTGAGAGCCAAACTTCTACGAACCATTGCTTCCTTGCCTCCATCCCTCTGGGCCGCGGCTGCGGCGTGATCCGGGGGTCCCGGCGCGCTGCCGGGCCGCTCCAGTGTGATTGTATGCAGCGGCGGCCCCGTCCAGTCCGGCCCGGGGCCATCTTGCGTTTTTCGGTGGGATTCGATATACTCAGAAGGACTATTTGCCCCGTTTTTCCCCGCTGTTCCTGGTTTTTTGGGGCGGGCGGGGCTGCGATACAGGAAAGGATATCCCATGCGAGTATGTTTTTATACCCTTGGCTGCAAGGTGAACCTCAACGAGACCGGCGCCCTGGAACAGCTGTTTGAGCGCAACGGCTTCACGGTGGTGCCCGAGGGCCAGCCCGCCGACGTCTACATCGTCAACAGCTGCACCGTCACCAACTTTGGGGACCAGAAGAGCCGCAAATGGCTGCGGCAGGCCAAGCGGAACAACCCCGGCGCCGTCACCGTCCTCACCGGCTGCTATCCCCAGGCCTTCCCCGAGGCGGCGGCCCGGCTGATGGAGGCCGACCTGGTCTGCGGCAACACCGACCGCCGCGCCATCCTGGACAACGTCCAGAAGCTGCTGGCGGGCCACGAGCGGATTGTGGCCATCCAGCCCCACGCCCGGGGGGAGGCCTTTGAGGAGATGCCGGTGGACCGGTTCGAGAGCCACACCCGGGCCTTCATCAAGGTGGAGGACGGCTGCAACCGCCGCTGCGCCTACTGCATCATCCCCAAGGCCCGGGGCCCGGTCCGCAGCCGGGCCGAGGCCAGCGTCCTGGACGAGCTGCGCCAGCTGGCCGCCGCCGGCTACCAGGAGGTGGTGCTCAGCGCCATCTCCCTGCCCAGCTACGGCACCGACACCGGCACCAGCCTCTACGAGCTGATCGAGCACTGCGCCCAGGTGGAGGGGATCCAGCGGATCCGGCTGGGGAGCCTGGACCCCGACATGCTGACCGAGGAGGGGATCCAGCGGCTGGCGGCGGTGAACAAGCTCTGCCCCCAGTTCCACCTGAGCCTTCAGAGCGGCTGCGACGCCACCCTGCGGCGGATGCGGCGGCCCTACACCGCCGCCCAGTACCTGGACATCGTCAACCGAATCCGGGCCGCCTACGGGGACCGGCGGGTCAGCTTCACCACCGACTGCATCTGCGGCTTCCCCGGGGAGACCGAAGAGGATTTCGAGACCAGCTGCGCCTTCCTGGAACAGGTGGGGTTTTTGCGGGTCCATGTGTTCCCCTACTCCCGCCGGGAGGGGACGCCGGCCTTCAGCTTCCCCGACCAGGTCCACGAGCGGGAAAAGCAGCGCCGCAGCCGGGCCATGCACCTGCGGGCCGAGGCGGTGCGGGAAAAGGTCCTGGCCGGGCTGGAAGGCACCGAGGACGAGGTGCTGCTGGAAACCCCCGTGTCGGCCACCGTCTTCACCGGCTACACCCGGCTGTATGTGCCGGTGTCTGTTTCGGCGCCGGGCTGCGCTTCGGGGGAAATTGTCCGGGTGCGGCTGGGGAAATACGACGGCGCCCGGGTCAGCGCCCAGTTCCTGGGGAAGGTGCGCTGAACCGGGAAAAATTCTTTGTTATTTTTTTGACGCTTTTTTGCCTTCTGCCCTTTTCAAGCCGGGTAAAATGTGATAAAATAACCTTGTATGAATGGCGCCGGGCAGAGGGGTTTTCTGCACCGCCGCGCCTGCAAAACCTGCGGCGGGCCCAGGGCCCCCGCACCCCCGGTTTTCTGCAAAAGCAAAGGAGAGTTTTGGAATGAGCTTCAGAGGCATTAATACCACCGTCATCCAGATCCGGCGGGCGGTATTCACCGAAGTCGCCCGGATGGCCTACGCCAACGTCAAGGGCGAGCAGGCCAACCACATGATGCGCGCCATCCCCTATAAGATCATCCCCGGCGAAGAAGGCAAGCTGCGCAAGGACATCTTCCTGGAGCGGGCCATCGTCGAAGAGCGCGTGCGCCTGGCCATCGGCCTGCCCACCCGCCGGATGGACGAGCACAACAGCGTGGTGTCGGGCCTGGAGGACGCCAACATTGCGGACAAGTACTACGATCCCCCCCTGGTCAACGTCATCAAGTTCGCCTGCAACCGCTGCCCCGAAAAGATGGTGAAGGTCTCGGACCTGTGCCAGGGCTGCCTTGCCCACCCCTGTATGGAAGTGTGCCCCAAGGGCGCCATCACCTGGGAGTCGGGCCGCTCCACCATTGACCAGGAGAAGTGCATCAAGTGCGGCCGCTGCGTGGACGTCTGCCCCTACCACGCCATCGTCAAGACCGAGCGCCCCTGCGCTACGGCCTGCGGCATGGGCGCCATCCACTCGGATGCCCTGGGCCGCGCTGAGATCGACTATTCCCGCTGCGTCTCCTGCGGCCAGTGCCTGGTCAACTGCCCCTTCGGCGCCATCGCCGACAAGGGCCAGATCTATCAGCTGATCCAGAGCTTCAACCGCGGCGACCGGGTCTATGCCCTGGTGGCCCCCGCCTTTGTCAACCAGTTCCCCGCCCTCAACACCACCGCCAAGCTGCGGGCTGCCCTGGAGCAGCTGGGCTTCTGCGAAGTGGTGGAGGTTGCCATCGGCGCCGACCTGTGCACGGTGGACGAGGCCCACGACTTCCTGGAGGAAGTGCCGGACAAGCTGAACTTTATGGCCACCTCCTGCTGCCCCGCCTGGAGCATGATGGCCAAGACCCTCTTCCCCGACATGGCCAAGAACATCTCGATGACCATGACCCCCATGGTCTTTACCGCCCGTATGGTGAAGGCCGCCGACCCCGAAGCCCGGATGTGCTTCATCGGGCCCTGCGCCGCCAAGAAGCTGGAAGCTTCCCGCCGGCATGTCCGCAGCGATGTGGACTTCGTGCTGACCTTCGAGGAGCTGGCCGGCATCATGGAGGCCCGGGACATCGACTACTCCACCCTGCCCGAGGATGAGGAAGACCTGCACTACGGCTCTGCCGCAGGCCGCGGCTTTGCCCAGTCGGGCGGCGTGGCCAAGGCTGTGGCCGACAAGATCCACGAGTGGTACCCCGACAAGGAGGTCAAGATCAGCTCGGCCCAGGGCCTGGCAGACTGCAAGAAGATGCTGATGATGGCCAAGGCAGGCAAATTCAACGGCTACCTGCTGGAAGGCATGGGCTGCCCCGGCGGCTGCATCGGCGGCGCCGGCACCATCGCCGACCCCAACCGCACTGCGGTCCAGCTGAACAAATATGTAGCATCGGCCCCCTTCAAGGACCCCGAAAACAGCGCCTTCATCACCAACATCCACCTGCTGAAGGACGACCCCGACCTTGAATAATCCCGGGTTTTCCCGCTGTGATTTGAACCTGCCGCCCTCCCCGGTTTCGCGCCGGGGAGGGCTTTTTGTTTCTGCTGCGTCGGTTTTTCGGGGGGATGGGGTCGAAATTTGACGCGCCCTTGACATTTCCGGGAAAGGGTGCTATTTTGATAGTGGGGCAGTTTGCACAACCTGCGCTGCCCCTCAGGAAAGGATGTTGGAACACATGACCTGTACCCTTTGCCGCAAACGGCTGTGGGCTGCGCTGCTGGCGCTGGCCGCGCTGCTGGCCTGGGCCCTGCCCGCCGGCGCGGCGGGCGCCGCCTCAGGCGTCACTGCTTCCACGCCCGTCTCTGTCACCTTCTGGGAAGAAGACACCGAGAACCCCTCGGCGGTGAACGACGGCGTCGACAGCAGCCGCAGCGCCACCCTGGTCCGTCAGTCCAACGGGACATATACCCTCCAGCTGCCCATTCAGAACGTCTCGACGGTGGTGTTCAACGGCCACCTGTCGGGCCTGACCATCGGGGACATCTCCTACGACGGCCAGCTGTCCGGCAGCCTGGAGGATGGCACTGCCGTCCTCACCATCAAGAACCTGCCTTCGTCGGTGCTCACCGGCAGCAGCGTCAGCCGCTCGCTGCTGGTGACCTGCTCCATCGAAATGGATGTGGATCTGCTGGGTGAGACCACCAAGACGGCCCGGATGTGTGTCGCCGTCCTGTAACGGGCTGCGCACATACATAAAAAGGCTGCGGGGCGCTTGCCTGCCGCAGTCTTTTTTTGCCCGGCAGCGCCGGGCCCCTGTTCATGGCTACGGCTCAGAACCGTTCCATCAAATCATTTGCCATCTTGTCAAGGCGGCCCACAGCCTGTTCGGCCCCCTTGGCCATTTTGCGCGCGGTGCGGCGGACGGCCCGGGGGTCCTGATGGACCGCAGCCATGACGCCCATTGCTCCCACGGCTGCCCCTGCCGCCATACCCAGCAGCAGGCCGGCAGCCGATTGTGCCTGATGATCTTTCATAGTCAGTGCCCTCCCATGGTATCAGATTGGATCGCAGCCCCCTGCGGGGCGGCCTGTGATAGTTATGCCCCGGCAGAGCCCTGATATGTATATGTAGAAAAAAGGAGGCTTTCCCTTGCCCACTGAACCCAAAAAAGTTCTCTGCATTCATGATCTGTCCGGCGCCGGCCGGTGCAGCCTTTCGGTGATTATGCCTGTGCTGGCCGTCATGGGGGTCCAGCCCATCGCCCTGCCCACCATGGTCTTGTCCACCCACACCGGGGGCCTGGGGGATCCCGCCCGGCTGGACTGCCAGGCCTATGGTCGGGCCGCCCTGGCCCACTACCGGGACCTGGGCCTTGTCCCCGACTGCATCTACACCGGCTATCTGGGCAGCGAGCCCCTGGTGGACCTGGCCGCCGAGGCCTTCCGGCTGTGGCCGGGGGCGTTGAAAATTGTGGACCCGGTGATGGCCGACGGGGGCAAACCCTACAGCGGCTTCACCCCTGAAATCATCGCCAGGGTGGGGCAGCTGTGCGCTGCCGCCGACCTGATCCTCCCCAACCTCACCGAGGCCCGGCTGCTGCTGGGGGAGGACCCCGCCTGCCCCGCCGGGGACATCACCCTGGAAGAGGCCCAGGACCTGGCGGGCCGACTCACTTCCATCGCCCGCCGGGTGGTGGTCACCGGCCTGCCCATGGGCAAATTTGTGGGCTGCGCCGGCGCCGGGGACGAGCCCTTTGTGGTGCGCCATCTCCACATTGACCGCAGCTTCCCCGGTACCGGGGACATTTTCGGGGCCATCGTCACCGGTTCCCTGCTGCGGGGCAACGTGCTGAGCGCCGCCGCCGACGCCGCCGCCGGCTTTGTGGCCCAGGCCATCCAGCACACCCCCCGGGACGCCGACACCCGGTTCGGCGTCTGGTTCGAGCCTTTGCTGCCCCGTCTGGCCCCCATGGGCGAGCTGTAAACTGGAGGAAAACATGGAACACAAACCCACCCTGAACATCGTCCTGGTGGAGCCCCGCATCCCCCAAAACACCGGCAATGTGGCCCGCACCTGCGCCTGCACCGCCTGCCGGCTCCATCTGGTGGGGCCCATGGGCTTCACCATCGACGATAAAAAATTAAAGCATGCAGGGCTTGACTATTGGCCCATGCTTGATATAACATATTATCAGGGCCTCGATGATTTTTTTGCAAAGAACAAAGGCCCTTTCTACTACTTTTCGACCAAGGCGCCCCGCCGCTACACCGACGTGTCTTACCCCGACGGGGCGTACCTGGTCTTTGGCCGGGAGGACAAGGGCTTGCCCGAGTCCCTGCTGGCCGCCAACCAGGACTGGTGCATCCGCCTGCCCATGCGGGAAGGCTGCCGCAGCCTGAATCTCTCCAACAGCGTAGCAGTGGGCGTCTATGAGGTACTGCGCCAGTGGGACTTTCCCGAACTGCTGGACCACGGCCATCTGCGTGATTACCAATGGAAATGAGGATTACTATGAACAAAATCGCGATCCTGACCGATTCCTCCTGCGACATTCCCCAGTCGCTGGCTGAAAAATACGGCATCGATATCATGAGCTTCCACATCATGCTGGACGGCACCGACTATGTGGAGCGGGTCAGCTGCACCAACGAGGAATTCTACGGCCTGATGCGCCAGGCCAAGGGGGTGCCCTCCACCGCCGCCATCACTCCCATCCAGTTCTGTGAGAAGTACTGCGAGTATGTGGACGCCGGCTACACCGACGTGGTCCACATCTCCATCAACCGCACCGGTTCCTCCACCTATGACAACGCCGTCATGGCCCAGGGGATGCTGCGGGAAGAGCGCCCCGAGCACAAGATGCGGATCCACCTGCTGGACAGCCACACCTATTCCATGGTGTTTGGCTGGTACGTCTGCGAGCTGGCCCGGAAACTGCGCAACGGCGCCGAGCTGCGCCACGTCCTCAGCGAGTTTGAGGACCAGATGGCCAAGATGGAAATCATCCTGGGACCCTACAGCCTGCGCCAGATGAAGAAGAGCGGCCGCATTTCGGCTGCCGCCGCCTTTGCCGGCGAGCTGCTGGGCCTGCGCCCCATCATCACCCTGATCGACGGCAAGACCAATGTGGCCAGCAAGGTCCGCGGGGACGACAAGGTGATCCCCGCCATGGTGGACCTGTGCAAAAAGCGGACCGAAGGTGTGGAAGATTTTGAATATATGATCGGCCACACCAAGATCAAGCAGGCCGAGGACCTGCGGAAGGCCTGCAAGAAGGCTTTCGGCAAGGAGCCGCTGATCCTCTTTGAGCTGGGCGGCGCCGTCTCCTCCAACACCGGCCCCGACACGGTGGCCATCGCCTATGTGGGCAAGGCCCGTTAAAGTTAAACTTGGGCGTGTCGAAAATAACACGCTTTAGGGGGAACCCATTTCTGCGCGCATACGCGACAGAGATGGGTTCCCTGTTTTTGCGGCAGGTGTCGCAACGCCCTTGCAAAAGACAGACCGCTGTCCTCTTGCGCTTAGCCGATTTTTGCTGCGCACCGCGGTGGGTGCTTGCAAAAACCGGAGCGCTGCGCCAGCGGCGGCTCCCTGTTTCGTCCACTGGACGCGGTCGCCGCCGCTGCCCCGGCTGCAAAGCCGGGGTTTTCTTTTGCGTCTTGTTTTCGGCGTCCTGCTGTGCTATACTGTGTAGCAGTGTGCCCTGCACACTCCTTGAAATCCAAATAGCATCAAAGAGCAACTTAGGATTTTAGGCTCCCCGGCGTCGTGCCGGGCCAAACCTCCGGGGGCTGGCGGCCCCGGAAGGTCAAAATCTTTCCGCTGGAGTTATTGTATCATGAACAAGGAAACCTTTACCGTCCGCAAGCTCACCCGCTGCGCCGTGGTGGCAGCCATCTATGTGGCCCTCTGCCTGGGCCTGGCCCCCTTCTCCTACGGGGCCATCCAGGTCCGCGTGGCCGAGGCTTTGTGCCTGCTGCCTATCTTCGGCCCTGAGTACATCCTGGGCGTGACCCTGGGCTGTGCCCTGGCCAACCTGCTGGGTTCCACCATGGTGGATGTGGTGTTCGGCACCCTGGCCACCTTCCTGGCCTGCCTGTGCACCTACGCCGTCCGCCGCTGGCGGATCGGCGGCCTGGCCATCCCCGCTGCCATCCCCCCGGTGATCTGGAACGCCGTCATCGTGGGCACCGAGATTGCGGTGTTCTTCTCGGACACTCCGGCGACCCCCGCCCTGATCTTTGCCAACGCCCTGTCGGTGGGCGCCGGTGAGATCATCAGCTGCTGCGTGCTGGGCGTGCTGCTGGTCCGCCTGATCGAATCCAACCCCCGTCTGGCTGCGGTCTTTACCGACGAAACCCTCCGCCAGCGGGCCTGAGGGAGATTATTTGCGATGAAAGACACCCAGCTGGTTTTCTGGGACTGGAACGGCACCCTGATGGACGACGTGGACTACTCCTGCGCCTGCCTCAACGGCCTGCTGTCTGCCTTCCACTACCCCCAGCGGTACGGGGTGGAGGAATACCGCAAGGTGTTCGGCTTCCCCATCCAGTCCTACTACCGCCGGGTGGGCTTCGACTTCGGCCGGGACCCTTTCCCGGTGCTGGCCCAACGCTATATGGATCTGTACAACGCCGGGGTGGACCGGTGCCCCCTGACCGACGGGGCCGCCGATACCCTGGATGCCCTGGCCGGCCGGTGTGAGGGCCAGGTGATTCTGTCGGTGTCCCGCCGGGACTACCTGGTGGACCAGGCCCGGCGCCGGGGGGTGGCCTCCCGATTCAGCGACCTGCTGGGCCTCGACGACATCAACGGGGTCAGCAAGGTGGAGCTGGGCCGCAGCTACATCCGGTCCGCCGGGGTGGACCCGGCCCGCTGCGTCATGATCGGGGACACCGACCACGATGCCGAGACCGCCCGGGCCATGGGGGTGCGGTGCATCCTCTACACCGGCGGCCACCAGGCCCCCGGCCGGCTCAAAGCCACCGGCTGCCAGACCATCGACCGGCTGGAAGATGTGGCCGGCCTGCTGTAAACAAAACCTTCTGCCGCCCTGTCCCCCCTGCCAAAGGGGGCCCGCAGGGCGGTTTTTGCGGTCTGTTCACAGAAATTTTACCGGAAAGCCGGCCAAATGTTTGACACCCCTTCCCGCTTTGGTGTATCATAGGAGCAGTGCCGTCGGGGGCTGTTTGTCCCCGGGGCCTCTGCTTTCCCAGGAAAGCCGGCACCGCCGGGCCGTGACCGGCCCCGCGGCCTGCCTTACGATATGCAACACTCCTGTTTTGAGGTGAAACTATGTCCCTGGTAGAAAAAATCTTCGGTACCTTCTCGGACCGGGAGCTGAAAAAGATCAACCCCCTCACCAAGAAGGTCCTCGACCTTGAGCCCACCTATGCGGCCATGTCGGACCATGAGCTGCAGGCCCAGACCCCGGCCCTGAAGGCCCGTCTGGCCGGGGGCGAAACCCTGGACGATATCCTGCCCGACGCCTTCGCCGTCTGCCGCGAGGCAGCCTGGCGTGTGCTGGGCATGAAGCACTTCCCGGTTCAGATCACCGGCGGCATCGCCCTTCACCGGGCCAACATCGCCGAGATGCAGACCGGTGAAGGCAAAACCCTGGTGGCCACCCTGCCCGCCTACCTGAACGCCCTCACCGGCGAGGGGGTCCACGTGGTCACCGTCAACGACTACCTGGCCAAGCGCGACAGCGAGTGGATGGGCAAGCTGTACCGCTGGCTGGGCCTGACCGTGGGCCTGATCGTCCCCGGCCTGGATGGCGCCGCCCGCCGCAAGGCCTACAACGCCGACATTACCTACGGCACCAACAACGAGTTTGGCTTCGACTACCTGCGGGACAACATGGTCACCTACAAGGCCAACATGGTCCAGCGGGGCCACGCCTACGCCATCGTGGACGAGGTGGACTCGATCCTGATTGATGAGGCCCGCACCCCCCTGATCATCTCGGGCCGGGGGGAGGATTCCTCTTCCCTCTACACCCAGGTGGACCAGTTTGTCCGCACCCTGCGCAAGAGCGTGGTGGTGGAGCTGGAGACCAAGGAGGAGGCCGACGACCAGGCCGACGGCGATTACGTGGTGGACGAAAAGCACAAGACCGCCACCCTCACCGCCAGCGGCATCAAGAAGGCCGAGGAATATTTTAAGGTAGAGAACCTGGCCGCCGCCGAGAACATGACCCTGGTCCACCACATCGAGCAGGCCATCAAGGCCCACGGTGTCATGAAGAAGGACATCGACTATGTGGTGAAGGACGGCGAAGTCATCATTGTGGATGAGTTCACCGGCCGCCTGATGATCGGCCGCCGCTACAACGAGGGCCTCCACCAGGCCATCGAGGCCAAGGAAGGGGTCCACATCGCCTCCGAGAGCAAGACCCTGGCCACCATCACCTTCCAGAACTACTTCCGCATGTACAAAAAGCTGTCCGGCATGACCGGCACAGCCCGCACCGAGGCCACCGAGTTCACCGAGATCTACGGCCTGAACATCGTCACCATCCCCACCAACAAGCCCAACATCCGCAAGG
>CAJFNF010000008.1:0-55315 GCA_904394215.1 uncultured Faecalibacterium sp.
CAATGCTTATCTTTTGGTCTTTGGTTCGGAATAGTGTAGTGCTGGCGGTCTATCTCTTGTTTTCGGTTGCTTGCTTCCTTACCGTACATGAGCATTTGCGCCGGGGTTGTCCGAGCCGTAACCTTCCAGCAGGTTGACGCCGCCCCACACGCCAAGACCAGCGCCCAGGGCAATAACGAGGGTCTGCAAAGTCGTGATAGCAGAAGCGAAAAATTCCATATATCCTCCATTTCTCCGGGATTGTCCCGGCCATGAAAAAAGCCGCCCGTTTGGGCGGCAGGTTGCGACCTCTGGACACTTTGTCCAGAAGTGATTTATACATAGGCATCCGGATCGTCCACGTCGTCGTAGTTGAGGATGTCCTCGTCCTCGCTTACGGGCCCCGCTTCGGATACGTCTACCTCGTACACCTCACAAGCCTCGTTAAGCCCAGGCCGCCTGCGGCGGTTGATGAGCTTAAGCGTGAAAGTGTCGCTAAAACTCCGTGCAGGTGTCGCTCAGCGTCCGATTTTTGCACACATAACGGTAAGATTGCCATTTGATTCCACTGGCTATATGCAGCCGGTCTACCTAGTCAGATGGTTGGACATTTTCCATCGAACAAGTTCGGGATTTTTGCCCGGCAGGGATGAAGGGGGAACGATCTGCCGGTGGATTATTATACCGTTCAGATTCAAGGTAAAAAGAAGCTGCTGTTTTTCGATCATATCGCCCCCCGGTTTACTGGCCGGCTGGGCCGGTGGTTTGTGGAGAAAACCGTCCGGTAACTGAAAGCTAAATAAATAAAAACGGACAAGCTGCCAGCTTGTCCGTCTTTGTTTGTTATGAAGAATGTAATAAGGCGTAAAATGATCCATTCCCCCCAACGCAATGAATCTCGAGTTGAGGATGTATATACTATGAGCATCGCTTAGGGGCAAAAACTGAAATGAGCGAGTTCCTGATGTGCTTGCAGGAATTCACTGTGCAGGCTGTAGTAGTGGGTCATATCATACCCCATGTGGTAAAGTGCGAGGAGCTTGACAAGAATCGTATGAAGATGGCGTTTGGTCATCGCAGCAATTTGCTGCACATCGTATCCTAGTTTGGTGAGATGGTAAACTTCTTCGCTGTCAAGCATCAGATGAGAAGAAAACGCATTGGCCTCATATTCAACCAGATGTGCCGGCGAAATGAAATTCATCGAATGGGAAACCCTATCGGGGAAAAGATAGGCTTCAGCAAAACGGCTTAATGCATAACCGCATACCATCTGCTTGGTCTGCCTATCCAGCGCAACATTGATAACGACCTGGTACAAATCCCATTTGAACGTGAAGAACCCGGAAATCGTGTCAAAGGGCATCTCTGTCACGTCCATTCCCACGGTCTTTGCAATGGTGCGCAGGTCTCTCGATCCAGCACGCTGAACCAGCTCATTTGCCTTTTGGTGGATAAAGGTAGAATCCATAAATAAACCTCATCGCTGTATGACAGCAGCTAAGGGAAACTAGCAGGTTTCCAGGGAAAGCCTTTCCTGTTCACGCTTTTGTTCACGGTATTGAAAATAAGCACGGTGCATCACATACATGATGTTGTCCATATCTTCAGCAGACAGTTCTCCTGTGGCGAAAATTTCAGAGAGTTCCATGGCAAGCTGTTTTGCTTCTTTTCTGCCGCTTTCACCATAGGTGGAAGCAGCATCGTTCTCAAAAGACTCATCGTCATCATAAAAGTACTGAACAGGAACGTGAAAAATGTCGGCCAGCTTCTTGTAGGCGTTGTTATCCTTGGGATAACGTCCATCCCGCTCATAACCGATAACGGTACGGGGATGTACGCCAAGAATTTTGGCAAGCTCAGCCTGGGTCAACCCGGCTTGTTTCCGTAAGTTATGCAGTTTTTCGCCAAATTTCATCCTCATTAACCTCGCAGTCGTCTGATCGCACCATTAAGCAACCGCGTAGCGAAATATGTCTTAAAATTCAGACCAATAAAGTTGGAAAATCCCCTCGACACATGCTAACAAGTTGCGTATAATAATGCTACCACTTTCACTTTCCTCCATTATACAGGATTGATACAAGGTTTTCAAGGGTGAAATTTATGTTTGTAAAGGGGCAAAATAAATTTTAAACCCAGTATACCATAGCGGCAGAAAATATTGTGTCGAAATATGGGGTAGGAAAATATTTTTTACAGGAGGCGTAGTTGAAAGATGGATAAAAAAATGTGGACAGCATTTCCGTTCTATTGTCCGAACTGTGGCAAAGAGTCGCAAGCACATTTGTCGGAAAATGGAACCATGAAAAGTGTATGTGCAAGATGCCGCGCTGTGGTAGTCAGAAGAAGAATTGGCCGGCGTCATACACAGATTGATCTCTACGCTTCCGAAAAAGAGGCGTAACAACAAAACTTGGCACAAAAGTTGAATACGGTATGCCGACGGAATGGTTGAGATGAAACAGGCTGCGTAAATCCATCTCCAGGTCACATACTTTGACAGAACCGGTGTGTTAAACCAGACATTACATGAGAGGCCACCGGCAAGGCAGGGTTTCTGTTTGAAACAGAAGCTCTGCCCTGCCGGGGCCTTTTGTTTTTCGGCAAGGTAGCGCAGACAGAAAGGAGTCATTATGGGGTTCGATTATGAGCAGTTCGGAGACCGGGTTCGTGCCTTAAGAAAAGAAAGAGACATAACGCAGGCCGAGCTGGCTTCTGTCCTCAATGTAGAAAGCCATTACATAAGCCGAATTGAGCGAGGACTGTCTGGGTGCTCGATTGAGATTATCATTGTGCTGTCAAAAGTGCTGGGGGTCAGTATTGACTACCTGGTGGTTGGAAAAGAGTGCAGCTCGGTCAAAGAAGAACTGGAGCGGGTCATCAACCAGCTTGAAAAAATCAGGATGGATATTGTTTGAAGGATTGCGTTTGGAGAAGGTGTAAAGATGAATGTGAAACATTGGACCATAAAATTAGCACAATTTGTGCTAGAAATTAGCACAAACTGTGTCACGACAAAATACAAAACATCCTGTACAATATGGGTAGATCAAGAAACCGCACCTTGAAAAGTGAATAGCACCCTTTCAGATACGAACACTGCAGCGGGGAGCCCATCCGCGGGGAATGCGAAGATCACCAACAAAAGGTAGGAGCAGGAACCGGAGGTAAATGAGAGACAGCTTCTCCCAAGGCAAAGAGCCGGTGCAGGATGATGAGACTTCCGCCTTCGGGCGGCTCGGTGAGAACCACGGAGAGGCGACAATCTATGGCGCTGGTAAGCTACCAGCCGTCTGAAAGGGTCCCAAACAGGACAGAGAGCCTGTGTTTCCGGGGGTGTCGTGGACAAGTACGGAAACCGATATAATGGTGTGAATCATGGCAAAAGTCTGACTCATAACCATAGGGCGGCCATGCGAATGGTTCGCTGTTATATAAAAGAAAGGAGTGGATGAGGGATGAAGCAATATAAAAAGATGCGTCCTCTCAAAGCGGATTGGCATTACAAGCGCGGAGATATTTATCTTGTGGACCTGAATCCATACCGAGGCTCAGAACAAGGAGGGGTACGGCCTGCAGTTGTAGTACAGAACAACAGCGGGAATTATCATTCTCCGGTGCTGTTGGTGGTACCATTGACCACCAAGATCAAAAAAGAATCTATGCCAACCCACTGTCTTATCAAAAGTCACTGCCTGCGGGAACTTTCCATGGCGATTTGTGAGTCACCGAGACCGGTTGACAAGACACGAATCCAAGGGTATCTCGGGAAAGTAACCAAAGCTGATTTGGATAGAATCACAGCTTGTCTGAAAGCAAGTTTTGCATGGAAAAGCTGATTATTTATCAACCATAAAGGAGGACACACAATGGCACGTCAGATAGAAAACGCGAATATGAACGAGAGCAGGAAGCCGATGGCCGGGGAACAGAACCGCTGCTATACGATCAGCGACCTGCAGCAGATGCTGGTACTGAGTCGTGCGAGTGTGACCGCCTTGCTGAAAAAGCGGGAATTTCACTGGATTCAGATTGGCGGCAGATACCGTATCCCCAAAAAGGGTTTTGATGCCTGGCTGGAACGGCAGTGCCAGTAAGTGACTGAGCCAAGGATGCCAATCTTGGGACAGTTCGTTTTGGGGTTGACATCCTAAATTTTTTCTCTCCAAGCTGGTATGATAGTCTTGACCGGAATCGAACGGCGAGAAAGGAGCGGAAAACAATGGCAGATGGGCCAAGCAAAACAACCATGTCAGTTCGTGAAATGCGTGAGATTCTCGGCCTTGGAAAGACGGACAGCTATTGGCTGCTGAAAAAGGAGTTCTTTGATGTCGTACTAGTGAACGGAAAGATGCGCGTTGTGATAGAGAGCTTTGAAAAATGGTATGCCAATCAGGTCAAATACTCCAAGGTGAAGGGCCCCCCTCCAGGGGAGCAGCTGAAACAGAAATCTTACTCAATTACTGATCTGGCTGCACTGCTGCGTGTAAGCGAAACAACCATTTATGATTTGATCAAAAAAGGCTGCTTTGAAACAGAACTGGTAGACTACAGGACACGGGTCCTCAAACAGTCTTTTGACCAGTGGTACGCTTCCCAAAGCAGATACCGGACCCCAGAGGATCGGGCAAAAGATCGGAAGTTGGAGAATGCGACCATCAGTATGCCGGAGATGGCCAGAATGCTGGGGGTCACACGGGAAAAAGTATATACCATTATATATAATGACAAGAATGCGTTTGAGTTTGTAATCGTTGCCGACCGCAAACGCATCACCAAAAAGAGCTTCCAAGCATGGCTGCATTCCAGAGAAGAAAAGAAGCGTTCACAGCCGGTGGAACCACAGCCGACTGAAACAGTGAAAGCTGAAAGCGCTCCAAAGGAGGCTCCTCCGGTAAAAGAAAAGCCTGTGGAGGTTCGTCTGGACAAGCCAAGCTATCCCGTAAAAGAAGCGGCGATTCTTTTGGAGCTGCCGCAGAAGGTGGTTTACCGCATGGTTCAATCCGGTGACCTGAAAGCGCTGACGATTAACCGGCAAATCCGAATTCGGAGAGAAGAAATTTTTCACTGGCTCTATGACCGAAAGGGCCAAAGCAAACTGAGAGGTGAAAACTGATGGCATCCATTGTTCAGAGGAAAGGCAAGTACTGTGTGGTTTACCTCTATACCAACGATGAGGGGAAACGTAAGCAGAAATGGGAGACCTACAAAACCTACGAGGAAGCAAAAAAGCGTCGGACGGAGGTCGAGTATCGAGAGCAGATCGGTAAATTGGTGATGCCCAAATGTGCGACGATGGAAGATCTGGTTCGTGAGTTCATTGCCAATTATGGCAAAAACAAATGGGCATTATCGACCTATGAGTCAAACGTAGGAATACTGGAGCACTACGTCATTCCCCAGATTGGCAAGATGAAATTGAAAGACATCACGCCGAGAATGCTGGAAAGATTTTATCAATCTCTGCTGACAACGCCAGCGGTACGCAAGTGTACGGATAAAAAGTACGCGAAGTATTCCCGAACGGTTGCTCCTGAAACCATCAAAAGAGTTCACAAGCTGCTGCACAGCTGCTTCAACCAGGCAGTCCGATGGGAGCTGGTGGACCGGAACCCTGTTACATACGCCACTCCACCTGAATCACAGCTGAAGGAACGTGAAATCTGGACGGTGGAAACGCTCGACAAAGCGTTGAGCCTATGCGAAGACCCAAGACTTAAGCTGGCAATCAATCTTGCTTTTTCGTGTTCCTTGAGGATTGGAGAGTTGCTGGGGCTGACATGGGATTGCATTGATATCAGCGAAAAGAGTATCCAGGACGGAGAGGCGCATGTACTTATTAATAAGGAACTGATTCGGGTCAGCCGCGAAGCAATGAAAGAGCTGGACGGCAAAGGCGTGATCTTTGCCTTCCCCGTTGCCGTCGAGAACGGCACCACCCAGCTGGTTCTGAAAAAGCCCAAAACCTCGAGCAGTACCCGTAAAGTGTTCCTGCCGAGGACTGTGGCAAAGATGCTGGTTCAATGGAAGATTGAACAGAATCAAACAAAGGCAGCCCTGGGTGATGAATATCACGATTATGACCTGGTGCTAGCTAGTCCTTTCGGAACTCCCCTGGAGAGAAATGTCATCGCAAGGGCGTTCCGTGAACTCATTGAGAAAAACGATCTGCCAAAGGTGGTGTTCCACAGTCTCCGGCACTCCAGCATAACTTATAAGCTGAAGTGGAATGGCGGTGACATCAAGGCAGTCCAGGGAGATTCGGGACACGCACAGGCAAAGATGGTCACAGACCAGTATTCTCACATCCTGGACGATGACCGAAGGACCAATGCACAGCTCCTTGAAGATGTCTTTTACAACCACAAAGAACCCCCTCACTCCATGAGAAGAAATGATTCCGGGGCTTCCGGTGCAGATGCAGAGATGATCGCAAAACTCCTGGGAGACCCACAGACAGCGCAGCTTCTCAGAGCGCTTCTGGACAAGATCAGCTGAAACCAAATAGGACTACATAGAGAAGAACATACCGTTTTCCCGAAAGTGGAAATTGACGGTATGTTCTTTTCTTATAAGGCGGAAGCTACTCTACCGCCAATATTGATGAACGACTACCGCCTGCAGTGATCTCAAGAATGGGACAGGCAGTTGCTTCAATCCACAAATTTGCAGCGGATAGCCTTGCTGCACAGGCTAAAAGAAGCGGGCGATGGAAAACCCACCTTCCACCTTTTTTGGAACATGCTAAAATTCAGCTAAGATCAGCGATGAAAACAGCCGGATACGGATGAGCAGATTCGTGAACGGATGTGCGTGAAAATGATTAGCTATCGTGAATTATCTAGTCATAGATGATAATAGACTTACATAGATTGGAACTGCCAAAAGTAGCTCCTAAGCGGTAGGCCGGAGGTTCGATTCCTCTCAGGGACGCCATACCATAAGGGAACCCCGGCAGGTGAAACATCCTGCCGGGGTTCTTTGTCTGCCTGCCGCAAAAACAGCAGCGGCCCCGACCTGCCGCAAGATGGCAGATCAGGGCCGCTTTTGTTTCCCGGGGCTGTGGGGAACAGCGCCGGCATTCTATGGATGGACAGGCGCGCCGCATGCCGTACAATGGCCGAAACCCGGTTCTCCACAGTCGGCGGGCAAGGGATGGGGGAATGCCCGCAAGGGCAGTGACTGGAATGGGATGGGATGCATCCTTTCGGCTTTACGGCCCCGGGAGGCCGCAGCCGGCAAAGGGGTTACAGGTCGGATTCCAGCGCAGCAGCCTCTTTTTCGGCCTTCTTGCCGGCGTCATCGTGATAGGTCAGGTAGACAATCACGAAGCTGGCCACCAGGGACACCAGGGACACCACGATGGCGGTCACCATGCCGCTGATATCACCGGTGTTGGGGTTGACGAAGGCCACATAGCCGAAGATGGCCGAACCGCCCGACTGATAGCGGCGGACGCCAAAGGCCAGCATGACGGCGCCGGCCAGGGCCGACACCACGCAGGACAGGTAGAAGGGCAGCTTCTTGGGCAGGGTGATGCCGTAGATGGCGGGCTCGGTGACGCCCACAAAGCTGGAGATCATGGCAGGCACAGACAGGCTCTTGGTCTTGGCGTTCTTGGTCTTGAGCCAGATGGCCAGGACGGCGCCGGTCTGGGCAAAGGTGGTGGCGAACATGGAAGCGCCGATGGTGTCACCGTCGCCGATGCCCTGGACAAAGGACTGCATGTTCATGATGGACAGCGGCACGATGGCCCAGTGCAGGCCGAACATGACCAGGATCTGCCACAGGCCGCCCACAACCAGGCCCAGCAGGACGCTGTTGGTGGCTGCCAGCCAGACAAAGAAGGCGTTCAGCAGGTTGGCGATGATGGAAGCCACAGGGCCGATGACCAGGAAGGTCAGGGGTACGGTGATGACCATGGTGATGAAGGGCACCGCAAATACCCGGATGGCCGAGGGGACCCGGTCGCGGTAGAACTTCTCAATGAAGGCTGCAAAGGCCACGGCGCAGATGATGGGGATGACGCTGGCCGAGTAGTCACCGGAGGGGGGCATCGACACAGGCAGGCCGAAGAATTCCAGCCCGTCGGGGAAGGAAGTGCCCAGGGCGCCCTTCAGGACGGTGGGGTAGAGCATGGTGCAGCCAATGATCAGGCCTTCCATCACCGGCAGGCCAAACCGCTTGGCGGCGGTGTAGCCCAGCAGCACCGGCATGAAGTAGAAGAAGGAATCTGCCAGGGCATACAGGATGGTGTAGGCGCCGCTGGTGGTGCTCAGCAGGCCGAAGTAGGTGATAATGGTCAGCAGGCCTTTCAGGATACCGCAGGCAGACAGGTAAGCCAGGCAGGGGGTGAACACGGCCGTCACAATGCTGATGAAGGCGTTCAGGGGGTTGAATTTCTCCTTGGGCTTGTCATTGTTGTCCGCTTCCGAGGCGCCGGCGTCGGCCACTGCATCCAGATGGCCCACGGCCACCACAGCCTTGTAGACGTCGGGTACCTGGTTGCCGATGACCACCATGTACTGGCCCCCCGACTGGATGACGGTGACGATGCCGTCGGTCTCCTTCAGCACGTCGGTCTGGGCCTTGCTCTCATCCTTCAGGGTGAAACGCAGGCGGGTGACACAGTGGGTCAGGCTGACAATGTTGCTTTTGCCGCCCACGTTCTGGAGAATGATCCGCGCAAGACCATCGTATTTACTAGCCATATGATTTCTCCTTTCACAATTGCTTGCCTGCAGGGGTGCGTTGCCCCTGCGCTTTTTTAGGTCAAATCCTCACCGTTGGTGCGGATGACTTTCTGATACCAGTAGAAGGAATCCTTTCGCCGGCGGGACAAATCCCCGGTGCCGTCGTCGTACTTGCTGACGTAGATCATGCCGTACCGCTTGGCCATCTCGCCGGTGGAAGCGCTCACCAGGTCGATGCAGCCCCAGGGGGTGTAACCCATCAGGTCCACGCCGTCCTCTTCCACGGCCAGCTTCATCTGCTGGATGTGCTGGCGCAGGTAATCAATCCGGTAGGGGTCGTGGACCGAGCCGTCGGGCTCCAGGGTATCCCGGGCGCCCAGGCCGTTTTCCACCACCATCATGGGGATGCGGTAGCGGTCGTACAGCTCGTTCAGGGCAAACCGCAGGCCCTGGGGGTCGATCTGCCAGCCCCACTCGGAGGCCTTCAGATAGGGATTTTTCAGGCCGCCGGCGATGTTGCCGCCGGTGAGCTTGTCCTTGGGGGGATTTTTGGCGATGCAGTTGGACACATAATAGGAGATGGTCAAAAAGTCCACCGTGCCCTGCCGCAGGTCTTCCAGATCCCCCGGCTCCATCTGCAGCTGCACCCCGCGCTCCCGCCAGATCCGGGGCGCATAGAAGGGGTAGGCCCCCTTGCACTGGACGTCGTTGCAGTAGTAGTTCATCATCTGCAGCTGGTGCTGGCAGGCGATGATGTCATCGGGGTTGCAGGTGGCGGGGTAAAAGGCCGAGAAGTAGGTCATGTTGCCCATCTTGAACTGGGGGTAATGCTGGTGGGCGTACCGCACCACCCGGGCCGAGGCCACAAACTGGTTGTGCAGGGCCTGGTACCGGGACTGGGGATGGTCCGGCGCCGTTCTTGCGGGGCCGGTGTAGCCCCGGATGGTGCCGGTGGACAGCACGCTGCCCATCCGCTGGGTGGCGGCGTTGATCTCGTTGAAGGTGAGCCAGTACTTGACCTTGTCCTTGTAGTGCTCAAAAATGGTCTTGCAGTACCGCTCAAAATACCCGATGCAGTCCCGGCTCTCCCAGCCGTTGCACTGCTCCACCAGGGCGTAGGGCATCTCATAGTGGCTGATGGTCACCAGCGGCTCGATGCCGTGCTGTTTGCAGCAGTCGAAGACCTTGTCGTAAAAGGCCAGGCCCGCCTCGTTGGGGGCCTCCTCCATGCCGGTGGGGTAAATCCGGGTCCAGTTGATGGACATCCGGAAGCACTTGAACCCCATCTCGGCCATCAGGGCGATGTCGCCCTCATAGTGGTGGTAAAAATCCACCGCCTCATGGGAGGGATAGAGGGTGCCCGGCTCCAGGGAGACCGTTACGCGCTTGGGGTTGGTGTTGCTGCCGTTGGTGCAGTGGTCGGGGACGCTTTCCCCTTTGCCGTCGGCATCCCAGGCGCCCTCGATCTGATTGGCCGCCGTGGCGCCGCCCCACAGGAAATCGTTGCGAAATGCCATCGAACTTCCTCCTTTTCTTGCCCCGGGCTTATTCCAGCACCCGGATGGTGTGATAGCCCTGCTGGATGGCGTCGATGATCTTGCCGGGACGGATGGCGTCGCCGATCTCCACCGCATCAATGCCGGCCTCGATCAGGCCGTCGAACAGGCTCTGGTCGGCCCGGAAGCCAGCGGCAAAGATCACGGACTGGCAGGGGATCTTGACCTGCTGGCCGCCCTGGTCCACCAGGACCCCGTCGTCCAGCACTTCCATCACCCGGCTGCCGGTGAGGATCCTGGCCCCCGACCGCTCCACCAGGTACTGCAGGTTCTGATGGTTGGCCACAAAGCTCTCGCCGTTGCTCAGGATTTTGGGCTGCATTTCCACCACCGTGACATGCTTGCCCTGCTGGCACAGGTCCACCGTCAGCTCGCAGCCCACTTCGCCGCCGCCGATGACCACCACGTCCCGGGCCACCTCCTGGTCCCGCAGCATCACGGGCACGGCGGTGGTGACCTGGGGCTTGTCAAAGCCGGGCACATGGATGATCACCGGGTTGGCGCCGGTGGCCACCACCACAAAGTCGGGGCGGTACTCCTGCACCGCCTCCACGGTGGCGGCCTTGTTCATGTGGACCCGGACGCCGGCCTTGTTCACCTGGCGGATCAGGTACTCCACCTGGTCCATCACGTCCTTCTTAAAGGAGGGCATGCCGGCTGCCAGCATCATGCCGCCCAGGCGGCCGGTCTTTTCCCAAAGCTCCACGTCCAGGCCCCGCTGGGCTGCGGTGGCGGCTGCCTTCAGGCCGCCGGGGCCGCCGCCCAGCACCAGTACGCGCTTGGGGCCGGCGGCGGGGGTCAGGAACAGCTCGTTCTCGTGGGAGCTCAGGGGGTTGACGGCGCAGGGACGGGCCCGGCCCTTCATCGAGTTCAGGTGGCACTCGCCGCAGCCGATGCAGGGGACAATCTCATCCAGCTGACCGTTCTTCACCTTGTTGGCCCAGCAGGGGTCTGCGATCATCCCGTGGCCGATGGCCACCAGATCCACCACCCCGTCCTCGATGGCTTTCTCGGCCACGTCGGGGTGGTTCAGCTTGCCGTGGGCCATCAGGGGGATGTCCCCGATCACAGCCCGGATCTTGCCGGCGGCCTCCAGGTCAAAGCCCACCGGCTGGTAGACGCTGCTGACCATCCGCCAGCGGCAGGAGTAGGCGCCCCGGCCAAAGTGGATCAGGTCCACCTTCTTGGCGGCCAGGTTTTTGGCGATGGCCAGGCCTTCTTCCAGGGGGCGCTCGTCGTCGTCCATGCTGTCCAGGGTCATCTTGACGGCGATGGGGTAATTCTTGCCGCAGCTTTCCCGCACGGCGTCCACAATTTCCATCAGGAACCGCTGCCGGTTCTCAAAGCTGCCGCCGTATTCATCGGTGCGGTGGTTCCACTTGGCCGAAGTGAACTGGTCGATCAGGTAGCCGCCGTAGGCATGGATCTCGATCAGGTCCACCCCGGCGTCCTTGGCCAGCCTGGCCGAGCGGCCCATGGCCGCCACCAGGCGCTTGACCCCGTCGGTGGGCAGCTCCCGGCAGATCAGGTCGGGGGTGTAGTAGTTGGGGCAGGGGCTGGCCGAGTAGGGGGGCGTGGTGGGGTCGATCCAGTTCATCCGGCCAATGCCCGGGGACAGCTGGATGCCCAACTTGGCGCCGTACATGTGGACCCGCTCTGCCACCTGGCTCAGCATGTACACGTCCTTGCGGCCGGTCAGCTTCTGGCAGGGGGCCGGCTCAAATTCCTCCGATGCCACCACAGCGCCGGTCATCACCAGGCCCACGCCGCCCCGGGCGCGTTCGCCGTAGTAGTTGACATCCCGCATGTTGAAGGTGTTGCTGGTGTCGGTTGTGGTGCCCATGGGCGCCATCACGATTCGGTTTTTCAGCCGCAGCGTGCCAATCTGGATGGGGCTGAAAAGGCTCCTCTTCATAATAGGTTCAACACTCCTTTCAGAAAATCGGCCCAAAGCATGGTCATACTTTGGGAAATATGGTACAATAAAATAGACACATTCCCGCCTGGGCGAATCACTGCGATAACATATTTATTGCACCTCGGTAACATTATATTACATCTGAGTAACACGCCCTGTCAATCGTCAAAACGTCAAATTATTATGGAACGACTTGGCTAGCGTGCACAAATTTTGGAGAGTTTTACATGAAAGAGCAAGAGAAACCTTTATCCACCAAAGAACGGATTCAGAAAACGGCCATTGAATTGTTTCAGCAGTACGGCTATGACAATGTGACCATCCTGCAGATCTGCGAAGCAGTGGGCATCAGCAAACGGACCTTTTATTACCACTATGACTCCAAGGAGCAGCTGGTGGACGGCCTCACCGATTACCTGAGCATCCAGTCCCGGCAGCTGATGGACCTGCTGACCGCCCAGCGCACCAGCGCCGGCACCCTGTGGGCCCTGATGAGCAGCTACGGCGCCAACACCTCCAGCTATGGCCCCAACATGATCCGGCAGATTTACGTCAACATCATCCAGGGCAAGGTGGAGGAACGGTTTCCCCAGTCGGCCTACCTCTACGACACGGTGGTGCGGCTGATTGAAAACGGCAAGGCCAGCGGGGAAATCCCCAGCCCCGCTTCTCCACAGGAACTGGCTTTTGCCCTGTTCCACGCTTTCCGCGGCGTTACCATGACCTGGGCTGGCGAAAACGGCGCGTTTGATCTGGAACAGGCTTTCCGCCGGGTTTTTGACGCCATTTTGGGGATTGACTCTGCCGGCGGCCAATGACCGGCAGCCCGGGCCCTCCATCGGGCTGATCTGCGCCTAAAACATGAAAAGCCCCCGGTTTGTCCGGGAGCTTTTCGTATGCGGTTGGGCGGACGGCACGCCATTTTCCCAAAGGGCGTATTCTGCCATGCAAAAAGGCGGCGAAGGATTGTCTCCTTTGCCGCCTCTTTTTTGTGTGCTTCAGTGAAATCAGAATCCCCGGCCGGGCCGGGATGGCCTATGCCTGCTGAAAATGCTGCAAGTGGACAGCTGCATGCCCCAAAGGGGCCGGTTTGCAATCTGCCTTGCAAGGAAAGGCTTTTTTGTTCAAAAAGATTGAAGAATAGTTTCAAGATCTGTTGCAGGTGTCGAAAGAGAAGAGAGGGTGTGGTATTCTGATGCCAACAGAAAGCCACATCACAAGCGAAAGGAAAGGATGTGCAGTATGAAATCATTCCAGGCTGAATTCCCCAAGGATTTTCTTTGGGGCGGCGCCATCGCGGCCAATCAGGCCGAAGGCGCCTATGACGTCGACGGAAAAGGATTGAGCATTGCAGACTGCTTTGCCCACGGCATCAAATATGAGGCGGACATCCCGCCGGTGGAGGGAAAGTTTTATCCCAGCCATGAGGCCATCGACTTTTATCACCATTACAAGGAAGACCTGGCCCTGATGCAGGAGATGGGGTTCAAGGTGTTCCGCACCTCCATCAACTGGGCCCGGATCTTTCCCAATGGGGACGACGCCCAGCCCAATGAACAGGGGCTGCAGTTTTACGATGACCTGTTTGACGAGATGCTCCGCCGGGGGATGCAGCCGCTGGTCACCCTGAGCCATTATGAGACGCCGCTGCACCTGGTGGAAGCCTACGGCAGCTGGCGCAGCCGGAAGATGATTGACTTTTTCCTGCGGTACTGCGAAGTGGTATTCCGCCGCTATAAGGATAAGGTGAAGTACTGGCTCACCTTCAACGAGATCAACAATATGCGGCGGATGCCGGGGGCAGCCGGTGGCATTTTCTTCCGGGAAGGGGAGAACCACCAGCAGGCCGTCTACCAGGCCAGCCACCACATGACGGGCATGCACCATGCCGTCACCCCCTTTATGGTGCAGGCCTTTGCCGACCCGGGCTATGATGTGTTCTTCCGTCCCTCCTACATCCTCCACAACATGGCAGAAGGCGGCGCCTGCCTGGGCGTTGCCCTCCGCACCAAGAATAAATCCTTCCGGGCCGAGTGCCTGAGCCTTGCCTTTGGCTGCATCGTGGCCGGCGTCACCGAGCCCGCCCTGTACGGCGTCAACCTCCGCCTGAAAAAGCCCATGATCGGCATTATGGTGGGCGCTGCTGCCGGCGGCGTGGTGGCCGGCGCCCTGGGCGCCACCGCTTATGTGTACGGTTACTCCACCATTCTGGCGCTGCCCATCTTCCAGCAGACCATGTGGGCCATGGCCATCGCGATTGCAGTGGATATTGCAGTGGCTGCCATTGTGACCGCAGTCCTGGGCTTTGAAGACAAGCCCGCAGAAGAATGATACCGGGAACAGATTGCTAATCCTCCCCCTGAAACAGAAGGTACCGTTGAACAGCAGGTTTGACGGTGCCTTCTGTTTGCTCTGTTTTCAAAGGGGAGGCGGCCTGGATGAAAACGGCGGACCCGTCCGGCTGCCCTCCGGCAGCGGGAGCAGGCAGAGGGCATCAAAAAACGCCTGTGAATTCCGGGACGGAGTTCACAGGCGCAGGGGTTCAGGAAATTGCCCGCTCAGGGCGGGCCGGCACAGGGCTTACAGCTTGGCCAGGTACTTGCCCACCAGACGGCCAAAGGTGACGGTACGGCCGCAGGCCATGCCGGTGGACAGGTTGGGGTAAGTGTTGGCAAAGTAGCTGCCGCTGTCGTTGCCCACCACGTACAGGCCGGGGATGGGGTTGCCGTCGGTGTCGATGGCGTTCATGTTGGTGTCAATCTGAATGCCGTCCATGGTGCACAGGACATAGCCGGTGTTCTTGGCGCCATAGAAGGGGGCGGTGTCAACGGGGGTCAGACGGAAGGGCTCCTTGCCGTAGTCGGTGTCCTCGCCGGCATAGGCCAGCTCGTTGTAGTGATCGACGGTTTCCTTCAGGGTGTCGGCGGGCAGGCCCAGGCCTTCTGCCAGCTCCTCGATGGTGTCGGCCTGGATCACAAAGCCGTCCTCGATCAGGCCGGGCAGCATGCCGTTGGCAATCACCTCATAGCTCATGTTGGGGTCGGCGCCGTTCTCGAACGGGTACAGCCGGGAGCAGCCGTGCATCTTGAACTGGGTGACATACTTGGTCCAGTTGCTGTCGAACAGGCTGTAGTGGCAGTGGCCCTTCTGGTACTCGTCGGCGTGGAGGATGCCCTCATAGGTGCCGGACTCGTTAAAGAAGCGCTTGCCGTCGGCGTTGACCTTCAGCCAGGGCTGGCTGCCCATCCAGAAGAAGCCGTTGTCGCCGGACTGGGCCGTCTCGGCGCCGGTCTCCTGATCGGGGCGCAGGGCGCAGCGGTCAAACATCATCATGGAGTGGGTCTCGTCCATCTTGGCGCCGGCCCACAGGCAGGCCTTGATGCCGTCGCCGAAGGCGCCCGGCTCCGAGCCGTTGCGGCCGATGATCCGCAGGTTCCAGGGCTGGAGGGCCTCCATCATCTTGTAGTTCAGGGAGTAGCCGCCGGTGCAGACCACAACGCCCTTGGAGGCGGTGTACTTGACATAGTCGCCGTCGGCGTTGGTGGCGATGCAGCCGGTCACGCGGCCGTCTTCCTTGACCAGCTTGACCATGGTGGTGTTGTAGTCAAACTGAGCGCCCAGGCCCACGGCGTAATCATACAGAACCTTGTTGCCGTCCAGCTCGTTGCCGCTGCCGTCGTCCGAGCCGGTCCAGCGGGGGGAGTGGCCGGTGGCAAAATGGTGATAGCGGGATTCGTCCACCGAATCGCCGGACTCGTGCCACAACTCGACGCCGCGCTCGGCCAGGCGGTCGCCGTACCAGTCGATGACGGCGCCGGACTCGTCGCAGAACAGCTTGACCAGGTCCTGGTTGATGTGGCCGGCGGCATACTGGGTGGCCATGGTCACATAGTCAAACTTGTCGATCTTGGTGCCCCATTCCTGCTGGTAGCGGGAGTTGATGGCGCCCAGGTCGTCCCGGATGCCCACACCGGTGGGGAAGCGGTCGATGCCGATGACTTTGGCCCCTTCCTCGGCGGCAGCGCAGACGGCGAACATGCCGCCGGTGCCGCAGCCGATAACCAGGACCTCGGTATCGTAGGTGGCGGTGATGTCGCTGTCGGCGATTTCGGGCTCGGTGCCCAGCCAGTCGCCGTCGTCGGTCTCCTCGGTCTTGGTGACCACTTCCACGGGAATTTCACCCTTGGCCTGCTGGATGCACTTGTCAGCGGCCTTGGTGACAGCCTGGGAGGTGATGGTGGCGCCGGAAACGCCGTCGATCTCGGCGCTCTGGGCGGTCATCAGGGCCTCTTTCAGCTGGTCGGCAGCGGCCTGGCCGATGCTGGGAGTCTCGTTGGACAGGTCCAGCACCACATCGGTGATGCTGTTGTCGTCGAAGGTCATGGTAACGATGACCTCGCCCATGCCGGTGGCCTTGGACGAGTAGGTGCCGGGGATGTACAGCCCGGTCTTGGATGCAGCCGAACCGGCGGTGCTGGCGGCCGAGCCAGCGCCCGAGCAGGCGCTGAGCAGGCTGGCAGCAGCCAGGGTGGCGCCGCCTGCCAGGGACGTCTTCAGGAACGACCGGCGGGAAACGTGATCTTTCATGATAGGGATAACCTCCTGCACATTTTATCGATAGGTGGTCAGATGATCCTGGGGTACACAGGGCCCGCAGTTGATAACAGTATAAAGTTGATTGTTGCACCCATGTCAATATGGCTGTGCCGCGGCACAGGTAGAAAATCAAGGCAAAATATGTTACAATATTCACAAAGAGGTGGAAGCGCAATGAAACAAAATCAGGGCCCCAGGCGCTATCGCATCGGTGAATATGCGTCCTACATGGGTGTAACCCCCGACTTTCTCAAGCACTATGAAAAAAAACACATTATTTCGGCAGATGTCCAGGACAGCGGCTACCGGTATTACCGGTTCCGGGAGTCCTGCCGGATTCTGGAATGCATGCGGCTGCGCAACTATGGCTTTACCGTGCGGGATATGGCCGAAGCAGTCAACTGCATGGATGGGGACCAGGCGTGGCAGATGCTGGAAGAGAAGGCGGCGGCGATGGAAAAGCAGGTGGAGCTGGAGACAGCCATCCTGGAAGAACACCGCCGGATCCGCGACTGGATGCAGCGCATCCGGGGCAAGGGAGAGGACTGGGTGGTCCAGCGGATGGAGCCGTTTTATTTCCTGCCCCACTCCCATCACAATGATTTCCTGAAAGACCCGCGCATTTACGATATTTTGAATCGGTGGGTGTCCTGGATGCCGGTGGTCAAATCCACCCTGCAAATCCAATGGGACGGCTCCGGCGAGGAAGAGATGAATTCTGCCTGGGGGCTGTTGGCCGGCGAAGCCCAGGTCTTGCGCCATGGTATCCCCATCAATGAGGCGGTGCAGCGGATTCCAGCCTGCAAGGCGCTGGTCTACTCTTTTGCGGGGCGGGAATTTGATGGGGGCACCGAGGCCGACCGGGATCGCCGGCATCCCGTCTACCAGTGGGCTGCCCGGCTGGGGCTGCGCCCCGCAGGCACCGTCTACAAAGTCATGCTGATGTACGCCCGGATGGAACAGGCCCCGCGGCTGCAGTATGGATTCTATATCCTGCCCCTGGAGGAATAAGGCCATTATAAAGAAGCCCGGCGGGGGAAAGGCCCTGCCGGGTTTTGGCATTGTGCCGGGTGTGGCACCTGCGGCCCCGGCAAAACCCATACAAAAGGCCCCCGGCCCTGTGTTGCAGCAGAGCCGGGGGCAATTTCACTCAATGGGATGGGGCCGGGTCAGGAAATCACAGCTGGCCCAGGGCGTGCTTGGCGGCGATCATGCCGAAGGTGTAGCAGCGGCCCAGGGACAGGCCGGTCTGGTGGAAGGGGTAGTCGGCGCCGCCGTAGAAGGTGCCGCCCAGGTTGCCCACGCAGTACAGGCCCTCGATGACGTTGCCGTCGGCGTCCAGTGCCTGGCCGTTGGCGTTGGTGTTGACGCCGCTGTCGATGGAGGAGACACGGATGTGCTTGCGGATGCCCCAGAAGGGAGCCTTCTCGATCTTGTGCATGTACTTCATGTTCTTGCCGAAGTCCACGTCGGCGCCCTGGTCGCACAGCTCGTTGTAGCGCTCGACGCTGGCCTTGAGGGCATCGGCGGGGATGTCCAGCAGCTCAGCCAGCTCGTCCAGGGTGTCGGCCTTGTAGGTGTCCAGCAGGTTGGTGAAGACGCCCTCGGGGTTCTCCACAGCGCCGGGGATGTACTTGGTCATGGCAGCCTCGGGGACAGGGGCGTTGGCGTAGCTCATGTAGTCGCTGTCATAGATCTGGCAGTACCAGCCCTGGGAGCCGTCGGGATGGTTGGCGTCCACGTTGGCGCCGTTGTACTTGGGCACATACTTGGTGATGTTGCCCATGTAGACAAAGCCGGTGTCCTCGTTGCAGAAGCGGTTGCCCTCCATGTTGACGTAGAGGAAGGGCTCCTCGTACATCAGGCCCGAGTCAAAGTCGTGCATCATCTTGGTGTGGCCCAGGTTCTCCATCTTGGCGCCGGCGGCAATGGCCATGATGTGGCCGTCGCCGGTCTTCTGGAACTGCTTTTTGTCGAACTGGTCCACATCGGGGCACCAGCGGCGGACCATGGCGTCGTTGTTCATGTAGTCGCCGGTGGCCAGGATGACGGCCTTGGCGGCGTTGAACTGGATGTACTTGCCGTCGGCATCCTTGCCGATGACGCCGGTGACCTTGCCGCCGTCGGTGACCAGCTTGACGGCGGGGGTGTTGAAGAAGGTCTCCAGGTTGGGGCACTTGGCCTGGACGTTCTCCAGCACCACGGCCAGCACGTCGCCCACATTCTTGGGCTTGGGGCCGATCCAGGGTGCGAAGAAGTAGCAGTGCTCGTCGCCGAAGTCATAGGTGTCCATCCGGTCCTTCCAGACGCCGGTCAGGTCCTGGCTGGTGCACATGTAGGCGTTGATGGCCTTGTCGTCGTTGTGCAGCAGGGAGGAAGGATCGTCGTTGCTGTCCACCAGGGAGCCGTCGCCGTACTCGGTCTCAGCGGTGAGGCCGGCCCGGTTCAGATACCACATCAGGGCCTCTTCGCTGTGCTCCACATAGGCGTTCAGCAGGTCGGTGTTGGCACGCCAGTCGCACAGGCCGTTGGTCATGTGGACCCACATCTTCTCGCCGGCGGGGGTGGACTTGGAGTGGATGATGGCAGAGCCGCAGTTGCCCTGGCTGACCACCACGCTCTGCTTCTGCAGCAGGGCCACGCTGGCCCCCAGCTCGGCGGCCCAGCCGGCTGCGGGGACACCGGCAGCGCCGGCGCCCACCACCACGATGTCATAGTCCCGGGTCTCGTCGGGGGTGATGTCGCCCAGCTCCACGATGGAGGACTCCACTTCCTCGGTGGTCATGCCGTCAGGCACCACCGTCTCGGCGGTATCGGCGGCTGTGGCCTCGGTGGCGATGCCCTTGGCCTGGCTGATGCAGCTCTCGGCGGCCTTCTTGATGGCGTTGGAGGTGATGGTGGCGCCGCTGTGGCCGTCCACCTCGCTGGACTGGGCGCTGAGGATCTTCTCGATCATCTCGTCGCCGATGTCGGCGCCGTAGCCGGCGGTCTCGCCCGAGACGTCGATCTGGACGTCGGTGATCTTCTCGGCGTCAAAGGTCATGGTGACCTTGACGGGGGTGGAACCGATGCCGGTGGCCTCAGCGGTGTAGGTGCCGGGGGTGTAGGTGCCGGCAGCGGCCGAAGAAGCGGTGGTGGTGCTGCCGCTCTGGCAGGCGGCCAGGGCACCTGCGGTGACGCCGCTCATGGCGGTGGCGGCGGCAATCTTCAGGAAGCCCTTGCGGGAAATACGTCGACTCATAGTGAACTCTCCTTCCAAATCGTCAAACCATCGGCTCCGCAGCCGGGGGGCCTGTCCGGCAGGCCGGGCGCCTCCTGTACAGGAACAGGGGAGGGAACCGATTCTTTCCTGTAAAGTATAACGACAAAGTGAAATCCATGTCAATGTACAGGGGGCACAAAAGCAAAAACACAATTTTGTGGAGATTTTGCCCGCCGCCCCGGGGGCCGCACCACCAAAAGAAAAAACAGGGCGGGCAGGGGAAGCCATGCAGGATTTACAGCTTTTTGCTGAAAAGGGCAGGGAAAAATTTGTGCAAAAGATAAATGGATTTGGAAAACAAAACTTGCTATAATGAATGGCGGAATTAGGTTGTAACTCGACTCTTTGAGGCATAACTAATGACACCGTGCAGAAGGTGTAACTATGCCTTGAGGAGTTTTTTTGATGGTACAGGTGGTGCAGTTCGTCGGTGCAATCGGTGCAAGTAGTCAAAAAGCTGAATAACAATTTTGTGCTCTGCGAGGATGAGGAAGGGGTCACCTTCATCGCCTACGGCAAGGGGATCGGGTTCCCCAAGACCCCCTATGAGCTGACCGACCTGTCCCTGATCGACCGGCGGTTTTACGATGTGGACCAGCGGTATCTGGCCCTGTTCAATGAATTGCCCGAGAAGGTGCTGCATTTCACCGTCAAGCTGGTGGACATCGCCCGCAACGAGCTGGACTACGAGCTGAACCCCAATGTGGTGCTGACCCTGGCGGATCACATCCACTTCTGCATCCAGCGGGTGAGGCAGAAAATCTACGTCCAGATGCCCCTGATCTACGAGGTGGAGCAGCAGTATCCCCGGGAGGCCCGGCTGGGCCGCTACGCCGTCAAGCAGATTGACCGGCGGTTCATGGTCCAGCTGAACCCCAATGAGGCCTCGGGCATCGCCCTTCACTTTGTGAATGCGCGGTACAACGCCAAAACCAGGCGGGACACCCTGGATCAGTGGCTGCGGCGGTACGACGAGATCCTGGAGGATACCGTCAGCATGGTGGAAGACGAGATGGGGATTGTGGTGGACCGGGAGTCCTTCAACTTTGCCCGGTATTCCTCCCACCTGATGTACCTGCTGCAGCGGCTGGGGTCCAACCACCTTCTGGACTCCAAAATGAGCGATATGTACCGGTCCCTGGGGCAGGAGCGCCCCCGGATCGCCCGGTGCGTGGAACAGATCGGCCAGTATTTTCAGACCAGATGGAACCTGACCCTCACCGAAGAGGAAAAATTGTATCTGCTGCTGCATATCAACCGGATATGCGCGCGGGAAGGACTGTAATCCATTCAGGAGCATTACCTTCCGCAGACGGCGCGGCCCTTTGGGGCTGCGGGTTTGCGGGAGGTTTTTTTATGCTGCGGGCGCCGGGGCGGAGGCCATCCCCCCGGCACTCAGGAAAGAAAAAGGAGGATATCATCGTATGGCAGACAACAAACAGATCGCCCAGCAGGTTCTGGCTGCTGTGGGCGGGAAGGAAAATGTGGTGTCGGTAACCCACTGCATGACGCGGCTGCGCTTTGTGCTGAAGGACCAGACCGTCCCCGCCAAAAACGGCATCACCCGTGTCAAAGGGGTGATCGGCGTCAACCAGCAGGGAGACCAGTACCAGGTCATCATCGGCAACTCGGTGGCCAACGTGTACAAGGAACTGGTGGCCCTGGGGGTCAGCAATGAGGGCGCCGCCGCCGGCCCCAAGAAGAAGGAGAACCCCGTCACGGTGGCCCTGGACTTCATCGCCGGCTGCATGACCCCGCTGTTCACCGCCATCATTGCCGGCGGCCTAATCAAGGTGCTGCTGGTGGTGTTCGGGCCCACCCTGCTGGGTGTGATGTCCAGCACCGGCGACACCTACATCCTGATGAACGCCCTGGGCGACGCGCCCTTCTACTTCCTGCCGGTGCTGGTGGCCATCACCGCAGCCAAAAAGCTGAACTGCAACGCCTTCCTGGCGGCCACCGTGTCGGCCATGCTGCTGTATCCCGACCTGATCACCCTGTTGGGCGGTGACACCCCCACCTACCTGTTCGGTGTGATCCCGGTGATGCACGGCAGCTATTCCTCGTCCATCATCCCGGCCATGCTGGCCACCATCCTGCTGAAATATGTGGAGATCCTGGTGGACAAGTTCACCCCCGACTGGTCCAAGAACTTCCTGAAACCCCTGCTGATCCTGCTGATCACCGCCCCCATCACCCTGTGCCTGCTGGCGCCTCTGGGCCTGATGATCGGCAACGTGCTGCAGGTGGTGATCAACGCGGTCTACGGCTTTGCACCCTGGCTGGCCATGCTGATCCTGGGCGCCGCCATGCCCTTCCTGGTGATGACCGGCATGCACTGGGCCTTCGTCCCCGCCTGCCTGCTGTCCCTGGCCAGCCCCGGCTATGAGATGATGATGCTGCCCGCCATGCTGTGCAGCAACACCGCCCAGGCCGGCGCCACCCTCGGCGTGGCCTTCAAGGTCAAGGACAAGGAGATGCGCCAGATGGCCTTCCCCGCCGGCATCTCGGCCCTGCTGGCCGGCGTCACCGAGCCCGCCATGTACGGCGTCACCCTGCGCCTGCGCAAGCCCATGATCGCAGCCTGCATCGCCGGCGCCGTGGGCGGCGTCCTGGCCGGCATCTTCCAGCTGGCAGGTTACGCCTTCGCCACCCCCTGCCTGACCGCCCTGGTCCAGTTCATCGCCCCCGACGGCGGCAGCAACTTCCTGTTTGCCTGCGTGATCTTCGCCGTGGTGCTGGTGCTGTCCTTTGTGCTGTCCTTCATCATGACCCCCGCCGCTGCTGGCACTGAGGAGGAAGAGGCCCCTGTGATGGAGCCCGCCCCCGCCGCTGCCCCCCAGGTGGAGGGCCGTATGGAGATCGAGGCCCCCATCCGCGGCCAGGTGATCCCCCTGTCCGAGGTGAAGGACCAGACCTTTGCCTCCGGCGTGCTGGGTGAGGGCTATGCCATCGTCCCCAGCGAGGGCAAGGTGTACGCCCCCTTTGACGGCAAATGCGAAAACCTGATCGACAGCCTCCACGCCATGGGCCTTGTGTCGGACAACGGTGTGGAGATGCTGATCCATGTGGGCCTGGAGACGGTGGCTCTGAAGGGCGCACCCTTCACCCCCCACATCAAGACCGGCGACTCCTTCAAGAAGGGGGACCTGCTGCTGGAGTTCGACATCGACGCCATCAAGGCCGCCGGGTATGAGACCCAGACGCCGGTGATTGTCACCAACGCAGAAGACGTCGGCGGTGTGACCGTCGAGGGAACCAAACTGATCATTGGAGGTTAAGACAAATGGTACTGCCTGAGAATTTCCTGTGGGGCGGCGCAACCGCCGCCAATCAGTGCGAGGGAGCCTGGGACCGGGACGGCAAGGGCGTGTCGGTGGCTGACATCTGCACCGGCGGCAAGTTCGGCCAGAGCAAGCGGATCACCCCGGTGCTGGAGGAAGGCACCTTCTATCCCAGCCGCGAGGCCATCCAGCACTATGACCGATTCCGGGAGGACATCAAGCTGTTCGCCGAGATGGGCTTCAAGTGCTACCGGTTCTCCATTGCCTGGACCCGCATCTTCCCCAACGGCGACGAGGCCGAGCCCAACGAGGCCGGCCTGCGCCACTACGAAGAGGTGATCGACGAGTGCCGCAAGTACGGCATCGAGCCCCTGATCACCATCTCCCACTACGAAGTGCCCTTCGGCCTGACCAAGAAGTGCAACGCCTGGGTCAGCCGGGAGATGATCGGCTACTTCCTGAACTACTGCCGGGCCATCTTCACCCGCTACAAGGGCAAGGTGAAGTACTGGCTCACCTTCAACGAGATCAACAGCTCTTCCGCCCCCATCGGCGCCCTGCTGAACCAGGGCATCCTGAACGACCTGAAGAACCCCACCGTCTTTATGGACCAGCCCGACATTCCCCAGCAGCGGTACCAGGGCCTCCACCACATGTTCCTGGCCAGCGCCCTGGCGGTCCAGATGGCCCACGAGATTGACCCCAACTACCGTGTGGGCAACATGATGATCTATTCCGCCAGCTACCCCCTGACCTGCAACCCCGACGACGTGCTGGTGTGCCAGCAGTACAACAACCGCTACAACTACTACTGCACCGACGTCCAGGCCCGGGGCGAGTACTCCTACTTCGCCAAGCGGATGCTGAAGGAGCTGGGGGTCACCCTGCAGATGGAGCCGGGTGACGCCGAGATCCTGAAGAAGGGCACCGTGGACTTCATTACCTTCTCTTACTACATGTCCTCCTGCCAGACCGCCCAGAACATGGAGACCGGCGAGGGCAACCTGCTGGGCGGCGTCAAGAACCCCTACCTGAAGGCCAGCGACTGGGGCTGGCAGATCGACCCCAAGGGCCTGCGCTATGCCCTGAACGACCTGTACGGCCGCTACGGCAAGCCCCTGATGGTGGTGGAGAACGGCCTGGGCGCCAAGGATACCCTGGAAGCCGACGGCACCATCAACGACGACTACCGGATCGACTATCTGCGCCAGCACATTGAGCAGATGAAGGAGGCCGTGGAGGACGGCGTGGACCTGATGGGCTACACCCCCTGGGGCTGCATCGACCTGGTGAGCGCCTCCACCGGCGAGTACGCCAAGCGGTACGGCTTCATCTACGTCCGCCGCTACGACGACGGCACCGGCGACTTTGCCCGCCTGAAGAAGAAGTCCTTCTACTGGTACAAGAAGGTCATCGCCACCAACGGCGAGGACCTGGACTGATCGCCCCTATTGCATAACGCAGCCTGAAAGGCCGGCGGATTGTGTTTCTTCACAGTCCGCCGGCCTTTTTTGGATGCAGGGGAGAAGGCGCAGCAAAAGCCCGGCGGACGGGGGCCGTCTGCCGGGCTTTTGGTTACAGGGTGGTGCGGCGGAGCAGAAGGGGGGACAGGCCCGGTGCCCCGCTGCACGGGGGATGGTTCAGGTGCCGGCTTCCTGGAGGGATTCCACCGGGGCGTCGGCCAGGATTTCCTGCAGGCTGTGGGTCCGCAGCTCCCGGTCCAGCTTGGCCTGGATATCCAGCAGCCGGTTGTGGACCTGGCAGCCGCCGTGGCAGCCCCGCCAGGGGCAGGCGTAGCCGGGGTCCATGCAGGAGCTCAGGGTGGTATGCTCGCCCAGCATCACCAGCAGGTCGTACAGGCTGATGGCGGACAGGTCGGCCGCCAGCCGGCACCCCCCGGCGGTGCCCCGGACCACCTGGACCAGCCCCGCCTTTTCCAGTTTTTTCAGGATCTTGTAGCTGAAGGACTGGGGCAGCAGCTGGCTTTGGGCGATCTGGCCCGCAGTGTGCAGCCGGCCGTCCTGCAGGACGCGCAGGATGCGCAGTGCATAATCTGTCTCGCGGGTCATAAGCATGGTAACTGAACTCCTTTGTGTGTGGTTTGGTGTGCCAAGCCTATCAAAGTCGACAATATTTGTCAAGCATAAAACGGCAGCCGAAAATTTTTTGTAGGTATGCACAAATCCGGCTCGTTGCCTTTGCCGCAAAAAACAGCGGAAAATTGCCCCATAACAGGCCGGAACGAGACAAAAACGTTGAAAGGATGAAAGAAATTCCTATTGAAATAGTTCCCATAAGATTGTACCATAAAAAGATAATCATGGTGAAACAAGTTTTTTGCAGGGCCGGGCCGCGGCAGAGGATGCAGGAAGCCGGCCCGATTTCTGTTCCAGGACAGAACCAACCCATGGCAGAGCAGGAGCGAAAGTATGGTAACACGAGTACTCTTTGTGGGCAGTTATGATCCGGCGGGCAGCGGCATTGCGACCCGGCTGTACCGGGAGGGGTGCAGGGTCAGCTGGCTGACCGCCGAGCCGGAGCGGGAGCTGTGGGGCAGCAAGGTCCATGGCAAGGTGTTCCGGCGGACGGTGAACTATCAGCAGTGCAGCCAGATCCTGAAGGGCGAGTCGGTGGACTGCATTGTGATCCTGACCGGCGCCGCCCGGGAAGGTTTCGGGGCGGCGTCAGGGCTGGAGCGGGGCCAGCTGCTGCTGATGCTCTCGCCGCTGCTGCAGGCGGCCGCCGCCGAAAAGGTGCAGAAGGTCTGCTTTTTGTCCTCCCTGAGCCTGGAGGACCAGGTCCTCCTGCCCCCGGGGCTGGAAGAGCTGCGGGCCGCCGAGCGGGTCACCATCTCCTTCTGCCAGGAGCAGAAACTCCCCCTGCTGACGGTGCGGCTGGGCTGCATCTACGGGGAAGGGATGATGGACTTTGACGGCGTGATGGGGAACCTCCTCCGCGCCATGGACCGGAAGGAGGACGTGGCCTGCCCCCTGACGGCCCAGTCCCAACTGGACCTGATCCAGGTGCCGGATGCGGCGGACGCCGTCTACCGGCTGCTGAACATGGACGCCGCCGGCCAGGTGGACCTGTTCACCGGCAGGACGGTGACGGCGCAGCAGCTGTGCGAGACGGCGGCCCGGGCTGCGGGCTGGCAGGGGGACCTCCGGTATGGCCGGCGGGAGCAGCATGGCCCCGCGGGCAGCGGCCAGGATGTGCGGCGGCTGTGCGGGTGGATGCCCTTTTATCCCTTTGACAGCCACGGGGCCGAGGCCATCGCCCGGGAACTGGAACGGGTCCGGGAGCGGGAAGCCCGGGCCGGCCAAAAACAGCGCCGCCGGGAGCGGGCCCAAACCCACTCCCTCCTGTACGACACCGCCCAGAACCTGCTGCTGTTTGCAGTTGCGGCGGTGGTGGCCTCCCTGACCCCCGACTGGAGCGACCTGCGGTTTGTGGATGTGCGGCTGCTGTATGTGATGATTGTGGCCATCACCTTCGGGATGCGGCAGGGCCTGCTGGCCACCGCCCTGGCCACGGTGTCCTACCTGGGCAGCCAGCTGCAGGCGGGCATCGACGCGTCCTATGTGCTGTACAACGTGGGGTCCTGGATCCCCTTTGTGATCTATGGCGTGGCCGGCGCCTTCGGCGGCTACTGGAGCGACAAAAAACGGGATACATACGAAAACCTCAGCAATGAATACCGGGAGCAGCAGGACCGCTACAGCCTGCTGGAAGACCTGTACCGGGAACTGCTGGACGTGAAAAACCAGCTGCAAAAGCAGATCGTCATTTCCCGGGACAGCTTCAACCGGCTCTACGCCGTCACCGAGGACCTGGATGACCCAAACCCCCGGATGGTGCTGATCCGCACCGTGCGGGTGATCGAGGAGATTATGGAGGGGGGCTCGGTGGCCATCTACCTGCGGGTCCGTGCCGACAAGCGCTACGGCCGGCTGATGGCCTGCTCGGACCAGCTGTCCAGGCGGCTGCAGCCCTCCCTGGACTTTGAGGCTGTGCCCCGGCTGCAGGAGACCATGCAGACCGGCGCCATGTACGTCAACAAGGAGCTGGACCCCCAGTACCCGGCCTTTGCCGTGCCGGTGAGCAACGGCAGCTTTTCCATTGCCCTGGTGGAGCTGTACGACCTGCCGGCCAGCCAGTACACCATCTATTACCGCAACCTGTTCCAGACCCTGGTGCAGATGGTGCAGCACAACCTGGTGCAGGCCTACACCTACCAGATGGAAAACCGCGAAAAGCTCTTTGTGCCGGGCACCGACATCCTGACGGCGGAGACCTTCGCCAGGGAGCGCAAGACCCTGCAGATGGCCAGCGAGGAGTATGGCTACCCCAGCAGCATCGCCCGCATTTTGCCTGTGGAGCAGGCGGGCGGGCAGGGACTGGCTCCGGCCCAGCTGTCCGGCCGGGCGGAGCCCCTGCTGCGGGGCACCGACCTTCTGGGCATGGGGCAGGACGGCCAGGTGCGGGCCGGCTTTTTGTATCTGGACCGGGCCAGCCGCCCGGTGGTGGAGCACCGCTTTGCCCTCCACGGGCTGCGCCTGGTGTGGGAGGATTGAAGATGGACCGGATTATGATTGTCCTGGTGGTGCTCCATCTGCTGACCTCCCTGGTGTATGCCTGGGACTGGTATCAGGACTATGACCGCTGGCAGGAGAGCCTGATCCGCCTGGTGATCAGCCTGTTCCTGCCCCTGGTGGGGGTCCTGCTGTGCAAGATGGTGGACTATTTTGCCGAACACAACGCCTCGGCCCAGATGGATGAGCTGTATCTGGGCCGGGGGGAGATGATGGATGGGCTGGAACTGCTGCGGCCCATCGAGCACGACCGGGAGGTGGATAAAGCCCCGGCCCTGGACGTGCTGAAGATGGACCAGTACGGCCAGCGCCGCCAGCTGATCATGGAGACCCTCCGGCGGGACGACACCCTGGACTACCTGTCCATCCTGCAGGAGGCCCTGTCCAACGAGGACCGGGAAACCTCCCACTATGCCAGCACCGTCATCATGGACCTGCAGAAGCGGGTGCAGGATGGGCTGGACCGGTGCCGGCGGGCCTGGAAGGACCACCCCGACGACCCCGCCTGCCAGGCGGCCTATGAACAGAAACTGTACCGCGCCATCACCAGCAATGTCTTTGACAGGAGCACCATGGGGCGCTACCGCAGCCGGTATGAGAAGCTGTCGGAGCAGCTGCTGGCAGGGGAGCGGGTGGAGCCGGACTGGTTCCACCACCGCATCCAGCTGGACCTGGCGGCGGGGGACCCCCTCCACGCCAGCCAGCTGGCCGACCGGTTTGTGAAGGAGCACCCCGACAGCGAGGACGCCGTGGTGGACCGGATCGAGAGCTTCATCCGGATGTCGGACCGGCAGGGGCTGGACCAGTTCCTGGCCCGGCTGAAAGAGATGCCGGTGATGCTGACCAGCAAATCCCTGCCCTACATTCGTTTTTTGTCCTGACAAGGAAAAGGAAAACCCATGAAGAGCTACTACCGCAAAATTTTTATCTATATCCTGGCGGCCCTGGTGGTGGCGGTGGTGTTCCTGCTGGTGAACAGCGGGGCGCTGGTGAACGCCACCACCCAGGATGTCCTGTTCCAAACCACCGACTACCAGGACGCCCTCCCGGAACAGGAGATGGAGGCGGCCCGGAAGACGGCCCTGGTGCTCTACGACCCGGTGAACCCGATGTCGGTGAAATACAAGCGCAACCTGGAGCGGGTGTTCCGCTGGCTGAAGATGGAGGCGGAGTTTCTGCCCGCCGACCGCAAGGACACGGTGGCCTACCCCGACTACGACATGGTGATGGTGGCCTTTTCGGACTGGGAAGGCCTGATCGGCCAGGGGGTGGTCCGGCTGGCCCGCTATGTGAACGAGGGCGGCCGGCTGCTGCTGGGGATGATGCCGGAAGAGCCCGGCATCGTGTACAGCACCCTGTACCGCAGTATGGGGGTGCTGGAATACGGCAACTACGGCATTGCCTCGGGCTTCCGTTTTTCCGGGGAATTGATGCCCGGCAGCCAGGGCCGGACCTTTGAGGGGGAAGCCTTTGAGGATTCGATGCTCAACGTCCAGCTGGAGCAGGACTGCCTGGTGCTGATGGTGGGCCTGCAGGAGGGCAGGGAAGTGCCCATGGTCTGGCGCCACGACGCGGGCCGGGGCCGGATCCTGACCTACAACGGCACCGGCATCACAGGGGACCTGTGGACCGGGGTGGCGGCGGGCTGCATCCAGAGCCTGATGGGGGAGGCCATCTGGCCGGTGATCAACGCCAAGACCATTTTTATTGATGATTTCCCCTCCCCCCAGTACAATACCGAAAACGAGGGCATCCAGCGGGATTACAACCGCACGGTGCTGGAGTTTTACCGGGACATCTGGTGGCCCGCCATGCAGAGCGCCGCAGTCCGCTACAACCTGCGGTATGTGGGCCTGTTCATGGCCACCTACAACGACATTGTCAACCCGGAGGCGTTCGTCTACACCGACGACCCGGTGGAGCAGTATTTCGGCAACAGCCTGATGGACAACGGCTTTGAGATGGGGCTCCACGGCTACAACCACCAGCCCCTGGTGACGGAGGGCCAGACGCCGGAGGATCTGGGGTATAAGCCCTGGAGCGGACGGCTGGATATGGCGGCCTCCCTGGAAGAACTGGTGGAGATCGCCGGCCGGCTGTTCCCCGGCGTCAAGCTGTATACTTATGTGCCCCCCTCCAACTACCTCAGCGAGGAGGGCCGCCAGGCGGTGGTGGAAGCCATGCCCGACCTGCGGGTGATCTCGGGGGTTTACACCAACGAGGAAGAGGACGGGGCGGTCTATGTCCAGGACTTCGGGGTGGCGGAGGACGGCATTGTGGAGCTGCCCCGGGCCACCTCCGGCATGCTGAACGAGGCCTATGACAACTTTGCCGGCCTCAGCGTCGGCGGGCTGTACGGCGTCTTTTCCCACTTTGTCCACCCCGACGACATCCTGGATGAGGAGCGGGGCCAGGGCAAGAGCTGGGAGGAGCTGTTCCGGGAGTTCTGCCAGAAGCTGCAGTTCGTCAACGAGAGCTTCAGCGGCCTGCGGCCCATGACCGCCATCCAGGCGGCGGGGGCGCTGGAGGCCGCCGACCACCTGGAGGTGACCCTCCGGGAGGGCAGCGACGGGGTGGTGGAAGGCCTGTGCAACGGCTTTTCGGGCCAGGGCTGGTGTTACCTGCGCACCGAGCGCACCCCCAAGATGATCAACGACACCTGCAGGATCAGCCCGGTCAGCGACCGGGCGGGCAGCTATTACTACCTGGTGCAGATTGATGCGCCGGTCTTTTCCTTTGCACTGGAGTGAACCATGAAAATCTGTTTGATAGCCGAGGGGTGTTATCCCTACGTGGCGGGCGGCGTGTCCTCCTGGATTCAGATGCTGATGGAGGGGATGCCGGAACACCAGTTTGTGATCTGTACCATCGCAGCCAGCACCCAGCAGAAGGGCCAGTTCAAATACCGGCTGCCGGCCAACGTGGCGGCGGTGGAGGAAAATTTCCTGGACCAGATCCCGGAGCCTCCCCGCCGCCGGACCGCCTGCAGGCTGACGGCGGAGGAAAAGCAGGCCCTGCTGGACCTGATCTCCAGGGACCACACCGACTGGAACCTGCTGTTTGATCTGTTTGCCCGGGGCGGGCGGTACACCGCCGCCCAGTTCCTCACCAGCGACGCCTTCCTGGACCTGGTGATGGAGTCCTGCCGGGACACCTACCGCCAGGTGCCCTTCAATGAAGTGTTCTGGACCATCCGGTCCATGCTGCTGCCGGTGCTGAACCTGCTGCAGTGCCATCTGCCCGAGGCGGATGTGTACCACGCGGTGTCCACCGGCTATGCAGGGCTGCTGGGGGCGCTGTTCCACCACAAGACGGGCAAACCTTTCCTGATCACCGAGCACGGCATCTACAGCCGGGAGCGGGAAGAGGAGATCCTCAAGGCCCGGTGGGTGGACGTCTACTTCAAGCAGACCTGGATCGACTTTTTCATGGGGATGGCCCGGGAGGCCTACAGCCAGGCAGGCCGGATCATCTCCCTGTTTTACCATGCCAGGGATCTGCAGATCAGCTACGGCGCCGACCCCGACCGCTGCATTGTGGTGCCCAACGGCATCCAGGTGGAGCGGTTTGACGGCATCGGCCCCATTTCGCAGCAGCCCCACAGCCTGGTGCTGGGGGCGGTGGTGCGGGTGGTGCCCATCAAGGACCTGAAAACCATGATCTACAGCTTTGCCCAGGTGCGGCAAAAGCTGCCGGAGGCCCGGTTTTACCTGATCGGCCCCACCGATGAGGACCCGGACTATTACCAGGAATGCCTGGAGCTGATCGACAGCCTCCACCTGGAGGGGGTCACCTTTACGGGCCGGGCGGACGTGGCCCAGTGGTATGGCAAACTGGACCTGGTGCTGCTGGGCAGCATCTCGGAGGGCCAGCCCTTTGTGGTGCTGGAGGCCATGGCCTCCCGGCGGCCGGTGGTGGCCACCGATGTGGGCTCCTGCCGGGAGCTGCTGGAGGGCAGCGGCGACGGCCTGGGGCCGGCGGGGGAAGTGGTGCCGGTGATGAACCCCAACCTGATGGCCCGCAGCATCCTGCATCTGGCGGCGGACCCGGACCGGATGCGGCAGATGGCTGAGAACGGCCGCCGCCGGGTGGAGCGCTGCTACCGGGTGGAAGATTTTCTGCAGGCATACCGCACACTGTACGAACAAGCGGAGGGAACATGGCAGGCGTAGGCTTTGAACTGAAAAAACTGTTCCGCAGCAAGCGGGGCTATCTGGATACCGTCAGGGGCTACCTGGTGACGGCCGCCGTCACCGAGGGGCCCATGGTGCTGAACATTGTGCTGCTGTTTTCGGTGCGGCTGCTGCTGCGGCTGTACGGTGCGGGCTACAATGTGCAGGAGCTGTACCTGATCACCACCACCTATGTGATGATTTTTTCCCTGCTGCTGTCCAACGTCTTCCTGATGCTGGTGAGCCGGTTCATCTCGGACAGCATCTACCAGGACCGCAAAGAGCAGATCCTGCCCTCGTTTTTCAGCCTGCTGTTTTATCTGCTGGTGCTGGGGGGCCTGGTGAGCGGCATCTACCTGATGCTGCTGGACCTGCGGTTCACCTACAAGGTGCTGCTGTTTTTGCAGTTTGAGCTGATGCTGGTGATGTGGGTCCAGATGAGCTACCTGTCCGCCGTCAAAAAATACAGCAAGGTGCTGATCGGCTTTCTGGTGTCCTCCTTTGCGGCCATCGGCCTGAGCCTGGTGCTGATGGTGCTGGGGGTGGAAATCCTCACCGCCGCCTATCTGGGCTCGGCAGCGGGCTTTTTCCTGATGGTGGTGCTGTACATGCAGGAGATGGTCAGCTTTTTCCCCGGCGGGCCCATGCGTCTGGGGACCCTGCTGCCCTATGTGGGGCAGTACCGCAGCCTGATGCTCACCGGCTTCCTCAGCGCCCTGGGGCTGTTCGGCCACAACTTTGTCTACTGGTGCAGCGACTACCACACCCGGGTGATCCCCCGGATGGTCTACTGCATGAAATACGATGTGGCGGCCTTTTTTGCCAGCCTGACCATCGTGCCCTACCTGGTGATCTTTGTGGTGGCCCTGGAGGTCAACTTCTACAAGGCCTACCGCAGCTATTTCGACACCATCCTCTACGGCGGCACCCTGGAGGAGATCCGGTTGGAAAAGAGAAACCTGAGCCTCACGTTGTTCCGGGAGCTGGCCCATGTGTTCGAGCTGCAGTTTTTTGTGGAGCTGCTGTGCGTCACCTTCCTGGGTAACTTTTTGCAGATGATCGGCTTTGACCGTGAGATGCTGATCATCTTCCGCTACCTGTGCATCGGCTACTGCTTTTATGTGCTGGTGAAGAGCCTGGTGATCCTGCTGCTGTACTTCGACGACCGGGCGGGGGCGCTGACGTTGTCGGCCCTGTTTGCGGCCAGCAGCATCCTGCTGTCGGCCCTGACCCTGTTCTTCGGGGTGGAGACCTACGGCCTGGGCTTCCTGGGGGCCGGCATCCTGACGTCGGTGGCGGGGCTGGTGAAGCTGTACCGCTATGTGAACCGGCTGGAATACCAGGTGTTCTGCAGCCAGCCCCTGGTGTATGAGGAACCCAGCGGCCTGTTCCGGCGGATGGCGGATTACCTGGAAACCCACCAGGAGGGCCCGGGGGACTTCAAGGCCCACTACAAACCCACCCGGCGCCAGCAGCGCCGGATCAAGCGCAGGGAGCGCGCCGCCGCCCGCCGGGGCCGGCACGGCGCCCGGCCGGCACAGGAGGAACCACAGCATGAGACACAATAACCCCCTTCTTTATCTGGCGGCCGCAGCCGGCATGGTGCTGGTGCTGGGGCTGTCCATCCAGGCGGCGGTCCTGCGGGGCCGGGAAAACGCCGGGACCGCAGACCAAAACAAGGCCCCCGTGTCCTCCCAGGCCGGGGAGGAGGAAACCGGGGAGACGGGCGGGTTCCAGATCGCCCAGACCCCCGGCATTGACGACGGCCTCCGGGAGGACAAGAACGTCTACAACCAGGACGACCCCGATTCCATCGTCTACTTCTATGTAACGGTGCGGTACGGCAGCGAGGCCCGGGGCACCAACCACACCCTGGACCAGGTGAACAACGCGGTCCGCTTTGAGGACGAAACCCATGTGGACACCGAGGTCTACGCCGACGCCCTGGTGCAGGTGGGGGACGAGATCGGCCCCCAGCCCGGCATGCTGGGCTACGGGGAGACCGAGAGCAACGCCACCATCCGGATCCGTGGCAACAGCTCCTCGCTGCTGCCCCAGAAATCCTATAAGCTGTCCCTGAACGACGAGGCCGGCCTGTGGCGGGGCCAGTCCAACATCGCCCTGAACAAGCACGCCTTTGATGCCACCCGCATCCGCAACAAGCTGTACTTTGACCTGGCCAAAAACCTCAGCGACGTGCCCAGCATCCGCACCCAGTTTGTGCGGCTGTTTGTGAAGGATGAGACCTCCGGCTCCACCCAGTTTGTGGACTACGGCCTGTACACCCAGGCGGAGGTGCCCACCAAGAAATACCTGTCCAACCACGGCCTGGACCGGGCGGGCTATCTGTATAAGGCCATCAACTTCAACTTTGAAACCAACGACCTGATCAAGAACTATGACGACCCGGCCTTTGACGAAAAGGCCATGGAAACGGTGATCTCCTGCCGGGGCCGCCAGGACAACAGCCGGCTGATGGAGATGATCGCCGCCCTGAACGATACCTCCAACGACATCGACGACATCATCGACACCTATTTTGACCGGGACAACTACATGCAGTGGCTGGCCTTCAACCTGCTGATGGGCAACCGGGACACCACCATGCAGAACTACTTCCTCTACAGCCCCCTGAACGGCAGCAAGTTCTACTTCGTCCCCTGGGACGGCGACACCAGCCTGATGCGCACCGAGTACCAGATGGAGGGCGAGGAAGCCATCGCAGACTGGGAGTGGGGCATCGGCAACTACTGGGGGGTGCTGCTCCACCAGCGGTTCCTGCGCAAGGCAGGCAACCGGGCCGACCTGGAACAGGTGGTGGAAGAGATGCACGCCTGGCTGAACAAGGAGACGGTGGACCAGATGGCGGCGGGCTACTATGAGACGGTGGCCCCCTACATCTACAGCATGCCCGACTACCTGTACCTCCAGCACACCCGGTCGGAGGTGGAGTATATCCTCTCCAAGCTGGGGGACGAGGTGGAGGAAAACTACCGGAACTTCAAGGACAGCCTCACCGACCCCATGCCCTTCTGGCTGTATGCCGCCGAGGACGACGGCGCCAGCGTGACCCTCAACTGGGAGGCGGCCTACGACTTTGAGGGCCTGCCCTTCACCTACCGCATCCTGGTCAGCCGCTACCCGGATATGCGCAGTCCCCTGGTGGACCAGGCAGGGCTGGTGACCACCAGCCTGACGGTGCCCAGGTCGGCCCTGGGGTCGGGGGAATTTTACTGGAAAGTGGTGGCCACCCGGTCGGACGGCGTCACGGTGGATCCCATGAACCAAACCATCGTCAACGATGAGAGCTATCCGGGCATTTACAACTTTGACCTGCCCTGAAGAAAGAAGGGAAGAGCATGCTGCCCAAAAGGACGTACCGCTATGAGCAGAAGTATCTGATCACCGGCCCCCAATACCAGGAGCTGCGGCCGGTGGTGGCGGCGCTGCTGCGCCCCGACCCCAACGCCGGGCCCGATGGCACCTACATGATCCGCAGCCTGTACTTTGACGATGTGTACCGCACCGCCTACCAGGAAAAGCAGAACGGCATCTATGCCCGCAAGAAGTACCGGGTACGAGTGTACAACTGCCGGGACAGCCAGATCCATCTGGAGTGCAAGTACAAGCAGGGGTCCTATATTTCCAAGGAATCCCTGTCCCTGACCCGCCCGGAATACCAGCAGCTGGCGGGGGGTGACTGCCGCTTCCTGCTGGGAAAGGACAGCCAGATGGGCAGAGAGTTCTGCGCCGACACCCTGAGCCGGCTGCTGCGGCCGGACGTCATCGTGGACTACGAGCGGGAGCCTTATGTGATGGAGGCCGGCACCGTGCGGGTGACCTTTGACCGGGATGTGCGGGCGGCCCGCCCGGGGCAGGATCTGTTTGACCCCGGCATCCCCTCCTACGGGGTGCTGGAGCCGGGCCGGATGATCATGGAGATCAAGTTCACCGGCTACCTGCCCGAGCAGGTGCGCCGGATCTTCCGCCTGCGGGACCTGCCCCAGACCTCGGCCTCCAAGTTCTGCCTGTGTGCCGACCGCATCCGCCAAATCTGAATTCCATTGTGTGAGGAGTATCAATCATGACAGAAACGACCAAAATCACCTTTGGGGATATGTTCCGCAAGTCCTTTCTGAACCTGTTCCCCGAGACCGTGGACCCCTGGAGCCTGATCACCATCCTGGCGGTGTCCCTGCTGCTGGGTCTGGGGATTTTCCTGGTGTACCGCCGCTGCTTCATCGGGGTGGTGTATGACCATTCCTTCAACGTTTCCCTGGTGGTCATGACCATCCTGACGGCGGTGATCATCGTCACCATCAGCTCCAACGTGATGCTGTCCCTGGGCATGGTGGGCGCTCTGAGCATTGTCCGTTACCGCACGGCGGTGAAAAGCCCCATGGACCTGATGTTCCTGTTCTGGGCCATCACCACCGGCATCGCGGTGGGCGCCGCCTACTATTACATTGCGGTGCTGGCCTTCCTGTTTGTGGCGGTGACCTTCGGGGTGCTGCGGGGCCTGCGGTCGGCCGACAATACCTATATGCTGATCCTGCATTACGACCCCGCCACCTACGCCGACGAGGAGATGCGCCGTCAGCTGAAGGGCTGCAAGAGCCGGGTCCGCTCCAAGGTGCTGCGGGGCGGCACCGCAGAACTGACCATGGAGGTTATTATGAAAAACGAAAACACCAATCTGGCCGATCTGATCTCGGCGGTGGAAGGGGTGCAGGACGTGACCCTGGTCCAGTACCGGGGCACCTATGAGACCTAAGTGCTGGCTGCTGGCGGCAGCGGTGGCCCTGTGCTGCACCGCCTGCGGCGGCGTCTACCGCCAGACCTTCACCCTGGCCCCCGCCGAAAAGCCGGTGTCCAACCCCCTGAAGGGCTGGGCCCCCTGGTGCGGCAACGAGACGGAGGATTTCCCCTCCACCCTGGCCTATGTGCCCCTGTCCTGGCGGGAGCTGGAACCGGAAGAGGGGGAATATGCCTTTGACCAGGCGGAGCAGGACCACCAGATGGACCGGCTGCGGAGCCAGGGGGTGCGGTTTGTGCTGCGGGTCACCTGTGACGTGCCGGGGGAGGAAGAGCACCTGGACATCCCCGACTGGCTGTATGAGGCGGCGGGGGGCAGCTGGTACGACGGGGACTATGGCAAAGGCTTTTCCCCCAACTACCAGAGCCCGGCCTTTCTGGAGGCCCACGGCCGCCTGATGGAGGCCCTGGGCCGGCGGTACGACGGGGACCCGGCCATCGCCTATATCGAGCTGGGCAGCCTGGGCCACTGGGGGGAATGGCACGTGGACACCTCGGCAGGGATCCGGCCCTTCCCGAAACAGGCGGTCACCGACCGCTATGTGGAGCAGTACCTGGCGGCCTTCCCCCACAAAAAGCTGCTGCTGCGGCGCCCCTACGCCATCGGCGGGGCGGCGGGCCTGGGGCTGTACAACGACTCCTTCGGGCAGTCCGGCTCCCACGACCAGTGGCTGGACTGGATCGACGACGGCTACCTTTCCAGCCAGAACGGCGAGGCGCTGGACGGCATGCCGGATTTCTGGCAGCAGGGGCCCTCGGGCGGGGAATTTGCCACCGACCGGGACCTGTGGGACTATGTGCTGGAAGACTATGATGCGGTGCTGGACTATATCCGCAGCAGCCACACCAGCTGGATCGGCCCCCGGGGCTTTGGCAGCGCCCGCTTGGAGGACCTGGACCCGGACCAGCGGGCCCTGGCCGCCGGCCGGGTCAACGCCCTGAGCCAGGAGATGGGGTATACCTTCGCCGTCACACGGGTGGAGGTGAGCCAGCGCAAAGCCGACCCCGACCTGCAGGTCACCCTGCGGGTGGAAAACCTGGGGGCGGCGCCCATCTATGAAAACTGGCCCCTGTGCCTGGAGCTGGTGGATGGGGCGGGCCAGGCGGCGGGCCGGTATGTGGCGGACGGGCAGGTCACCGGGTGGCTGCCGGGCACCAGCACCTTCCGCTGTACCCTGGCAGGCAGCGGCCGGCTGCCGCCGGGGACTTATGAGCTGCGGCTGGGGATCCTGGACCCCCTCACCGGCGCGCCGGGCATCCGCCTGGCCAACGACGGGGAGGTGGAGCCCTGCCTGTACCGGCTGGCCTCCTTTGAAAAGAAATACTGACCCGGGCGGCCCTGCGCAAAAGCGGGGCCGCTTTTTGTTTTGGGCCCGGCGGGGCGGGACGGTGCATACCAGACGGCCCTGCAATGCTTGTTTAAACCGGCATACAGCACAATAAAATATGCTGTAATTTGTGTACAACGCTCAAACGTCGGGGAAAGTTTGACAATATCTTGAAGATATTGTGATGATTTGGTATAATGCCCCCGTACGTTCGACATCTAACAAACGATTGGATGCCGAAGTCCTACAGCGTGTGAAGAAAAAGAGGAAAGGAATAACATCGATGAAACTGAACAAACGGGGAATGGTTGCCCTGGTGCTGGCCGGCGCGATGGTGCTGTCCAGCTGCGGCGGCCAGAAGGCCGCATCGTCCAGTGCAGGGGGCAAGTACACTGCCGGCACCTACACGGGCGAGGGCCAGGGCTACGGCGGCACCGTGACCGTCACCATCACCACCGACGACTCCTCCATTCTGGAGGTCACCGCCACCGGCGACCAGGAGACCCCCACCGTGGGCGGCGCTGCCCTGGATGAGCTGGCCAGCCAGGTTCTGGACGCCCAGAGCGCCGAGATCGACGGCGTTTCGGGGGCCACCGGCACTTCCAACGGCGTGCGGGCCGCTGCCCAGGCCGCCATTGACGCCGCCATGGGCGTTGCTGCCTCCGGGACCGGCGAAAAGGCTGTGGTGCCCGACGGCACCTACACCGGCAAGGCGCCTTCCTTCGGCGTCATGGGCGAGATGGAGCTGTCGGTGACCTTTGCCGACAACAAGATCACCTAGATCGAGACGGTGAACGCCGGCTCGGCCACCCAGGCAGATGAGGACGAGTACAGCCCCATCTACGCCACCGTGGAGGAAAACCTCTACCCCCGCATCATTGAGAGCCAGTCCCTGGCTGTGGACAGCATTTCGGGCGCCACCGTGTCCAGCAATGCGGCCAAGACCATCCTGGCCAACATCATCGACGAAAACGGCGGCGACTCTTCCCAGTGGTACACCCCCATCGAGAAGAATGACGACGTGGTGGTCCTGGAGGACTATGACGTGATCGTGGTGGGCCTGGGCGCCTCCGGCGTGGCCAGCTACCTGAGCGCCGCAGAGAACGGCGCCACCGTCTTCGGCATCGAGACCGCAGCCAAGATCGGCGGCAACGGCACCAACACCGCCGGCCCCCTGGGCGTCAACCCCGAAAAGCAGGTGGCGGCCAACGGCGGCGAGAACTTTGTGGACCCCGACGAGCTGTTTGACGCCTGGATGGAGTACACCGAAAACGACGCCAAGCCCGAGCTGGTGCGGCTGTTCATCGACGAGTCCGGCAAGACCTTCTCCTGGCTGGAGGACAACTACGACTTTGCCTTCCTGCCCGACATGATGTCCTTCTATGATTCCCACGGCTGGAAGCTGTGGACCATGTACTACGACTCCACCATGACCTCCAAGGACCTGGCCTACACCAACTCGATGGAGAAGGCCAAGGCCATGAACGAGAAGAACGACTACATGACCGAGCTCACCGCCACCGAGCTGATGGTGGACGACACCGGCAAGGTGATCGGCGTCAAGGCCGAGTACTACGACGGCACCACCTATGAGATCTACGGTGATTCTGTGATCCTGGCCACCGGCGGCTTCATCGGCGACGCCGAGATGAGCGCCAAGTACACCGGCTCGGTGTGGCACACCAAGGCCATGACCCAGTGCGACGGCTTCACCATCCGGGAAGGCCTGAAGCTGGACGGCGCCCTGTACAACCCCGACGTGGCCCCCGAGGACCACATCGCCCAGCTGGATACCATCATCCGCTCGGACGACTACAGCTACAACGACAAGAGCCTGCTGACCTCCCTGGTGCTGGATCTGAACTACCAGATGATCGACAGCGAGGGCAACAGCTTTGACGGCAACTACAACGGCCTGGGCCTGGCCTTCAACGCCTGGGAAGCCGGCGCCAACTACTACGTCCTGATCAACGAGGAGGAGTACAACTCCATCAAGGAAAACGGCCTGATCTCCTTCAATGCCCCCATGTTCTTCAACCAGGGCGGCACCTATGAGGAGGGCACTCCCGTGGAGAACCTGGACGACATCATGGCCATGGGCGAGAAGTACAACGACGTCATCATCGCCGACTCCCTGGAAGACCTGGAGGACAAGCTGGGCTTTGACATCAATCTGGAGGACGTCCACGGCCAGACCGAGGGCAAGATCTACTGCATCGTCGGCGCCGCCTATGTCTACTCCACCTGCGGCGGCCTGGACATCGACACCAACATGAACCTGCTGACCACCGACGGCACCCCCGTGGAGAATGTCTACGTGGTGGGCAACGATTCTCTGGGCGTCCTGAATGAGTCCAACAAGGCATACGTCACCTACGGCGGCGCTGCCCAGGGCTGGGCTCTGACCTCCGGCCGTCTGGCAGGCGCCAACGCTGCCGCCAAGTACGCCGGCTGATCCGCCCTGATCCATATCCATCTCTGTCAGCAAGGGACTGCTGCCACCCCGCCGGGGGGCAGCAGCCCCTTTTTTGTTTTGGGCCCGGCGGGGGAAAGATCTCTTGCCAAACGGCAGCGGGTTTGCTATACTGGGGGCAATTGCATCAAACATGGACGGTGCTCCTGCATGCCGGGCATCCCGGCAGGGCAGGGGGTAAAAGGGAAACAGGTGAAAATCCTGTGCGATCTCGTCACTGTGATGGGGGAAAAGCCTGCCAGGCGCAAAGGCGCAGCCACTGGGCAACCGGGAAGGCGGCAGGCTTTGGGGATCCCGCAGCCAGGAAACCTGCCGGCCATGGGTACAGGGGGCGCACACGTCCCGGATCACGAGGAATTGATCGTACCGAAGGCAGCTGCACCGGCGGCTTTTTTTGGCTGCCCCCTATGCCTGAAGAGCCTTTCCTCCCGCAGGAAAGGCTTTTTTGCTGGGGGCATGCCGGGCTGTTTTCCCCCGGGGCAGCTGCCAGGGCGCCCGGCCTTTGGGCCGGGTGTGTGTTTCCTGTGCCATTTTGCCGGGAGGCCCTGCCTCCCCCAGCCAACAAGGAGGAAGCACCATGAAACGAACCACCGCCCTCATCACCTCGGCGGCGCTGCTGGCGGCGCTGCTGGCCGGCTGCGGCCAGACGGCCCCCGCCGGCTCTGCTTCCGCCCCGGCCTCGTCGGCGGCCTCGGGCCAGACCGACCCCGACCAGGCAGCCGCAGACCAGGCGGCAGCCCTGATTGACGCCATCTATGTGCAGCAGCGCACCGATGACACCGACGCCCGGTGCGCCGCCGCCAAAGCCGCATGGGATGCCCTCACCGACACCCAGAAAGCCCTGGTGCAGGGCAAAAACGCCAGCCCCGATTACTTCGGGCTGGACACCGGCGACGCCTCTCAGGATGACCCCCGGAACGCCGACGGCATCGGGGAAAAGGAAATCCTGGTGGTGAGCTTTGGCACCTCCTACAACAACAGCCGGACCCAGGACATCCAGGGCATTGAAGAGGCCCTGGAACAGGCCTACCCCGGCTGGTCGGTGCGCCGGGCCTTCACCGCCCAGATCATCATCAACCACGTTCAGGCCCGGGACGGGGAAGTCATCGACAACATGGAGCAAGCCCTGGAACGGGCTGCGGCCAACGGGGTGAAACAGCTGGTGGTCCAGCCCACCCACCTGATGCACGGGTCGGAGTATGACGAGATGATGGACGCCGTCGAGGCTTACCGCAGCCGGTTTGAGTCGGTGGCGGTGGCCGAGCCCCTGCTGGGGGAGGTGGGCAGCGATGCCACCGTCATCAACCCCGACAAGGCGGCGGTGGCCCGGGCCATCACCGCAGCCGCCCTGGCGGATGCCGGTTATGACAGCCTGGAATCCGCCGCCGCCGACGGCACCGCCTTTGTGTTCCTGGGCCACGGCACCGCCCATGTGGCCAAGGTCAGCTACAGCCAGATGCAGACCCAGCTGGACACCCTGGGCTATGACAACGCCTGGATCGGCACGGTGGAGGGCAAGCCGGAGGACACCGCCGCCCAGGCGGTGATCGACGCCGTCAAGGCCGCCGGCTATACCAAAGTGGTGCTGCGGCCCCTGATGGTGGTGGCCGGCGACCATGCCCATAATGATATGGCCGGGGAGGACCCGGAGTCCTGGAAGAGCCTGTTCACCGCGGCGGGCCTGGAAGTGGACGTGCAGATTGCGGGCCTGGGGAGCGTCCCCGCGGTGCAGCAGCTGTATGTGGACCACACCGGCGAAGCCATGGCATCTTTGTAACATAAAAATATAGAAGGAGAACCACCTATGAACCATCGTATTCTTGCAGCATTGGCAGCGGCCGCCCTGACCGCAGGGCTTCTGGCGGGCTGCCAGACCGCCGCCCCGGCCTCCAGCTCGGAAGCCGCATCCAGCGCCCCGGCCGCCTCGTCGGCCGCCGGCAGCACCGCCGCTTCGACGGCGGAGGCCCAGCTGCCCGACGGCACCTACACCGCTGCCTTCAACACCGACAGCGGCATGTTCCACGCCAACGAGGCCTGCGACGGCAAGGGCACCCTGACGGTGAAGGACGGGGTGATGACCCTCCATGTCAGCCTGGTGTCCCAGAACATCGTCAACCTCTACCCCGGCACCGCCGAGGAGGCCCAGCAGGAGGGGGCAGAGTGGCTGCAGCCCACCCTGGACACCGTGACCTATTCCGACGGCACCAGCGAGGAAGTCTACGGCTTCGACATCCCGGTGCCGGCCCTGGACGAGACCTTTGACCTGGCCCTGGTGGGCACCAAGGGCACCTGGTATGACCATGAGGTGTCGGTGTCCGACCCTGAGCCGGTGGAGAACGCCCTGCCCGAGCTGGCCGACGGCAACTACACCTGCAGCGTGACCCTGGAAGGCGGCTCGGGCCGCTCGGGGCTGGAAAACCCCACCGCCCTGCGGGTGGAGAATGGCGAGATCCTGGCGGTGCTGGTGTGGAACAGCCCCAACTACGACTATATGAAGGTGGGGGATACCCAGTATTTCCCGGTGAATGAGGGGGGCAACTCCACCTTTGAGATCCCGGTGACCGCCTTTGACGCCCCGGTGACGGTGATTGCCGACACGGTGGCCATGAGCACCCCCCACGAGATCACCTACACCCTGACCTTTGATTCCGCCTCGGTGGCGGAGACCGCAGCATGAGGCGGCTGGCGGGTTTCTGTGCCGCGGCCCTGCTGGGTCTGGCCCTGCTGACCGGGTGCCAGGCCGCCCCCCAGGGGGCCGGCTGGAGCGAGGAAGAGCCCTCGGGCCAGCTGGAGCTGAACTACGCCACCCAGTTCACGGTGGATGAATACCCCGACGGCTGCCGTCTGGTGACCATCGGCGGCACCGACCAGTATCTGGTGGTGCCCGAGGGGGTGAGCGTCCCCGCGGGTGTGCCGGAGGAGATCACGGTGCTGCAGCAGCCCCTGGACCAGATCTATCTGGTGGCCACCTCGGCCATGGATCTGTTCCGGTCCCTGGACGGGCTGGGCAGCATCCGGCTGTCGGGCACCAACGCCGACGGCTGGTATATCCCGGAGGCCCGCCAGGCCATGGAAGCGGGGGACATCCTCTACGCCGGCAAGTACAACGCCCCCGACTACGAATTGATCCTGTCCGAGGGCTGCGATCTGGCGGTGGAGTCCACCATGATCAACCACAACCCCGAAGTGAAGGAACAGCTCCAGCGGCTGGGGGTCCCGGTGCTGGTGGAGCGGTCCAGCTATGAGGCGAACCCCCTGGGCCGGATGGAGTGGGTCAAGCTGTACGGTGTGCTGCTGGGCAGGGAGGAAGAGGCGGCGACGGCCTTCGACCAGGCCGCCGCGGCGGCCGAGGCCCTGGCAAGCCAGCCTTCCGCCGGCAAGACGGTGGCCTTCTTCTATATCAACTCCATGGGCACCGTCAACGTCCGCAAGACCGGGGACTATGTGGCCGAGATGATCCGGATGGCGGGGGGGACCTACCTGCCCGACCAGCCGGAAGAGAACGCCAACGCCCTGTCCACCATGAATATGGACATGGAGAGCTTTTACCAGTCGGTACGGGACGCCGACGTCCTGATTTACAACAGCACCATCGACGGCGGGCTGGACACCCTGGACCAGCTGCTGGACAAAAGCCCCCTGCTGGCCGACTTCAAGGCGGTGCAGGAGGGGAACGTCTGGTGCACCGGACAGAATATGTTTCAGGAGAGCATGGCCCTGGGGGATATGGTCGGGGAGTTCCACCGGATCTTCACCGAGGAGGACCCCCAGGGACTGGCCTATCTCCACCGCCTGACATGAGAGGAAGGGAAGGACATCCATGAACTGGAAACGGATCTGGTTCAGCTACGGCCTGCTGGCAGCGGCGGCAGCGGCCCTGTTCTTTGTGAACATCTGCGTGGGCAGCACCGGCACCAGCCTGGGCCAGGTGGTGCAGATCCTGCTGGGCAGCGCCGCAGACCAGGCGGCCTACCGGATTGTGTGGGACATCCGCCTGCCCCGGGTGCTGGCCAGCGCCATTTTGGGGGGCGCGCTGTCGGTGTCGGGCTTCCTGCTCCAGACCTTTTTCGCCAACCCCATTGCGGGGCCCTATGTGCTGGGCATCTCCTCGGGGGCCAAGCTGACGGTGGCCATGGCCATGCTGTTCCTGCTGGGACAGGGGGTGGCCATCTCCTCGGCGGGGATGGTGCTGGCAGCCTTTGCGGGCTCCCTGGGGGCCACAGGGATGATCCTGCTGCTGTCCCGGTATGTCCGGGGCACCGCCATGCTGGTGGTGGGGGGCGTGATGATCGGCTACATCTGCTCGGCGGTGACCGACTTCTTTGTCACCTTTGCCGATGACGCCAACATCGCCAACCTCCACAACTGGTCCCAGGGGTCCTTTTCGGGGATCTCCTGGGTGAACGTGCGGGACATGGCGGTGCTGGCGGCGGTGCTGCTGGCCCTGACCATGACCCTGGCCAAGCCCATGGAGGCCTACCAGCTGGGGGAGGCCTACGCCAGGAGCCTGGGGGTCAACGTCCGGCGGTTCCGGCTGGAACTGATCCTCCTGTCCAGCCTGCTGTCGGCCTGCGTCACCGCCTTTGCGGGGCCCATCTCCTTTGTGGGAATCGCGGTGCCCCACCTGGTGAAAAGCCTGCTGAAAACCGCCAAACCCCTGGTGGTGCTGCCGGCCTGCGCCCTGGGGGGCGCCGGGTTCTGCATGCTGTGCGACCTGCTGGCCCGGACCCTCTTTGCCCCCACCGAACTGAACATCAGCTCGGTGACGGCGGTGTTCGGCGCGCCGGTGGTGATCGGCCTGATGGTCAGCCGCCAGTCCAGGCGCAGCCGGGGAGGGATGGCAGGATGAAGGAATGTCTCGAAGCCAAAAACCTCTCGGCGGGCTACGACGGCAAGGCCCTGCTGGACCAGGTGGCCCTGTCGGTCCACCGGGGAGAGATCGCGGTGCTGATCGGCCCCAACGGCGCCGGCAAGTCCACCCTGCTGAAGACCCTGGCCCGTCAGCTGGCCCCGGTGGCGGGGGCGGTGTACCTGGACGGGCAGGCCATCCATCAGATGTCGGGCCAGGCCCTGGCCCGGCGGCTGGCCATTGTCACCACCGAGCGGATCGCCCCCGAGCTGATGACCTGCGCCGACGTGGTGCGCACCGGCCGCTACCCCTACACCGGCCGCTTCGGCCTGCTGAGCCCCGAGGACGAGGCCATCGCCGCCGGGGCCCTGGCCAGCGTCCACGGGGAAGATCTGGCAGACCGGCCCTTTGCCTGCATCAGCGACGGCCAGCGGCAGCGGGTGCTGCTGGCCCGGGCCCTGTGCCAGCAGCCCGAAGTGATCCTGCTGGATGAGCCCACCTCTTTCCTGGATATCCGCCACAAGATCGAGATGCTGGAAATCCTCCGCCGCCTGGTGAAGGAGCAGCAGCTGGCGGTGGTGATGTCCCTCCACGAGCTGGACCTGGCCCAGCGGATCGCCGACACGGTGATCTGCGTCCAGGAAGGGGGGATGGGCCGGATCGGCACCCCCGAGCAGGTGTTCGACGCCGGCTACATCCGCAGCCTCTACCGGCTGGAAAAGGGCAGCTATGACCCCCTGTTCGGGGGCACCGAGCTGGAAGCCGTAGGGGGTGCCCCAAAGGTCTTTGTGATCGGCGGGGGCGGCAGCGGCATCCCCCTTTACCGCAAGCTCCAGCGCCAGGGGGTCCCCTTTGCGGCGGGCATCCTGCCCCAAAATGACCTGGACTACCCGGTGGCCAAAGCCCTGGCGGCGGCCCTGGTGGAATTGCCCCCCTACCAGCTGGCAGGGGAGGCAGAGCTGGAACAGGCCCGCCGGCTGATGGAATCCTGTGACCAGGTGGTGTGCACGGTGGAGGCCTTCGGCCCCTGCAACGGCTACAACGCCCGCCTGTGGGAGGCGGCAGGGCCCAGACAGGCCGACTGGCGCACCCTGTGAGCAGACAACCGAACAAAACCACACCGGCCGGGGCCCGCTGCAAGGGCTTCCCGGCCGGTGTTTTTTGGCGCTGCTTTGGGGCCGCGAGGGCCCCGGCCCTTGACCGCAGGCCGTGGCCGTGGTATCATAAAGCCAAATCATTGGAGAGGAGGGTGCACCCATGTCCTGGAGGTTTTCCACACTTCAGCTGAAAAAAGGATACATTTTGGCCTTCCAGGGGGATAGTGCGCCCTTTTGGAAGGCCAAAGCCTGTTTTTGACCCGGTTTTCCGCCTTTGAAACCTGCGTACTGTCTCCTTTTGCTTGCAGACACCTGTGAGAGAAAAGGAGATTTTTTATGCCTGAAATCAAACGGCAGCTGCGCCGTATTTATACCATCACCCTGCTGGGCAGCCTCCAGTTTGCGGGGGCCTGCTGGGTGGCCCTGCTGGCCGCCCGGGGGTTCTCTTTGACCCAGATCGGCCTGGCCGAGACGGTGTTCCACCTGGCCAGCTTTTTGTTTGAAGTGCCCTCGGGGGTCATCGCCGACGTGTTTGGCCGCCGGCGGTGTATGATCGCCAGCCAGTGCCTGTCGGCGGCGGCCTCTGCCGCCATGGCGCTGGCCGGTTCCATGGGCGGGGTCTGCATCGGGATGGCCCTCACCGCCCTGAGCTATAACTTTGCCTCCGGCGCCCGGGAGGCCCTGGCCTACGAGACCCTGAAACAGCAGGGCCGTGAGGCCGATTATGAACACTTCGCCGTCAACGACGCCACCCTGTGGCGGGTGGGCTCGGCCATCGCCACCCTCTGCGCCGGGGCTGCTTTGTGGCTGGGCCCCCGGGCCGCCTACGGGGTGGACTTCACCCTGGCCCTGGCGGGCCTGTGGCCTGCCCTCCGCCTGCGGGAGCCCCGGGCCAGCCAGCCGGCCCCCGGCAGCGTCTCCCGGCAGATGGCCGCCGCCCTCCGGGAAAGTCTGGCCTTCCTGGTCCGCAGCCCCCGGGCATGGCGGCTGATGCTGGTGAACGCCGCCGCAGGGGCGGTGGCCACCATGCTGCTCTACCTGCTCCAGGCCCGGCTGCCGGCCCTGGGCCTGCCCGCCGGCTGGCTGGGGCCGGTGCTGTTCCTGCTGGGCCTGGGCAGCACTCTGGGCCTTCAGGCGGCCCGCTTCACCGGGAAGCTGCCCTACCGTCTGACGGCGGTGTTGTGCAGCGGCGGCATCCTGCTGGGGACCCTGCTGGGCTGCGGGTCCTGGCTGCCGGCGGTGCTGGCAGGGGGCCTTCTGGCCGGGATGCTGGACGACCTGCTGGACGTGCGCAGCGACGTGGCCCTGAACGACATGGTTCCCTCCAGCCAGCGGGCCACCCTGGTGTCGGTTTCCTCCCTGACCTTTTCCCTGGCCATGCTGGGCATCGCGCCCCTGATGGGGGTGCTGTTCAACAGCCTGTGATCCAACTTTGCTGAAAAAGCCCCCGGACTTCCTGCGAGGTCCGGGGGCCTTTCATGTTTTGGGGCAGTTATTCGGGGTCAGGGGCCTGGCCGTCGTGGGCCAGCCACTTGCACTCGGTCAGTTCCATCTGGGTGAACACCGCCCGGAAGGAGGAGTCCTCGGGGCTGCAGGCATAGATGCCGAACCGGATTTCTCCCTGCCCCTCCCAGAGGTGGCAGACCCGCATCTGATGGAAGGTGACCCCGTCCTCCGAGCACTCGATGCAGAAGTCGTCCTCCCGGCGGCTGAGGCGGTACCACATGGACTTCACGTTGGCGGGGATTTCGGTGGTGGCCCAGTCGGAATAGCCGTGGTTGGTGACCACGCTGCCCAGGTGCTGGAAGGTGTCGTTTTCGTACTCGATGGAGCCTTTCAGCCAGTTCTCGCTGTCCAGATACAGCACCACGCCGCACTGGTCAAAGCGGTGGTGGCTCTCGGCGAAGTCGGTTTTCACCACAAAGGAGAAGAAAGGCTCGCTGGTGGCCATCTGGAGCACCGGGGCGTTGTCATTGCGGAAGTGGTAGTAGGTCCGCTGCCACAGGTCGGTGTGGGGTTTGGTGACGATTTCGATGCGGTCGGGGGAGATGGAGCAGCTTTCGGGCTGCCGGGTCCACTGCAGGTTGCTGACATCAAATTTCATGGTCGTTCCTCCAATACTTGCGCTTGTCCGCTTCGGTGATCTTGCGCAGCACCCGGCAGGGATTGCCCACTGCCACCACCCCGTCGGGGATGTCCCGGTTCACCAGGCTGCCGGCGCCGATGACGGTGTTGCTGCCGATGGTGACCCCCGGCAGCACCGTCACCGAGGCCCCGAACCAGACGTTGTCCCCCACCGTGATGGGGTAGGCGTATTCCAGGCCCTGGTTCCGCTGGGGGGCGTCCAGGGGATGGCCCGCCGTGGAAAAGACGCAGTTGGGGGCGATGAAGACGTTGCTGCCAAAGGTGACTTTGGCGCAGTCCAGGATCACACAGTTGTGGTTGGTGTAAAAGTTGTCCCCGATCTCGATGTTGCAGCCGTAGTCGCACCAGAAGGGGGTGGTGATGTAGAAATGTTCCCCGGTTTTGCCCAGGATCTGCCGCAGCAGGGCCTCCTGTTCCTTCACCTGGGAGGGTTTCAGCCCGTTCAGCTGGTGGCACAGGTCCTTGCAGCGCACCCGCTCTGCAATCAGATCAGGGTCGTTGTTGGCGTCGTACAGCAGCCCCTGCTGCATTTTTTCGCGTTCGGTCATGGATTTTTCTCCTTTCGGTCAATGGCAGTCCAGTACATGCCCCAGCGGTAACAGTCGTCGGTGCTGGGCAGAAACACAAGGTCGGGCATATATTCGGCGGGGATGCACCGCCGGCAGGCGGCGCCGATCCGGTCCAGGTCCTCTGCCCGCAGCAGGTCGCCGGTGAACAGCAGCCTGTGGGGGTTCAGGATCGAGATCAGGGCGATGGACGCCTGGATGATCAGGGGCTGGGCCTCCGGACGGCGGAGCTTTTGGAGCTGCTGGTCCAGGGTCATCCCGTAGTCCAAAAATCCCACCATCCCCGCAAAGAGGTTTTTGCCGGTGAGCAGCATCCCCTTGTGGACGGTGGCGGTGCCGGGCAGCACCCCGGCGGGGTAGTTCACCAGGGTGACAATCTGGTCCTCCAGCCGGTTCTGGCGGCAGTAGCCGTATACCTTGTAGTGCATGTCGTTGGCCAGGTGCACCGGCCGGCCGAACTGCTGCTCTAGCAGGGCTTTCAGGGGCACCTGTTCCAGCTCGGGGATGTCGCTGTGGCGGATCACCCCGTGTTCCGCGATGCTGGGGGTCCCGGCCAGGATCTGGCTGATATGGGGGAACCGCCCGAAGGCGGCGCCCGCCTGCCCCAGGATGGCGGCGGCGTCCAGGGTGTCAAACCGCTGCACCTGCCGGTCCAGCAGCCGGCCGGTGGGGGAGAGCACCTGGGTTGTGATGGATTTGATCCCCTGGATCAGGGCAAAGGACAGGCAGAGGAAACACTCATAGTCCTCGTTGAGCCGGTAGACCACCGCGTTGCGCCCCACCTCGTGGAGCTTCTGTTTTTCCCCCAGCACCTGGCCGGCCTGCTCCATCTCGTTGAGGTAGGTGTTGCAGCTGGCCACGCTGAGCCCGGTTTCCAGGGCGATCTGCTGCTTGGTGCAGGGGGTCCCCCCGGTGAGCAGGCGGTAAATCCGCCCTTTGTTTTCCCGCTTGATGGCGGCAGAATCCTTCATAAGACCTCCCTGCTGTGCATTTTTATTTGTATTATTATAATACTTATAAAAATGAAAGTCAAGGCATCATCTGGCTCCGCAAAACCAAAAAGAGCGGCCTCCCCGCCGGGGGAAACCGCTCTTTTTGGATATGGAAGAAGCAGGAAATGGTTAAGCTGCAGAGGCCTCCTGCTGGTCCTTGTGGTTCCAGGGGCCGGTGCGGTAGAACAGGATGGACAGCACACAGGCGATGGTCCAGCCCACAGGCCATGCGAACCAGATGGCAGTGGCCCCCAGGGAGGTCCGGGAGAAGGCGAAGGCCAGCACCACCCGGATGATCAGGTCGGTGAAGGCGGCGACCATGAACCGGTTCATCAGGCCGGCGCCCCGGAGGATGCCGTCGGCCACCAGCTTGGCGGACACCACAAAGTAGAAGGGGGAGAGGATCCGCAGGATGGTGATGCCGGTGGACATGGCGTGCTCGGTGGCGAAGGGCCCTGCCCCCACGCAGGTGGAGTAGGCCTTCATCCCCGAGACCATGGCCCGGGAGGCCATCCAAAAGCGGCAGATCGTCCAGATCCACCTGCGGGAGGAGATCCCGCCCCGGCAGATCTGCCTGGTGTACGACCGCCAGCGGCCCATGAGCGCCGCCGCCCGGAAACTGAAGGATACCCTGCTGAAGGAGCGCACCGACTGAGTTTGTCCTTTGGGCCGAAATGCGCTATACTAGTCCTGGAAGCAATCCACACAGGGACGCTGCCCGGCCCGGGGGCGGCGGGGAGGAGGAACAGATGTATCAGTATCAGCTTACCCATGGGCTGGAGGCCCGGCCGGCCCCGGCAGGGGAGGGAGAACAGGCCGGCGGCAGCACCCTGATCCTGCTGACTTCGGAGGAGCTGTCCCGGCGGGCGGCCCAGGACAGCCGGGAGTCGATGGTGTGTCACACCCCCCTGGCCCGGGACGCCCGGATCTGCAAGGCCGAGGTGCGGCGGGGGTACCTGAACGGCACCATCGTAACCCCCCGGCAGGCCAAAAGCGGGGAGACCATCGCCTTCGGCTACCTGCTGGCCCCGGATCTGGTGGTGGTGTGCGACGACACCGGCACTGCCCGGTCGATGGTGCAGCGGCTCCATAAGGAAGACCCCCGGCGGAGCTGGACCCCCGCCGGCTTCTTCTGCAGTTTTCTGGCCCTGCTGGTGGACAAAGACCTGCGGCACCTGGAACTGCTGGGGGACCAGCTGTCGGGGATGGAGGACCAGGTCACCGACGGCCAGCTGGAAAACTTCAACGGCGGGATGATGGTGCTGCGGAAGGAGATTTCCCGGTGGATCAAATATTACACCCAGATGGATGAGCTGGTGTGCGAGCTGCAGGAAAACGGGGCCCTCTCGGACCCGGAGGCCCAGATGTTCCACCGGGTGGAAAAGCGGATGGGCCGGCTGCTGGGGGAGGCCAAGGCCCTGCGGGAGTACGGCCTCCAGCTGCGGGAGATGTTCCAGGCCGAGATGGACCTGCGCCAGAATCGGATCATGAAGATCCTGACCATCGTCACCACCATCTTCCTGCCCCTGTCCCTGGTGGCGGGGTGGTACGGCATGAACTTTTCCGGGATGCCCGAGCTGACCTGGAAGTACGGATACCCGGCGGTGATCGCCGCCAGCGCCCTGATTGTGCTGCTGTGCCTGTATATCATGAAAAAGAAAAAGTTCTGGTAATCCGACCTTTTTGGCCCGATCGGGGCCGGGCTGCGGGGCCTTTTGAGAAAAATCGCAATCTTTTTGCAAATTCCTCTTGCTTTTTTCCCGGCAAGCGTGTATACTGTCTCTCGCTTGCGAAATTGCAGCCTGCTTGTGAATTGGGCGGGTTTTAAGACAAGGGGGGATGTTGACCCCCCGCGGGAGAAGGTCATGGAATTGTTGTTGGAAGTGCTGGAGGAATCCCTCCACGATACGCTCAGGATGCTGCCCTTCCTGTTTGCAGCCTATCTGTTCATTGAATATGTGGAGCGCCGCCACGGGGAGCGGATCGAGCAGCTGCTGGCCAGCGGCGGCCGGTGGGGGTCTGTGCCGGGTGCGGTGCTGGGGTGCGTGCCCCAGTGCGGCTTCTCGGCGGTGGCCTCCAACTTTTACGCCTCCCGGGTCATCACCCTGGGCACCCTGATGGCGGTGTACCTGGCCACCAGCGACGAGGCCATCCCCCTGCTGGTGTCCATGCCCGACTATTGGGACAAGCTGGCGGTGCTGCTGGCCATCAAGGTGATCTACGCCATCGTGTTCGGCTTTGTGCTGGACTTTGTGCTGCGGCCCCTGCTGCCCAGGTCCCTGCGGGGCGGCTACACCGGCCATGCCGATGAGGTGGACTGCCACGAGACCCACGAGGAGGGGGGCCATCAGCACCCCCTGTGGCGGGCGGCCCTGCGCCACACCATCGAGATTTTCCTGTTCATTTTCGCCTTCAGCCTGGTGTTCGGCCTGCTGGTGGAAGGGATCGGGGAGGAAGTCATCTCGGACGCCCTGGGCCGGATGGGCTTTTTCCAGCCGGTGTTCGCGGCGGCGGTGGGGCTGATCCCCAACTGCGCCGCCAGCGTCCTGCTGACCCAGATGTACCTGGAAGGGGCCCTGCGGTTTTCCAGCCTGGTGGCGGGGCTGTGCACCGGCGCCGGGGTGGGCCTGGCGGTGCTGTGGCGTGCCAACCCCTCCTGGAAGCAGAACCTGTTCATCACCGGCCTCACCTGGGCGGCGGGCGCCGTTCTGGGGGTGGGGATGCAGGTGGTCATCGCCCTGTTCCTGTAAAAGAAACCATATCGGCGGCGGCTCTGCCTTGGCGGGGCCGCCCCTTTGCCGTGCCCCCTTGACAAAAGCCCGGGGGGACCGGGCCTTCCGCTGGATGTGGCTGACCATTGTGCTGAGCTTTGGGTTCTACATCCCGGTGGTGCTGTGGGCGGACGCCGTGCCCATGATCGGGATGCTGATGATCCCCAAGACCTGCGCCTATGTCTGGACGGTGCTGATCGGTTATTTTGCCATGAAACAGGAACGGAGGTAATTTGTCTATGAAACGCTATGTCAATACGGCTCTGGTGTACGCCATCCTGGCCATGATCGGCGGGGTGTTCTACCGGGAATTCACCAAGATGCTGGACTTCACCGCCCGCACCAGCCTGGGGCTGGTACATACCCACTACTTCATGCTGGGGATGGTGTTCTTCCTGCTGCTGGCGGTGGTGGAAAAGAGCTTTTCCTTCACCACCCCCAAAACCGGCCGGGTGCTGGCAGTGTACCATCTGGGCCTCAACCTCACCGCCGTCATGCTGGTGGTGCGGGGGATCATCCAGGTGATGGGCATCACCCTGTCCGCCGGCGCAGCCGGGGCAGTGTCGGGCATCGCCGGCCTGGGCCACATCCTGCTGGGGGTGGGCCTGGTGCTGGTGCTGCTGCAGATCCGCCGCGCTGCCGGCAAACAGTAACCCCCGCGGGCGAAAAACAAAATTGACAACGGTGCCGTTTCGTGCTGCAGTGTTGGTAAACCGGTGAGAAAGTGTAAGTAACTTCGGCAAAGCTTCCCAGAGAGCCGCCCAAGGTGGGAGCGCGGCAAGACACGCTTCTGGATTAAACCGAATTTATTGCAGATGCATTCGTCTTATGTTCTCACCGACCCGAAGGGAACTACGATTCTTGAGGTCGGCAATGCGTTTGTGAAGAAAGGCTGCCGCATCAAGATCTTCAACACCATCAACTTCGGCAAGTCGATGCACTACAACCCCTTCCACTATATCCACAGCGAAAAGGACATCTTGAAGCTGGTGACAACCCTCATGACCAATACCCGTGGCGAAGGCAAAGGGGGCGATCCGTTTTGGGACAAAGCGGAAAAGCTCTTGCTTACGGCGTTGATTGCCTATATCCACTATGAGGCTCCAGAGGAAGAACAGAACTTTGCGACACTGCTGGAATTTCTGAATGTCATGGAAGTCCGGGAGGACGATGAGGCGTTTCAAAATCCGGTAGACCAGATGTTTGAGAAACTGGGAGAGCAGCAGCCGAACCATTTCGCTGTACGGCAGTATCGTCTGTATAAGCTGGCCGCCGGCAAGACCGCAAAGTCGATCCTTATTTCCTGCGGTGCCCGGCTGGCCCCCTTTGACATTGCCGAACTGCGGGAGATTACCGCCTATGACGAGCTGGAACTGGATACCCTGGGCGACCGGAAAACGGCGCTGTTCCTCATTATGTCCGATACAGACAGCACCTTCAACTTCCTTATTTCGATGGTTTACACCCAGCTGTTCAATCTGCTCTGTGAAAAAGCAGATGACGTATATGGCGGACGGCTTCCCGTCCATGTACGCTGTTTGATTGACGAGTGTGCCAATATCGGCCAGATTCCCAACCTGGAGAAGCTGGTGGCCACCATCCGCAGCCGTGAAATCTCAGCCTGCCTGGTGCTGCAGGCACAGTCTCAGCTCAAAGCACTGTACAAGGACAACGCCGACACAATAATCGGAAACATGGACAGCCAGGTTTTCCTGGGCGGCTCCGAAAATACAACTCTCAAGGAACTGGCCGCGGCACTAGGGAAAGAGACGATCGACCTTTATAACACATCGGACACCCGCGGCAACAGCCCCAGCTATGGCACATCGTACCAAAAAACCGGCCATGAACTCATGAGCCGGGATGAACTGGCCGTCATGGACGGCGACAAGTGCATCCTGCAGCTGCGCGGTGTCCGGCCTTTTCTCTCCGACAAGTACGATCTGACCCAGCATCCCAACTATAAGCTGACAGGGGATTACGATAAGAAGAACATATTTGACATCGAGAAGTATCTCGACCGCCATCTGAAACTCAAACCGTCTGACACCTATGATGTGATGGACGCTGACACGCTATCACCCATGAATCCCTGACCCTCAAAAGAGGGTCTTTTTTATTTGCTCAGGCCCCAGGTACACCGGCAAATCGACCCTGCTGCGGTTAGCAGCCAAAAGAATGATGATTTCAGGTGTGTACCGACCGGCCACAAGTTCTTTTCAAT